>JAFOND010000213.1 GCA_017418645.1 Lachnospiraceae bacterium | reverse complement strand
GGATCCGCGTACCGTATCCCGTAAGGACATGCGCTCCAAGGTCAACGAATACATGCGTACCGTAATGCGCGAGGAACCGATAGATCCGTCCCTCGTGGATTTCGAAGATGACGCCAGCTGGTAATTAATTTAAATAAAAATACAAAAATACAGGAGGACAAAAAAATGAAGTATTTTGGAGGTTGTGACGTAGGCAGTACCTACACAAAGGCGGTGATCCTTGACGAGAGCGGCAAGATTGTTGCCGACACCACAATGAAATCAAAGATCAACGCCGAGGAATCCGCAAAGCTAGCAATGGAAGAGGTATGCGGCAAGGTTGACGGAATCAAGAATTCAAAGGATCTTGCATACCTTATCGGTACAGGTTACGGCCGTAACAAGGTTCCCTTCGCGGACGAGAATATATCCGAGATTTCTTGCCATGCAATGGGCGTACATGTAACGGATCCGTCCGTAGAGTCCATAATCGATATCGGCGGACAGGATATCAAGGGCATCGCCATCGATAAGGACGGTACCGTAAAGAACTTCGCAATGAACGATAAGTGCGCGGCAGGTACGGGACGTTTCTACGAGGCAATGGCAAGATCATTCGAGATGACACTTCCCGAATTTTCAAAGCTTTCCCTTACCGCAAAGAACGTGATCCCCATCACTGCACAGTGTACGGTTTTCGCAGAGTCCGAAGTTATCACTCTTGTGGGTGAAGGAAAAGCAATGGATGAGATCGCTGCAGGTATCCAGATGGCGGTAGCAAAGAGATGCTTTGTTATGGCGAAGAAGGCAGGTGCTACGGATTCCATCACACTTACCGGCGGCTGTGCAAAGAACGACGGTCTTAAGGATGCTATCGAGCATGTTCTTAAATTAAAGGTTGTTAACTTAAAGACAGACCCGCAGCTCATGGGTGCCCTGGGTGCCGCTGAGTATGCGCGTCAGAAAGGAATGGCGAAGGGCGCATGAAAGTTGTAAAGAAGATTATGGCGTTTCTTCTTATAGCTCTCGGTGTGCTGTTTATCGTCTATTTCTGGAACATGGATCAGAAACTCATGGAGTGGGCATATCGCCGCGTAAATGAGATCTTTGACAGAAAGAAAACGGATCTGAACTTCTGACACGGGAGATATAAGAGGTTATGAAGTTATACGACAGTATCATAAAAACTGTTCTTGATGAAACAAAGAAGGCAGGGGTAGTTGATATTACGGATAACGCCGCATCGGCTTGGCCGGTTAACGAACAGAGCGAGCTTGTTATGCAACGGGACAGTGCATTCGAGCTTGGCGGCGGCGTAAATCCATCCGTAAACTATACCCTTGTTTCCACCGAACATATCGTGAGTGAGGACGGGGTCTTCCTGGTAGGGCCGGATTTATCCGGGATTAATTCCGATGTTGCCTTTGCCAGAATCGTGATCATAGAGACAGAGGAGATCGGAGAATCGGAGGAAGCCTATAACGCCATCAGAGATATGGAGTTTGCCCGGTACCATGTATTCCCCAAGGGATATATGGTACGGGTGTCCTCCCAAAGCAATCAGGAACAGGTACGCATAAGTAAAGAAGCCAAAGCAAAGGGCATCGATTTTTCGGCAATAGGAAAAGCCTATATCGAAAAATACAAGGCGATCGCTCATGTTAAGAACGTGCGTGTTATATTCATAACAAAGGCTGAGACGGTTGAAATCCTGAAACCATATGCAAAGACCGCGGACGATATCACAAAGTCCTTGACACACATATATGACGGACTTGCAACGGATTGCGGACACTGTGATTTCAAGAAGGTCTGCGATGAGGTTGAGGGCATGAGAGAGATGCACCTCGGCATGGCAAAGAAGAATAAATAACTAATTTTGGAGAGAAAATGGAAGAGAATAAGATAAGCATTTTTATGGAGCATACGATCCATCATAACGAGCACCATGCGGAAGATTTCATCACCATCGCAAAGGATCTTAGGGACGCGGGAGCGGATGATGCCGCGGAACTTGCGGAAAGCGCCGCAAAGGATCTTGAGGATGCAATCCATAAATTACAGAAGGCTAAGGAACTCTACGAGGCTAATTTCTCATAAGGAGGAAAACCTATGTGTCTTGCAAATGCTTATGACGAAGTGTCACAGGCACTTCTTATGGAAAACACAAAAACAATAGACGTTGACGGCGACACCGTTATCCTTACGGATCTCTTCGGAGGAGTAAAGCGCGTGAAAGGGGAGATCGCGCACATTGATCTTGAGGAGAACAGAGTCATCGTTAAGGTCGCGTAATACACACAAACATTTTTAAGGGAGGTGTTATAAAAATGCCGATGAACAAAGAGTATGAGCCCTTATTTACGGAGTGGAAGATAAGGGATCTTACCATCAAAAACAGGATCGTCCTTGCACCCATGGGCGGAACCTGCCTTTTCGGGTGGATGGAACCGAACCATTTCGATAAGGAAGCGGCAAAGCTTTTAAAGAAGATCGCGGACAATAACTGCGGACTTATTATTCCGGGTATTGCACCGGTACGCGATGTACTCGGAAGAAAATGGCTTTATCAGAACCAGGGGAAGTTTAAACAGCTTGCGGCCTTCATGGACGAGGTTCATGCAACGGGAGCAAAGCTTTTTATCCAGCTTACGGCGGGTTTCGGACGCTCCATGGCACTTACCGAACCGCTTGCGCTCCTTGCAAGTAACAAGATATTAAATACCCTTGCAAAACCGGTTATCGATGCCGAATATCTTACTGCGGCTCCGTCGCCCCTTCCCAACCGTTGGGCTGACGGCGTTACAACAAGAGAGATTACGAAGAAAGAAATCGATGAGATTATCTTTGCATTTGCCGAGACCGCAAGGCTCTGTAAGGAAGCGGGCGTAGACGGTATCGAAGTACATGCCGTTCACGAAGGATATCTTCTCGATCAGTTCACATTAAAGTACACAAACCAGAGGACGGATGAATACGGCGGATCCTTTGAAAACAGATACCGCTTTCCGGTAGAGATCGTTCAGGCAATTAAAGCTGCCTGCGGCGAGAACTATCCGGTTTCCCTTCGTTACTCCGTAGTATCAAAGACAAAGGCCTTCCGCGAAGGCGCTATGCCGGGCGAAGATTATATCGAGATCGGCCGTGATATGGAAGAATCCGAGCGCGCGGCAAAGTATCTTCAGGACGCAGGATACGATATGTTAAACTGCGACAACGGAACATACGACGCATGGTACTGGGCACATCCGCCACAGTATATGCCGCTTAACTGTAACCTCGAAGACGTGGCGCATATTAAGAAGTTCGTTGACATTCCGGTCCTCTGTGCGGGACGTATGCAGCCGGATGCGGGCGCAAAGGCGGTTAAGAACGGAGATATCGATGCCATGGTTGTGGGACGTCAGTTCCTTGCGGATCCCACATGGGTTACAAAGCTTATGCGCGGTATGGAAGAAGAGATACGTCCGTGTATCTGCTGTCATGCGGCATGTTTCGACCTTACACGTCACGAAGGCTCTGCAAACGATCAGGATTTCAACGACACCATCCATATGTGCCGTTGTGCCATAAATCCGACATCAATGAACTCCGAGCATTACAAGCTTAAGAAGACGAAGCATCCGAAAAAGGTTGCCATCATCGGCGGCGGTATCGGCGGTATGGAAGTTGCGAGAATTCTTTCGCTCCGCGGACATATCCCCACGATATACGAAAAGTCCGATAAACTCGGCGGTATCTTTATCGCTGCTGCTGCACCGGACTTCAAGGAAAACGATAAGAGACTTATCGAATGGTACAAGCTTCAGGTTAAGAAGAGAGGCATCGAAGTAAAGTTAAACTATGAGGTTAAAGACCTTAAGGATATCGATGCTGATGAATACATCATCGCAACCGGCGCGGAAGCAAATCATATTCCGATCCCGGGAGCGGACGAATATGCAATGGACGCATGCGATTATCTTCTTGAAAGAAAGCAGGTAGGCGAGAACGTTATCATCATCGGTGGCGGACTTACGGGCTGTGAAATGGCTCTGGACCTTTACAATAAGGGAAAGAAGCCGGTTATCGTTGAGATGAAGAACGACCTTATGGCGGTTAAGAATCTCTGCCTCGCAAACTCCAGTTACTTAAGAGACTTCTTCCGCACGAACGGTGTTCCGGTTTACCTTGAAAGCGGAGTAAAGGAAATCGGAAAAGATTACGTTATCGTGGAAGAGAAGTCCAAGAGACAGACCAAACTTCCTGCAGATTCCGTTATCATGTCGGTGGGCTACCACAGCATGCCGCTTGAAAAAGAATCACGTCACGTGCATCTTCTCGGAGACGCAAAGAAGGTAGGAAACCTTCGTACCGTTGTCTGGGGCGCATGGGACATTGCGATGAGCATCTGATTACAAATTATTATTCAAACAGGGGGACGGTTCTTGTGATTGTTACAATCACAAGAACCGTCCCCCTGTTTCGTCTTTTACTTGCGAAAACCCCGTAAATACGCTATACTTTAACCCTGTAGGGGCTCTTTTTATATAGCTTTGGGGGACAAATGAACGATATCAGAAAAGAGAGGCTTGTCATAGCCCTCATTATAATAGCACAGGCGGGGTTTATTACGGAAACCCTGCTTTCCGGTTGGGAACTTTGGATGGTATTTCTTATTGCATTGGGAATATTTGCCATGCTCTGGATCCACTTTTCCCAGAAACTAAAGACCGACCACAGGGTAGCCGTGTATTTCACGCTGGCCGCTGTGTCGGTTTTCTTTATAGGTACCCATGAAAACGCATTTGTGAATCCTGCGGTTCTTGCAGCTCTTCTTATGATCGCATTTTCACTGTTTGACAGAGTTTTGTATCTTAATATTTCGCTTATTCTTTACGTGCTGATCATTTTTTACCGCTTTATTACGCTTCACTTTTCCGGTGGCAGTTTGGACAGACATTCCGTTGGAGAGATCATTGCGCACATGGCGGCGCTCATTTCCATATACGTTCTTTGCCGCATTTCCATAACGGACAGAAATCTTAAGCAGGAAGAAGTGGATCTTTACAAAGGAGACATTGATAAGGAGCATGAGGATGTGGGGGACTTTATGTCCAATGTATCCCACGAACTCAGGACTCCCGTAAATGTAATAAACGGCATGACTGCCGTCATTTCAAAAGATGTGGACAGAAAAGAACTTAAATCCATCAGAGAGGCCTGCATAAGGCTGACACATCAGATAGATGACATTCAGGATTATACCGAGGTAAGGCGAAATGAACTTCTCCTTACGGAGAGCGATTATATGTGCGACTCCCTGGTAAACGATGCCGTAACTTATTTCAGATCCATAGATAATAAAAACGGATTGGAACTAATCGTTGATCTGGAACCGGGGACACCCGCCGTGTTAAAAGGTGATATAGAAAAGCTTCATAAGATCCTGAGGCTCCTTTTGGATAACGCGTTAAAGTTTACAAAAAAGGGTGGTGTCTGCCTGAAGATATTATCCGAACCTCAGGAATACGGAATCAACCTTATTATAGAGGTTAAGGATACCGGCATCGGCATGAACCGTGGGCAGATAGCAATGCTGAGCAAAGGCATGTATCAGGCCAATAAAAAAAGAACCCGGAGTACCGGAGGCATCGGTCTTGGCTTTTCCATTGTGTTCGGTTTTGTCCGTAAGATGGGAGGCTTTGTTCGTATTGACAGTGAAAAGGGACAGGGTACTACGGTACATCTTTCCATACCACAGAAGGTGGTGGATAAAAACCCGTGTCTTTCCATAGACCGGGATAAGGTGAACGACATTTTATACTTTATCCGGAACGGGAAAACCGAAGTGCCCAAGATGAGGGAATATAAACGGGATATGTCGGCAACTCTTGCTGCCGGACTTGGACTTAAAATGTATGCCACAGGGGACATCAAAGAGTTTTCGCAGCTTATGGATGAACTGAATGTGTCCCATGTGTTCACAGGAAAAGTGGAATATGAAGCCGAAAAGGAAGTGTTTGATAATGTGGCAAAGGAAAAATGCCATGTGATCGTAACCACTCATGATGACCATTCGAAATTATCCGAAAACGGTGTGCTTTTTGTTCCAAAACCTCTTTACGGCTCTGCGATTGTCCGTATCGTAAACGGAGAGTACGAGGACGGTGTAAGGGGGTACATTAACAGCGGAAAGCTTTCTTTTGACGGAATCAGGGCTCTTATAGTTGATGACGAGCCCATGAATCTTGTGGTTGCCACGGGTATTTTCAAAGAATACGGACTTGATCTTGATACAGCCGAAAGCGGCAGTGAGGCTGTAAAGAAATACACTGACGGAGATTATGATATCGTCTTCATGGATCACATGATGCCGGAGATGGATGGCGTAGAGGCCATGAAGATCATAAGAAAGGTTGCATCGGAGAACAACAGAAATCCTGTTATCCTTGCACTCACAGCCAATGTTTTGAGCGGCGCGCGGGAGATGTTTATGAAAGAAGGCTTTGACGGTTTTATTGCAAAGCCTATTGATATAGGTGAATTTGAGCGGGTTATGAAGAGCGTTCTTCCCGAAGAAATGATACATTACGAAGGGAGGAACGAATGATGAAATTCTTTACTGGGATTAAAGAAAACTTCCTGAATTATCTCTACGATTCCTCCATAGATATGAAGGACCGTACTTTTGTGCTGTTTTCGTTTGCGGAAATGTTTGCGCTGCTTATCAATGTGCTGTACGGATTCTTTTTTCTCGGTGAGGAACTTGTACCGACTCTTGCAACCCTGGTCTTTGTATTATTTGGCGCGTTTGTCATCATAAAACTCATGAAGAAGAAGGATCTTAAGCGTGCACGTATCATCCTTTCGCTGATCCTTGTGTTTATTATGCGACCGGCAATGTTTTTTGCAAAGGGCGGGATCAGAAACGGTACACTGATCATGTTTCTTATGGGAGCATATTACCTTGTTATCGTTTTGGACGGAAAGTTCCGTATTTTCATGCTGGTATGTGATACGGCAATAACGATAGCAATGTCAACTTGGGCATATTACAGACCGGATCTTTTAACGGTTTATCCTCCCGCCAATGAATATAAAGCGTCCATCGCAAACTATATAATGGGTCTGCTTATCCTTACAGTGATCATTACTTTCTGGGTAAAGATCTTACAGAGAGAAACAAAGATTGCGGAGGAAAAGACAAAAGAAGCAGAAGAACTTAATAAGTCACAGAATAGATTCTTCTCTTCCATGAGCCATGAAATACGTACGCCCATAAATACCGTTCTCGGCATGAACGAGATCATCCTTCGACAGGAGGATGCCTCCGAAGAGATAAAGAAGGACGCAAGGAACATTCAGGGTGCGGGAAAACTTCTTCTTGCGCTTATAAACGACATCCTCGATATTAGTAAGATCGAAGCCGGGAAAATGGACGTGGTACCGGTGGATTATGATGTAAGTTCTCTCTTGTCCGAGATAGTAAACATGATCTGGCTTAAGGCGCAGGATAAAGGTCTGGAGTTTAAAGTCGGCATAGATCCCAATGTGCCGCAAAAGCTCTACGGTGATGAGGTCCGTATCAAACAGATTCTCATCAACCTGCTTAACAATGCGGTAAAATATACTCCCGAGGGCTTTGTCAGTCTTTACATGGAATGTGAACCTGCGGCCGACGATAAGGTGCTTTTAAGGATCAATGTGACGGATTCCGGAATGGGAATAAAAGCTGATGCGCTTCCCCATCTTTTCGATACCTTTCAACGCCAGGACGAGGAAAAGAACCGTTATATCGAGGGAACGGGACTGGGACTTTCAATCGTAAAGCAGCTTGTTGAACTTATGGACGGACAGATTAAAGTCGACAGCGTTTACACCCAGGGTACAACTTTCCTGGTTGAAGTTACTCAGGGGGTTTCCTCAACCGAAACGGTGGGAGATATCAATGTCTTTTCTTCCGGAGGTCTGTCCGGTGATGAGAAGTTTGAACACAGCTTTCATTCTCCCGATGGCAGGATTCTGATCGTGGACGATAACGAGATGAATCTGACCGTGGAGTCAAAGCTTCTCGACGGTACGGAGCTTACGGTCGATCTGTCGGAAAGCGGAGCGGATGCACTGCAAAAGACTTTAAAAACGAAATATGATGTTATCTTTATGGACCACCTTATGCCCGGCATGGACGGTATCGAATGCTATGGGCAGATAAGAAGACAGGAAGGCGGGCTGAACAGGAATACACCGATCATTGCACTTACCGCAAACGCAGGCGGAGAAAATATTGAGCTTTATAACAATACCGGCTTTGACGGATATCTGGTAAAACCCGTTTCCGGCAAGCAACTTGAAGATATGCTTATAAGCTTCATTCCTCAGGAAAAGCTGATAATGGCAAAGAATAATGAGATAGCCGGCTCATCTATGAGTACGGCAAAGGGGTATGCGAAGAAGCGTCAGGTGGTTATTGCAACGGATACCATGAGTGACATACCCCAGAGTACGATCAGGGATCTTTTGATCAGCATAATTCCCGTAAGGGTTCGGACCGATGACGGGTTGTTCCGCGATCTTTATGATATTGATTCCGACGAACTTTTACATTATATGGAAGACGGTACAAAAACCGTTACTTCGGTTCCGCCGTCCAAGGAGGACCTTATAAAGTTTTTCGCTGCGGAACTTAAGAGAGCGCATAATGTGATCTTCATATCCCATGCTTCCATAAGTGAGGAGTATGCCAATGCGGTAGAGGCTTCAAAGACTTTCGGGAATGTTACCGTTATCAATACTCACACCACTTCCACATCCGTGGGTGTACTTGCCATGATCGCGGCAAGACTTGCACAGCAGAATGTAAGGATGGAGGAAATCGTATCGGAAGTAAACAGCGCGGCTGAAATGTTAAAAAGCAGTTTCGTTATCAAGAATACAGACTTTTTGGCAAGGAGAGGACTTGTCAGCCCCGCAGTTAACAACATATTAAATACACTTTGGCTTAGACCGGTCCTTAGAATGAAGGATGAAAAGTTCGGTGTCCATAAGTTTTTGTTCGGTAATGACAAAAAGTGTTATGCAAAGTTTATAAAGGAATCTCTTTCTTCAAAGGTTCATCCGGATAAGGAATTTGTATTTGTTACCTATGCCGGCATAGATGAAAAAGATCTGGAGTTTATTGAGGAACAGATAAAATCGGTAGTGGATTTTAAACATATCATCTTCCAAAAAGCATCTGCCGGACTGGTTTCAAACACCGGCCCCGGAACCTTCGGGCTTACGTTCTTTGAAAAGGGAGAACGAAGGGTTGTGCTTTCCGACCTTATGCCACGAGACACACTGAAGGATGAACCGGACTTTGATGAAGAAGATGACGTGGATGATGGATCTGTGGATGAAACTGCTACAGAGTCTATACCGGATAGTTCATCACAAAGTGAAAACACGCCGGAAACTGAAACAGAGGAAGAAAAGGAACCCGAGTGGTACGAAAATATTCCCGGCGTTGACGCCGCTGCCGCAATAAAAAACAGCGGTTCAAAAGACGCTTTTCTTTCCGTTCTCAAGATGTATTATGATTCATATGACAGAAAGTACGGAGAGATAATAGAGTATTATGACAACGAGGACTGGAGTAATTATACAATAAAGGTACACGCTCTAAAGAGCAGCTCCCGGCTTATCGGAGCAATGGAACTCGGAACGGAAGCGGAGTCCCTTGAAAAGGCGGGAAAAGAATCTGACATCGATTATATTAAAGCAAACCATGACAGCGTAATGAAAGATTACGAAGCGATAAAGGATGCGCTTGCGGTTGAATTCGGATCAACGGAAGATCTTCCCGAGATCCCACCCGATACGATGCTTGAAGCTTATCAGGCACTGAAGGAATTCTCTATCGCAATGGACTACGAAACATGCAAGATGGTTATGGAATCCGTGCAGGAATATAAACTTCCGTCGGGAGACAAAGAAAGATTCGACAGAATAAGAGACCTGCTGGCGGTGATGGATTGGGAGAAGATACAGGCAGAACTTGCCGGGTTTTAAGGAGGAGATCATACATGGCAAAGAATGTACTCGTGGTAAGTAAAACAGAGACTTTTACCATAAAAGGACTTGAAATGAAAATAAACGGAATAGGAGCGCAGACATCCTTTTCCGAGTTGAAAGTGAACAGTCTTGAGGGGAAGATACCTGACATAGCGGTTATGATCCTTTATACGGATGTGGATATTGCCCAGGAATCAAAGACACTGGTTTTTATTAAAGATCAGATTTTGGAGGCAGACAAAAAGGTTATAGTCATCGGGACTAAAGACGAATATGAGGACGTTTGCAAGATTCTCCCGGGGGACAGTATTCTGGAATTTTTCGAAAGACCGCTGGTCCTTGAAAAGCTTCTCGATACGGTTGAGACATACCTCTCCGACGAGGCTCAGCTTGCAAAGAGAAAGAGCGTTCTTATTGTGGATGATGATGTTGAATACATGGGAACCATTATGGAATGGCTTAAGGACTCCTATCGCGTTTCCATGGCTAACTCGGGAATAAATGCAATAACCTGGCTTGCCACAAACCATGCGGATCTTATCCTTTTGGATTATGAAATGCCAATTACGACAGGTCCCATGGTTCTTGAAATGTTAAGAAGCGAAAACAAAACAAAGGATATACCGGTAATGTTTTTGACGGGAAATAATGATAAGGAAAGTATTTTAAAGGTTGTGGCACTGCATCCTGTGGATTACCTTCTAAAAACAATCGACAGAAAAGGACTGCATGATAAGCTTGATACATATTTTGCAAAGCAGGCTGCAATGAAGAAGAGCGGACAGTAGCGACTGATGAGGTTTTAATATGGAAGACATCAGAAAAGAACGTTTGTTGATCTCGATAATAACTCTGGCGGGCTTATCCTGTATTGCGGAAAACCTGATCGCCGGATGGGAATCCTGGGTGCCGCCTCTTATCCTCATAGGGGCGGCTATGATATGGTGGATACATATCTCACAAAAGGCGCTGCCTGCCGCAAGGATCAGTTTTTATTTTCTTTATGCTTCAATACTTGCGATTTATTTCGGAATACATGAGATAAGTTTTTTTGAAAACTCGCTGGTGGCGTTATTGTTTATCGTTGCTTTTACGATCATGGACAACGAAACTTTCCTTTCCGTGATCCTTATCGAGTACTTCGTCATTATGGCATTCCAGTTCTATATGATGTTTAAAAACGGACAGATCGGTGAAATTGACAGTCGCGAAAGGATGAGGATCGTCTTTCATTTTATCACGGTAATAACCGTTTATGTCTTTTCGCGTGTTGCCATAAACAGAAGAATAAAGAACTATACAAAGATCGAAGAGTGGCGGGCAACCGTAAATGAAAACGAAAAGGATGTGGAGGATTTCCTTTCGAACATTTCCCATGAACTTCGAACACCGGTTAACGTTATAAACGGAATGACGACAATCCTTCAAAAGGATGATGACAGAAAAGAACTTTCGGATATAAAGAGCGCCGGAATCAGACTTTCCCATCAGATAGAAGATATCCAGGATTATACGGAGTTAAAGCGCGGCGAACTTGTTCTCGAAGAAGAGAACTATATGTGCATTTCACTTATAAACGATGTTGTCGCCAATTTTACGGCGAATGACAAGAAGAATGATCTTGAACTTATCGTGGATCTGGATCCGAATACCCCCAACATGCTTAAGGGAGATGTTAAAAAGCTTCATAAACTCTTCAGGCATCTTCTTGATAATGCCGTGAAGTTCACAAGAAAGGGCGGTATTTATATCAAAGTCTTTTCCGTTCCCCAGGAATACGGCGTAAATCTTATAATTGAAATCCAGGATACCGGAATCGGAATGACGCGGGCGGATATGGCTCTTGTTTCAAAGGGAATGTATCAGGCAAATAAAAAGAGGAACAGAAGCACCGGAGGTATCGGTATCGGTCTTCCGATAGTATACGGATTCGTCCATAAGATGGGCGGTTTTGTTAAGATAAGCAGTAAAAAAGGAAGAGGAACGAAGGTGCGTCTTTCCATACCGCAAAAGATAATTGATAACGAACATTGCCTTTCCTTAAAAGAATCGGTAAACGGAATCGTATTTTACATCAAACAGGAAAAATACAAGGTACCGGAGATCAGAGATTATTACAGATCAATGGCTGTTAATCTTGCCACCGGACTAAATACAAAACTGTATTCTGCGGGAGAGAAGAGAGAACTCGATCATCTTATAAACGATCTTAAAATATCATATATCTTTACCGGCCAGGAAGAGTATGAGATGGAGCGTTCGATGATGGATTATCTTTCATCGAAGGGATACAGGATAATCGTTGCGTCGAATCCGGGATTTGAAGCAACGGAGGGAAGCGGAGTTCTCATTGTACAAAAACCGCTGTACGGTTTCCCGGTTGTGCGTATCCTAAACGGAGAGGAAAACTTCAACAAAGTAAGTGACGGTAAGGTCCGATTTACGGGTGTAAGCGCTCTTGTTGTTGATGACGAACCCATGAACCTTGTTGTGGCTTCCGGACTTCTTCGTGAATATAAGATGTATGCGGATACTGCGGAAAGCGGAAGAGAAGCCATAGAAAAATATGAAAAGGGTGATTATGATGTCATCTTTATGGATCATATGATGCCGGAAATGGACGGAGTGGAAGCCATGAAACGCATACGCCACGTTGCGGATTCAAGTTTCAGACATCCCGTTATTATTGCGCTTACGGCAAACGCTTTAAGCGGTGCAAGAGAGATGTTTATGAACGAAGGTTTTGACGGATTTATCGCAAAACCCATAGATATCTCTGAATTTGAACGTGTTATGAAAAAAGTCCTGCCCGAAGAAATGGCTCACTATGAAGGGAGGGACGCGGTATGAAATTTAAAAAACTGATACAGAGAATTAAGGACTATATATACGATTCGACGATCGACCTTAAGGATCGATCTTTTATAGTTTTTTCCGTGATCCTTATTGCCGAACTAATATTATTTGCCATCCCCCTTGGATTCCTGATGAAAGAGCCGCTTAGCTCCGCATTGTCCACATTTGCCGGAGCAGTACTTTTTGGTCTGTATGTGTTTTATGCCATTAGGAGGAAAAAGATAGCAACGGCAAAGGTGGTTGTTTCCGTAGTATTGGTATTAGTATTCCTCCCTGCAATGTTTTTTACAAACGGAGGAGTCTACAGCGGAGCACCGGTATCCCTTGTGCTTGGCGGACTGTATATAAATCTGATCCTTACGGGCAGGGCTCAGACGATCATGAATGTCCTGTATTCCATAACGATGATCGTATGCTGGTGCGTAGAATATTATCATCCTGAGCTTGTAACGGAGTATACCAGGAAAGGAACATATATAGATTCTCTTTCGGGCGTTTTGATAGTAAACGCTGTTATGATCGTGCTCCTCTCCTTTCATACGAAGCTTTACAGCAGGGAAAACGAGATTGCCCGTGAAAAAACAAAAGAGCTGGAGGAGGTGAACAGATCCCAAAATCGTTTTTTTTCCAGTATGAGTCACGAGATAAGAACGCCTATAAACACGGTACTGGGTCTTAATGAGATCATCCTTCGGCAGGAGGATGCATCGGAAGAGATCAGGAAGGATGCGAGAAACATTCAGGGCGCCGGAAAACTTCTCCTTGCCCTTATTAACGATATCCTTGATATAAGTAAGATAGAAGCCGGAAAGATGGATATCGTGCCTGTTAACTATAACGTATCCGCACTTCTTTCTGAGATTGTAAATATGATCTGGCTTAAGGCGGAAGAGAAGGGGCTTAAGTTTAACGTTGATATCGATCCCAACGTTCCGGAAATGCTTTTCGGTGACGAGATCCGTATTAAGCAGATTCTTATAAACCTTCTTAACAATGCCGTAAAATATACAAAGGAAGGTTCCATAAGTCTTCATATGGAATGCGAATTCCCGGACGATAAAAATGCTCTTTTTAAGATCGTTGTTTCGGATACCGGAATGGGAATCAAACCGGAAGCATTGCCCCATCTTTTTGATTCCTTCCAGCGCGTTGACGAAGAAAAGAACCGTCATATCGAAGGAACAGGACTGGGGCTTTCCATCGTTAAACAGCTTGTTGAACTTATGGACGGAGATATTACCGTAAGCAGTGTTTACACACAGGGATCCGTTTTTACGGTCACTCTGAAACAGGGAATATCTTCCGATAAGAAGATTGGTGATATCAACATCGCAAATGCCGGCGGAGTCAACGGGTCGGAGAAGTTTGAACATTGCTTCCATGCGCCCACCGCAAGGATACTTATCGTTGACGACAACGAGATGAATCTTCAGGTTGAGCAGAAGCTTCTTGAAGGCACGGATATGACCGTGGATCTTGCATTAAGCGGAGAGGAAGCTCTCAAAAACACATTAAGGTATTATTATGATGTGATATTCATGGATCATCTTATGCCGGAGATGGACGGAATAGAATGCTTTGAGAGGATTAGAAATCAGAACGGCGGTCTGAACAGAACGGTTCCGATCATCGTACTTACCGCAAATGCCGGTGGGGAAAACATTGAACTTTATAACAACACGGGCTTTGACGGATACCTTGTAAAACCTGTTTCCGGAGTACAGCTTGAAAACATGCTTATGACGCATCTTCCGAGGGAAAAGGTAATTTCCGGCGAAGGCAGCGAGATGACGGGCGCGCAGCTTAACACGGCAAGCGGATATGCAAGGAAGAAACCGGTTCTTATTGCAACAAGCACAATGAGCGATCTGCCGGGAGATGTATATAAGGAACTGGATATCGCTGTTCTGCCATATACCGTACATACTGATGAGGGTGTATTCTTTGATAACATAGATATCGATTCCGATGAACTTGTACGTTATATGGGTGAAGAGTTAAGGCTTGTAACATCCGAACCCCCGAGTGTGGATTCGTATATCGGATTCTTCTCGGAGGGACTTAAGAAAGCGCATAATATCATATATATTGCACTTACCACAGGAAGCAGCCGCGAGTATGACCGTGCATGTGAGGCCGCAAAGACCTTTGAAAACGTTACCGTTATTAATTCCGAGTATCTTTCCAGTGCTACGGGTCTCCTTGTAATGATCGCCGGAAAACTTGCAAAACAAAATACTCCTGCGGATAAGATCGTAGCTGAAATAGAGGCTGCAAAGAAACTTATTCACTGTAGCTTCATTATTAAAAACACGGATACGATGTCAAGGCGCGGGCATATCGGTCCGGCGGTAAACAACATATTAAATACGCTGTGGCTCAGGCCTGTTCTTCGCGTAAAGAATAATCAAATGGGTGTAGGAAAGTTCTTTATGGGAAGCGAGAGAAGATGTTATGAAAACTACATAAAATATGCGCTTCCCGCGGGAGGACATCCTGATACGGGACTGGTTTTCGTTACCTGTGCGGGAATGTCCGAAGAGGATATTGTCTGGATCGAAAACATGGTCCGGGAACGTTTTAACTTTGAACATATAATATTTAAAAAAGCATCTGCCGGAATCGCATCAAACTGTGGTCCCGGAACCTTCGGACTTTTGTTCCTTGAAAAGGGAGACAGAAACTATAATCTTGAGTCGCTGCTGGATAAGAATGCGCATAATGAATCCGCATCTTATCATGAGGAGGAAGAGGAAGAAGAAATTCCGGACGATGAAACGGAAGTTAATGATGCTGAAAACGAAGATGAAACTCCGGTTCCCGCTCAGGAAGAGAAAGATGATGACGATCCCATAAAGAAGATTGAAGGAATAGATTATGACGCGGCAATAAAAAACAGCGGAT
This sequence comes from Lachnospiraceae bacterium, assembly GCA_017418645.1. Lineage (GTDB taxonomy): Bacteria > Bacillota > Clostridia > Lachnospirales > Lachnospiraceae > FD2005. The sequence continues at coordinate 7,289 of JAFOND010000213.1, read as the reverse complement.
CAAAAGATGCTTTCCTTTCCGTCATAAAGATGTATTATGATTCATATGCTCTTAAATCCCAAGAGATCATGGAATACTATGAAAACGGGGACTGGAAAAACTATACCATAAAGGTTCATGCATTAAAGAGCAGTTCAAGACTTGTGGGCGCGCTTGATCTCGGAAACAGTGCTGAAGCTCTGGAAAAAGCCGGGAAGAGTGATGATCTTACATATATTAAAGAACACCATGAAGAGATGATGGATTCGTATAAAAAGATCATAGACAGTCTCGACCTTATCTTCGGAAAAGAAGAGGAGGAGCTTCCGGAAATCCCACCGGATACTCTGGTGGAAGCGTATCAGGCAATACAGGAATTTGCCAATATAATGGATTATGACTGTGCAATGATGGTCATTGATTCGTTAAAGGAGTTTTCACTTCCGAAGGAAGATAAGGAGAGATTTGAAAAGATAAATAAACTGCTTTCCGATATGGATTGGGAAGGACTGAAGGAAATTGTCGGAAGTGTGATTTAGAGGAGGAAAAATAATATGGGAAATAGCATACTGGTGATCAGCCACACGGAAACATTTACCATAAAGGGTCTTGAGATGAAAATAAAAAACGAAGGTATCTCTACGTTCTTTTGCGTTCCAAAGGTAAAAGATCTTGAGGGAAAGATAGATGCCGCCGATCTCGTGATCCTTTATATGGACGGAAGCGCATCGGATATAAAGGACGCCCTTATATACATAAAGGACGTGATCATGGAAAAGAACAAGCAGGTTATTCTAATCGGAGAAAAACTCGACTATCCCGGTTATGAAAAAATGCTGGGTGTTGTAAATATCCTGAACTTCTATGAACGACCGTTGCAGATAGAAAAGCTTTTGGAGGAACTGGATGCATATTTTACAGAGGCGTCTGCAGAAGCGCGAAGAAAGTGTGTTTTGATAATCGATGATGATGTTCATTACATGAACATGATATCCGATTGGCTCAAGGATAAATACCGTATTGCAAAAGCCAATTCCGGAATGAATGCCATAACATGGCTTGCGACAAACCATGCCGATCTCATCCTCCTGGATTATGAAATGCCGATAACCACCGGCCCGCAGGTCCTTCAGATGATAAAATCCGAAGCAAAAACCGCAACGATTCCTGTAATGTTTCTTACCGGAAACGCGGATAAGGAGAGTATTATGCAGGTGCTTGCCTTAAAGCCTGTCGATTACCTTCTTAAATCCATTAACAAAAACGGACTTCGCGAAAAGATCGACAGCTTTTTCATAAACCAGGCCATGAAGTCATGAGGTGTTGAATTTTGTCTCACAAATTGATAAAATATTTCACGTAGTTTTGTTCAAAAAGGAGGTTATATCATGAACAAAAAATTCGGCATAAAAGAAGTTGTTGCTACAGGTATCGGTACGGCACTCTTTGTGGTCCTTACAACCGTTCAGATCCCCATCGGAATCCCGAACACATATCTTCAGCCGCGTATGGCTGTTATGGCGTTCCTTTCCGCTATATTCGGACCGATCGTCGGCGCGATAATCGGACTTGTGGGACATGCTCTCGGGGATGCGATCTTCTATGGAAGCATTTGGTGGAGCTGGGTTATTCCGGATGCCATCGTCGGACTGCTTATCGGTATCTTCTATAAAAAATATATGGTTCGCGAAGGCGAATTCGAGGCACAGAAGATCATTATTTTTAACGTAATGCAGCTCATCGGAAACGCCGTAGCATGGATACTTCTTGCACCGGTTCTTGACATTCTTGTTTATGCGGAACCGAAGGACAAGGTTTTTGTTCAGGGAATATATGCTTTCCTCGGAAACTTTATCATCATCGGCGCCCTCGGAACAATTCTTCTTATTGCATATTCAAAGGTTGCGGGAAGATCAAAGGGTCTTTCGAAGGAAGACGACGAATAATAAAAAGCCTTGGAACCGATAATTGAATTTAAAAATTTCTGTTTTCAGTACGATTCACAGACCGAGCCCACGCTCCTTGATATAAATCTTAAGATTTATCCAAAGGAGCGTGTACTTATCGTCGGGCCTTCCGGCTCCGGTAAATCCACGCTCGCACATTGCATCAATGCGTTAAACCCCTGCTCCCGTCCGGGAAAGACAATGGGAACATTAAAGGTTGACGGTGTTGATCCTGCAAAGGCGGGCGTTTTTGGTATGTCAAGAATTGTGGGAACGGTCCTTCAGGATACGGACGGACAGTTTATCGGACTTACCGTTGCGGAAGATATTGCCTTCGCTCTTGAAAACGATGCCGTTTTACAGGAAAGCATGAAAAGACGTGTGGATGAAGTTTCGGAGCTTATAGAGATGAAGCCGTTCTTAAAACATTCTCCCACAGCGCTTTCCGGCGGACAGAAGCAGCGTGTATCCATGGGCGGAGTTCTGGTGGATGATGTAAAGATCCTTCTTTTTGACGAGCCTTTGGCAAATCTTGATCCGTCGACCGGAAAGAATGCCATATCGCTTATAGAAGAGATCGGGCAGAAGAGAGACGTTACGGTTCTTATCATTGAACACAGACTTGAGGATGCATTGTACCGGGATGTGGACAGGATAATTGTTGTCGGTGAGGGAAGGATCGTATATGACGGTACACCTGCCGATCTTTTGTGCAGTAATATATTAAATGAGCAGGGAATACGAGAGCCTTTATATCTTACAGCAATAAAGCATGCGGGGTGCGAAGTCAGTCCGGAAGATCATCCGGAAAGCATTACCAAAATGAACCTTTCACCGTACCGGGATGCTTTAAGAAACTGGTACGAACATACGGAAACGGTTCCGAAAAGAATACATAAAAACGAGGTGCTTTCGGTTTCGGATCTTTGCTTTTCCTATAAACCGGAGGAACCGGTACTAAAAAATATAAGTTTTACGATCTATGAAGGAGAGATGCTTTCCCTTGTGGGGAAAAACGGCGCGGGAAAGACAACGCTTTCATCGCTGATCCTTGGTTTTATTGCGCCGACCTCCGGAGAGATAAAGCTTCTTGAAAGGGATATCACACCCCTTTCCGTAAAAGAACGCGGTGAAAAGATCGGACTTGTCATGCAAAGCCCGAATCAGATGATATCAAAACCCATGATCCGGGATGAGGTTGCGCTGGGACTTAAGGTACGCGGTATTCCGGAAGAAGAGATTAATAAACGGGTGGAAAAGGTATTAAAGATCTGCGGGCTCTGGCCCTTCAGGAACTGGCCAGTCGGGGCTCTTTCCTTCGGACAGAAAAAGCGTGTTTCGATAGCATCGATCCTTGTTCTGGAACCGAAGATACTCATACTCGATGAGCCTACTGCGGGACAGGATTACAGACATTATACGGAGATAATGGAGTTCTTAAAGGAACTTAATCAGACCATGGGATTAACCATTGTAATGATAACCCATGATATGCATCTTATGCTTGAATATACGGATCGCGCCATTGTGCTTTCGGACGGGGAGCTTATCGCCGACGATCATCCGGCAAAGATCCTTACGGATAAGGAAATATGCGAAAGAGCATATCTTAAGGAAACCTCTTTATATGAACTTTCCGTAAAATGCGGGATAGAAGAGGCGGATTCCTTTGTGGAGAGATTTATATCGTTTGAGAGAGAGAACAGGAAATGGGCAGACGATTAATATCCTACGAAGAAAAAGATACATGGATCCACAGACTCTCGGGCTTTACGAAGCTCTTTTTCTTCCTGCTCTGGTGTGTTACGAGTGCGCTTACGTTTGACACCAGGGTTCTTATTGTAATGCTTATCGCCGGTGTCGCGATATTCATTTCCTCCAAAACAACATGGAAACAGGTGGGAGGCGTCTTTCAGGCCATACTTCTTTTTATGGTGCTTAACCTTTTGTTTATCTTTATTTTTTCGCCCTATGAAGGGACGGGGATATACGGAACCTGGACAGAAGTCTGCAAACTTCCCTTCGGTGTTAAACTTACGGCGGAACAGCTCTTTTACGAGTTTAATGTTATGTTGAAATACTTCACGGTGGTACCGAGTGTATTTATCTTTCTCGTTACAACGGATCCCAGTGAATTCGCCGCATCCTTAAACGCCATCGGCGTTCCGTACAGCATAGCATATTCCGTTGCCATCACGCTACGCTATATTCCCGATGTTCAGGATGATTTTTCGCGGATAAGAAACGCCCAGGCCGCGCGTGGGATAGAGATGGGTAAAAAGGCTAATATCTTCGATCGGATAAGGCGGACCGCAAACATTATCTTTCCGCTTTTGTTCTCAACAATGGAACGGATAGATACCGTTTCAAACGCCATGGAACTCCGCGGTTTCGGAAAAAAGAAAAAGCGTACATGGTATGCCGGGAAAAAGCTTTCGATACCGGACTATATCGTTATAGTTTCTTCGCTTCTTTTTATGATCGCAGCGCTTCTGTTTACCTGGATGGACGGAAACCGGTTTTATAATCCCTTTATTTGATTTATACGCAAAGATATAGTAAAATAGACGAGTATTTGCGGGTTATATATACGGGATTCCTGAGGGGGGTAATCGTGAAGGCGTTTAAAGATAAAGCCGGTCGACGGGATAGCACATTTCGCTTTATTTCCATTTTTATAGGAATATTTGTTAATGTTATCCTTTCTTACATTTCATATCGAACGGGGCTTCCTCTTTACCTTGATACCATAGGAACCATCGGTGTCGCTGCTGTGGGAGGTCTGCTTCCCGGTATTATCACTGCGGTGTTAACAAATACTTTCTGTATGTTGTATAACGGCAGTACCATATATTTCTGCGCCGTTAATGCAATTATTGCGATATGGACGGCATGGTTTTCCAGAGAGAAGAGTTTTAATAAGATTAAAGATGCTCTAATATTTGTTCTTGGTGCAGGGGCAATAAGCGGACTCTTAAGTGCCGTTATTCAATGGGGCCTTTTGGGCGGACCGCAGAACGAAACCATAAATACGCTTATTTCATCGGTCGGCGGTGAAAACGACGTAAAGACCATCTTTACGTTTATTATAATAAATATCTGTTTTAATATCTTTGACAAGGGAATTTCCTTCGGAATTACCCTTATGCTTCTTCGTTTTATTCCGGGAAAGATACTGAATATCATAAAAAACGGGGGCTGGAGGCAGAGACCCCTTTCGTCATCCGAAATGAAAGATCTGAACATCCTTGGAAAAGAATCCCGGTTTTCTCTTCAGAAAAGAATGATGTTCATGCTTCTTGTTGTTTCTCTTACACTTGTTATCATAACGGGACTTGTCGGTGTGCGTCTGAATTTTAACAATGCGATAGAGGAGAAAAAAGAAAATGCACAGCATGCGGCAGAGTTTGCGGCCAAGGTTGTGGATCCTGAAAAAAATAGAGTCTTTTATCAATCTGGGGGAGGAAGCTCCGGGGTATAAGGAGACAAAAGATCTTTTGTATGAAATCAGGAAAGCGTCACCGGGGGTCAGATATCTGTATCTCTTAAGGATTGAAAGGGATAAATGCACTTTTATCATGGATCTGGAAGAAAAGCCGGAATACGCGGACAAGAATCCTGTAGAACCCTATTCTCCCGGAGAAGTTACGGAGGTTGAAGACGCTTTTATTGATTATATGGACGAGATTGAAAGGGGAGAAACTCTTCCCGTTATCGAGTCGGAAGCAAACTGGGGCTGGGTCGCAACAGCATATTATCCCGTTAAGGATGCCTACGGAAGATGCGTATGTTATGCCGGAGCGGATGTTTCGATAGATTATATTGCAAGCTATATGGAGGATTTCTTTTTCCGTGTGCTTGTTATTATGGCAGGGTTCTTTATTCTTATCTTTGCCTACGGACTTTATACGACGGGAACGTTTCTTACATATCCTGTCAGCAGTATTGCGGTGGCTTTAAAGGACTTTATGGAAGCCGGTACGGATCAGAATGCTCTTGATGAATCCGTAAGGAAGCTGAGAAAACTGGATGTGCATACTGATGACGAACTTGAAAAGCTTTATAACGCAATATGCGATATGGCGGCAAACCAATCGGAGCAGATGAGAGGATTAAGACGCTTTTCCGAAAACACCGTTAAGATGCAGGACGGTCTTATTATCACCATGGCGGATCTTGTTGAAAGCAGGGATTCGGATACCGGCGCCCATGTACAAAAGACTGCTGCTTATGTAAAGATTATAGTTGAGGGTCTTAAAAAGAAAGGTTATTACGCGGGAAAGATCACGCCGAAGTTTATGTCGGACGTGGTGCGGAGCGCTCCGCTTCATGACGTGGGGAAGATCAATGTTCCGGATGCGGTTCTTAACAAACCGGGTAAACTTACGGATGAAGAATACGAGATAATAAAGACACATACAACCGCGGGAAAGAAGATCATGGAAGCCGCCATTAATACAGTCGGCGGGGAAAACTATCTTAAAGAAGCCAGAAATATGGCTGCTTATCATCATGAACGCTGGGATGGAAAAGGATATCCGGAGGGACTTCACGGAGAAGTTATTCCTTTGTCTGCAAGGATAATGGCCGTTGCGGATGTTTTTGATGCCCTTGCATCTCCCAGAGTTTACAAACCTGCTTTCCCGCTTGAAAAAGCGCTGCAGATTATTCAGGAAGGCGCGGGAACACAGTTTGATCCGAAATGCGTCGAAGTATTTATGGATGCACTGCCGGAGGTCAAGGTCGTGTTGAAAAAATATCACGGCGCGGAAAAAACGGAGGGTAAAGAAGATGGCGGTAAGTAGATCAATAAAAAAATACGCCGCGTTTTTCCTTTGCCTGATCCTTGTTTTATCATGCGGCATTACGGCATCTGCGATTTCGGGAAACGAAGTGCAGGATGTACAGGAAGGCGCAACGAATTTCAGCAGATACGGCGGTGGATATGCAGCGACCGGACAGATATCCGGTGTTTCATATACTGCCGAAGTTTATGATGCTTCAAACGGACTTCCGACATCGGACTCAATGTTCATTCTCGCGGCAAATGACGGAAGTGTGTTTATCGGCGGATACAGCGGAGTTATGCGATACGACGGTTCTTCTTTCGAAAGGCTCGATACAAGCGACGGCCTTACCAGCGCCAGAGGATTTTATCAGGACAGTAAAGGGCGCATATGGGTCGCAACGAATGATAACGGCGCCGTTGTGCTTGACGGAAAGAAAAGAGTCCATCTTACGTATAAAGACGGGCTCCCGTCTTCATCTCTTCGAATATTTGCAGAGGATAAAAACGAAAATGTATTCATAGGCACGGCAACCGGTCTTTGCTATGCGGATAAGGATCTTAAGATCCATGAAGTT
>JAFOND010000212.1 GCA_017418645.1 Lachnospiraceae bacterium | reverse complement strand
TGTGATGCTTCCCGCGAACTTTGACTTCATGCCCTCCGCATGCCAGTACATTTCAAATGCCTTAATGTCCCTGAAGAGCCTGCTTGCGCCGTAGCCAACGTTAAATGCGATCTCTTTATGTATAAGAAGATCCCAGCTCATCTCTCCGGCATCGCTCATCCATTCCGGATGCTTTTTTGCATCTTTCTTCGAAACGGAAACAGAGCCGCGGATAGCATTTTCCGATACATAACAGTCTTTTGCGGAAACAGAAAACGGAATGCCGGGATTAACATTAACGTCCTTCCAGGAAAAGAATCTGTGAAGCTGAACCTTTTCATCGCCCCAACAGCCTGCCTTTACCATCAGATATGAAGGCTTTTTATGATGTATTTTATTAGCGGGAAGCTGCCCGAGAACAGGTTCCTCTTCCGCAAGATCCGGATTACAGAGAAAGAATTCTATGAAAAAAGGTCTTTCTTCCCCGGTAATGGAATCTACCGCCGTAAATGAATGCCACCACCAGTCATAGCCCTTCTTTGCAAAGCTTCCGGTGAGCATGTATGCATTTCTTCTGATGTCGTGGATCTGGAACATGGTTTTCCTCCTTAATGAATCATGGGGACGGTTCTTGTGATTTAAATAAATATGCAAACGATCGGTATCGTGATTATCGAAAGAAGCGTCGTTATTATAGTTGCCCTGCTGCAAAGACTTTCATCTCCGCCGTATTTTTTAATGACCATCGTTACAATGCTTCCAACCGGAAGACCGAACATTATTATGAAAACTCCGAAGATAACATCGTTCTGCTTTAAGCCGCGGAACAAAAAGCTTGCGACGATGGGCATTACAAGAAGAGATATTGCCGCAAAGGCATATACCCGTATTCCGGAGAAGATCTCTTTGTACGGAAGCCTTGCAACCGATGCGCCGATAACCATCATGGAAAGCGGGATCGTTGCATTACCCACATAATCGAAAAACGTAAGTACCGTATCGTTAAACTTTATGCCCGAAAAGAAGATTATTATCGCGATCAGGGAGCATATGGTTCCGATATTTAAAAGTCCTTTAAGTCCGCTCTCTCTTTCTTCTTTCGGAAGGCTCCGCTGCGCGATAAAGGTTCCGAGGGTGTATAAGAGAAGATTGTACGCAAGGATGTAAAACGTTATGTAGATGATACTTCCCTCACCGTAAATGCTTGATATTACGGGGATTCCCATAAAGCCCACGTTTGAAAAGATCGTCATAAGGCTGAAAACATTCTTCTGCCCTTCTTCTTTTCCGAGAAGCATCGAAACCGGGATGCTTACTATCACGTTTACGGTGAAATAGATGATAACGAACATAAGGTTCTGTTTTATCAGCCCCATGTCCGAGGAGCCCGCTTCCACCGCGGTAAGCGCACCGTTTATTACCAATGCGGGATTAAAGATGTTAACGACAACTTCCGACAGTTTCTTATAACTTAAGTCCTCCAGCCATTTCATTTTGTAGCTTAAAAACCCGAGCCCCATCATGGCAAGAAGCATCAGCATTCTTTCAAAAATAACGAGTATGTTCATATTATTCTCCTTAAAAAAACAATGGGATTATACCATATTTTACTGCGGACAAACAGTAATAATTGTGTTATGATTCGAGTGATATGCTTAGGGGATTTGGGGAGGATCTGATCATGGCTAATGAAGCGGAAAGAATTAAAAATATCGTAGATTCACAGAGAAAGTTCTTTAATACGGATAAAACTCTGGATGTGGATTTTCGGATAAGGCAGCTACTCCGACTTAGGGCGGCCGTAATATCCCATGAAGACGAGCTTAAAAAGGCACTTTCAAAAGATCTTGGAAGGGATCCCTTTGAAGCATATTTTTGCGATATCGGAAGTCTTGTACTGGAAATAAACGAAACCATAAAAGGTCTTAAAACCTGGGCGGAACCGGAAAT
>JAFOND010000211.1 GCA_017418645.1 Lachnospiraceae bacterium | reverse complement strand
GGGGGATTCATCATATGTCTACTAATAATTCAAAACTATTTTCAACCGTTGATGACCAGATTTCTCTTCTCAGGGATAAAAAAGGGATAGTTTTTTCCGATGAATGGAACACAATATGCATATGGAAAGAATGATTTATTTGCTGTTGTGATTGCATTTAGATATCTGCTACCAAAAAAAGATTTTAATGCCTTTAAAAGAAAACTGTTGCTTCTTATAAAGCGCGCGAATAAATCGATCGAGCATATAAGCGAGGCAGAACTATTACAATATATGGGCCTTACGAATAATTGGGAGGCGATTTCCCGATACAGAATATAGGGTGCACAATTACATATAATTGCAATAGCTCCAAAACGCCAAATGTGTGAGTAACTGTGTGAGTAGTAAAAATGACAACGCGGGAAGCCTTGATTTTCCTTTCTTTTTAATCTGATGGATTTTCGATTCTCCGCTTCGCTCCGGTCGGCGCAAAGCTGAGGCCCACCGGGCCTCATGCGCCCCCGTCTGTCGCTCTGGTTTAAGAAATGTGATATAATTGATATCGAATCTGCAATGGAACAGGACTAAAAGGTTCTGGTGTTTGACAGGCCATGGAACAGAGAATGCAGGAGGATAATTATGGAATTTAAAAACGGATGCGACTGGAAAGCCTGCTATGATGAGGGAAGAAATCTTTATACCGCAAAGCGCAGCGGACCCGGATATTGTCATCTGTATGAGATAAACGAAGAAATATATAACGCTCTGCAGGAAGATATGAATGATATTGACTCATACCATCTTATTGACAAGGGGCGGCATCTTTATATGGATATAGACGATCGTTGCGGCCCGCCGTATACCGTCGTTCTGGATGATGATTACGAAAATTTATGCCCCTGGGCAAACGTTACCCCCAGTGGAAGGGTTATGCCAAAGGAACTTACGGATGCTGCGGTGGAACTGTTCGAATCGGAGAAGGACAACCGTGAACAGCGGCGAAAAAAACGTATTTCTCCCAATTCCGCAAAATAACCTCCCGTAATTAACCACTATCGATGTGTATTTCCGTGCCGGAGAGCGGTATTATATGTACATCCAGAGCGGAAACGGAGGTGATCATTATGTTAACACTATTATTCATCATCTGCATGATAGCAGTATTCGGAAAACTTATAGCGCTTGCCTTTAAGATGACATGGGGGCTTACAAAGATTATTCTTACGTTTGTATTCCTTCCCGTAATTCTGGTTGGGCTCGCTGTATCGGGGCTTGTAGCCATAGCTCTTCCGATACTTATCATCGTCGGAATCGTTGCACTGATAGCGTCTCCGGCAATAGCATAAACAGATGAAATCCGGACAGGGGCACTGCGAAAAGCAGTGCCCTTTTTTTGTGATTTGTGTTATTATGATGAAAATGTATTTGTATGGGAGGAGGGTGATTATGGTTGCCATCTTTAAATGAGAATTATTTCTCCATCTCTTTCTTCACCCAGAGCCGGAGGGCTTCTATCGTGGCTGCCAGCTGATCAAGGTTTTCCTGGATCGCGGAGAAATCCTTTACCTCGTCTTCGGATATTGTTTCGTCGGATATGATATCGATAAGCCGGTTACGGTCCTGGTCCACGGCATTAAGCTTTGAGAGCATATTTACGACGATCTTGGAGACGTTTTCTTCCTCGATCTTCGGCACGCTTGTTTTTCCGATCTCGCACTCGTTTGCGCAGTAGTAATTGCAAAGATGCGGCTTTTTATAGGCCTTTGCCATAAGAACAACGTCGTCCGGATTTGCGCGCTGCGTACCTCGCTCGATTTTTTCAAGGCTGCTTTCCGAAATGGACATCGCTTCGGACGCCTGTGCCCTTGTCATATTCGCTTCTTCTCTGCTTTTTAAGTATATGCTTGGATTCTCCATTGATGACTTTCTGCCCATGATGATAACCCCCTCGTTTTAATCCGACTTTTTTTCGAAAAATATAATACCACAAGAAGCCCTAAGATGCATTTATTTTTGTATAATACACTTTAAGGAGACGGCGGAATGCCGGGAGGAGGACTTTAATGCCATTTAGGATCATTAGAAACGATATAACAAAAGTAAAAGCTGACGCGATAGTAAACACGGCAAATCCTGATGTTGCTGTCGGACACGGCGTTGATACAGCCATATATAACGCCGCAGGAAGAGAAAAACTTATGGAAGCGCGGGAAAGTGTCGGACCTCTCCTACCGGGAGAGGTGGGCATAACTCCCGCGTTTGCCCTTGATGCAAAGTATATAATCCATGTCAGCGGGCCATGGTGGGAAGGCGGCAATAAGGACGAGGAAAGCATCCTTCGAAAGTGCTATGATAAGTCCCTAAGCCTTGCGAAGGAAAGCGGATGCGAGTCCATTGCTTTTCCGCTTCTTGCCACCGGGACATACGGGTTCCCGAAGGAACTCGGAATGCAGATCGCGGTAGATTCCTTTACGGATTTCCTTGAAGAAAATGAGATGGAGATCACGCTGGTCGTGTTCGGAAGCGAATCCTTCAGCATCTCCGGAACCCTTGTGGATGAAGTCCGAAGCTATATCGATGATGAATATGTTGAGGAGGCACTGGACGAGGAGTATGAAGCCGACAGGACGGAAGATACCGTAACGAGTCTTCGCTCTGCACCGCTGTTTGCAGGCAGTGTATTCGGCTCCACACCCGTGAGGCGTGATGAAAAGCGTCGTGGCAGAAAAGACGAACCGGTTCCGGAAGAATCTGACGAAAGGCCGCTGGGCAGAAGTTCGGAACCGCCTCATGCGATGCCATTGCATCGCATGGCTGCTGCGGAACCCTGTGCAATGGCTGCGGCAGCACCGATGAAATCCGATTCCCTGGAGGATGTCCTCAAAGGGATGTATACGGATTCCTTCGAAAAGCATCTTCAGCAGCTGATAAACAAAAAAGGCCTGAAGAACTCGGAAGTGTACGCAGCCGCGAACATTTCAAAGCAATACTTCTCAAAACTTCTGAAGGGCCAGGTCAAACCCTCTAAGGAAAAGGTGCTTGCGCTGGCTGTCGGGCTGAG
>JAFOND010000210.1 GCA_017418645.1 Lachnospiraceae bacterium | reverse complement strand
CCCGGCAACTCCTTGCCTTCCAAAAATTCGAGGGATGCGCCGCCGCCTGTGGAGATGTGGCTCATCTTGTCACCGAAGCCCATCTGGTTTACGGCTGCTGCGGAATCGCCGCCGCCGATGATTGTTGTTGCGTTTGTATCTGCAAGTGCCTGTGCAACCGCAAGTGTTCCCTTTGCAAGTGTCGGGTTTTCGAATACGCCCATCGGTCCGTTCCAAACAACTGTCTTTGCGGACTTAACTTCGTTTGCGAAAAGTTCTGCAGTCTTCGGTCCGATATCGCATGCTTCCTTATCTGCCGGGATCTTGTCCGCATCAACGCTTTCAGTATCGATGGGTGCATCGATGGGATTCGGGAAATCCGTGATAACTACGGAGTCAACCGGAAGAAGGAGCTTCTTACCGAGCTTCTTTGCCTTTTCCATCATTTCTTTGCAGTAGTCAAGCTTCTCATCATCACAGAGTGACTTTCCGATCTCATAGCCCTTAGCCTTAAGGAATGTATATGCCATACCACCGCCGATGATAAGTGTATCGCACTTCTCAAGAAGATTGTTTATAACGTTAAGCTTGTCAGCAACCTTAGCGCCGCCAAGGATTGCAACAAACGGTCTCTCCGGAGTTTCAACAGCGTTTCCGAGGAAATCGATTTCTTTCTGCATAAGGTATCCTACAACTGCAGTATCAACAAGTCCCGCAACACCAACGTATGAGCAGTGTGCTCTGTGCGCGGTACCGAATGCATCGTTTACGAATACATCGCAGATGGAAGCAAGATCCTTGGAAAATGCCTCTCCGTTCTTTGTCTCTTCCGCACGGAATCTTGTGTTCTCAAGAAGGATGATATCGCCGTCGTTCATTGCATCAACAGCTTCACGAACGTTATCGCCCACAACTTCCGGATTCGGAACGAATTTAACTTCTTTTCCGAGAAGTGCGGAAAGTCTCTCAGCTACCGGTGCAAGAGTCTTTGTCTTCTTATCTTCTTCCGTCTTAACCTTGCCGAGGTGTGAGCAAAGGATGATCTTTCCTCCGTCGGCAACAAGCTTCTTTATTGTGGGAAGAGCCGCAACAAGACGGTTCTCATCAGTGATCTTTCCGTCGATGATCGGAACGTTGAAATCGCAGCGGCAAAGTACTCTCTTTCCGCTAACGTTGATGTCGTCAACAGACTTTTTGTTTAAACCCATTTTTATATTCCTCCGTTTAATTAATGAAAGTTAAAAGGGTCCGGTCCATTTCGAACCGGACCCTTTCGGAACCTTTTTACATCGGCTTCTTACTTAAGAAGACTTCCGAAGTGCTTGATGGTACGAACCATCTGGCTTGTGTATGAATTTTCGTTGTCATACCATGATACAACCTGTACCTGTGTTGTTCCGTTGTCAAGCGGAAGAACCATTGTCTGTGTTGCATCAAAGAGTGAACCGTAGCGCATTCCAACGATATCGGAAGATACGATCTCGTCTTCGTTGTATCCGAAGGATTCGTTTGAAGCTGCCTTCATTGCTGCGTTGATCTGCTCTTTTGTTACATTGCCTTCAACAACAGCTGTAAGGATTGTTGTTGAACCTGTCGGTGTCGGTACACGCTGAGCAGCGCCGATAAGTTTTCCGTTAAGTTCCGGAATAACAAGGCCGATTGCCTTTGCAGCACCTGTGCTGTTCGGAACGATATTAACAGCTGCAGCACGTGAACGTCTCTTGTCGCCCTTTCTCTGCGGTCCGTCAAGAGTCATCTGATCGCCTGTGTAAGCGTGGATCGTGCACATGATACCGGACTTGATCGTAGCGCAGTCATTAAGTGCCTTAGCCATCGGTGCAAGGCAGTTTGTTGTACATGAAGCTGCAGAGATGATCTTGTCATCGGATGTAAGTGTTTCATGGTTAACATTATAAACGATAGTCGGAAGATCATTTCCTGCCGGAGCAGAGATGATAACATGCTTAGCGCCTGCATCGATATGAGCCTGAGCCTTGTCCTTTGATGTATAGAAACCTGTACACTCAAGAACAACGTCTACACCAAGATCTCCCCAGGGAAGTTCCTTAGCGTCAGCCTTTGCATAGATCGTGATCTTCTTTCCGTCAACAGAAATGGAATTCTCATCGAAAGTAACCTTGTCGCAGAGTTCGTATCTTCCCTGTGTGGAATCATACTTAAGAAGATGAGCAAGCATCTCCGGAGATGTAAGATCGTTGATAGCAACGATTTCAAATCCCTCTGCGCCGAACATCTGACGGAAAGCCAGACGACCGATACGACCGAATCCATTAATTGCAACTTTTACTGCCATTTTTGTTTCCTCCTCATATTTGGAATATTTTTTCTAAACGTAATTATTTATTACTACGCTTAAGAGACCGTGTTATATTCTATAGGAAAATCTTTGTAATTTCAAGGATTTTCGTAAGAAAAAGAAAAGATTTAAAAAAAATACATTTAATATAGAAAAAACGTGAAAAAAATGTTAAATTTGTCAAAACCGAAAAAGGGGATAAAGAAAAATATGGTCTACGATCAGCATATGCACAGCGAGTTTTCCGGGGATTCAAAGGCAGATCCGGAAGTCATGATAAAAAAAGCGAAGGAACTTAACCTTCCCGGAATAACCTTCACGGATCATCTGGATTGGGATTATTTTAAGGAACCGGGACTTTTTGACCTGGATTATTCAGCATATATAAGAAAGGTTCATGAACTTCAAAAAGAGCACAACAGCAAGACATTTAAGATCAACCTCGGAATAGAGTTGGGTCTCCAGGAGCATTTATTGGTGCGGCATAAGCACTTCTTCCAGATGGTGGACTTTGATTTCGTGATCGGATCCATACATGTGGTAAATCATGTAGACCCCTATTTTGACGATTATTATAAGGATCGGGATGTCCTCCGCTCCTACGTTGATTATTTTGATGCGGTATTAAAGAATATTGAAACCTTTTCGGATTTCGATTCCCTGGGACACCTTGATTATATAAAAAGGTATGTCATGCGACATTTCGGGCCGGAGGTCGGCGCCATAAACGAATCCGAACATAAAGAAGCGATAGATGCTATATTGCAGTTTCTTGTTAAAAATGATAAAGCTTTGGAAGTAAACACGGGAGCCTTCCGCCACGGTCTTACGGAGCCGAATCCATCATATTCCATCATAAACCGCTATAAAGAACTGGGCGGAAAACTGATAACCATCGGTGCGGATGCCCACACCCCCGAATACGTGGGTGACCACTTCGAAGACGTCTGCGACCACCTCCGTGAGCTGGGATTCGCAGAGTACGCTGTATACGTAAACCGGAAACCGGTGATGCATATCTTATAATATACAGGGCGTATACACACATATGTCTTCAAAGGGACCTTCAAATAACGTCGGCGCTTAATGAATGATCAGCTTCCCCTCTTCATCAAAAGAGACGCCTCCATACGGCTCACTATATTTATTAACATTATTAATAATTCCCTGTTTAGCATCATCTTCCGCCACCATCGGCTTATAATCATTATATCCACTGTGGCTCGAAAGCAGACAGGGAATGATCCTTATATTCTTATCATCCTGCATCACATCATCCACAAACGTAAAGGTCTGCTGATAAATAAACGTCTGCTTATCCTTCGGATTATGATTGGCCCCAAAGCAGAAATTTCCGAGACTGTAGCATATCATCTTCCCTTTATAAAGCTCCGTTCCCTGCAGAACATGTGGATGATTTCCGATTATAAGATCCGCTCCCCGGTCTATGCAGTTATGCGCCATCTGCTGCTGGAAATCCGTGGGATAATAAGTATGTTCAACGCCCCAGTGCAAAAGGCAGACAACAATATCGCACTGTCCTCTTAATGAGTCGATGCCGTCATAAACATATTGTATTCTCTGTTCCGATGTGTTAAGAAGGGATACTGAGACCATTCCAACCTTTATTCCGTCAGGACTTTCGTATATTGCGGTCTTTTCGTTAAGCGCATATAAAATGCCTGCTCCATCCAAGGTGTTTTTTGTATCAACCAGGCTTTGATCACCGTAGTCCGCATTGTGGTTATTTCCTAAAGATGCGGCTTCCACGCCGCTTCCGGCAATAATATTAACGTATTCGGGCGCGCCCTTGATGCAATAAGTCTTATCAACACGCTGTGTTGAATTCGATAAGACGCATTCAAGATTAACGATTGTAAGATCATCGGAATTAAAGATATCACGAACGTTTTCAAGGAAATAATCCGCGCCGTAGCTGTCGTAATATGCTTCGAAAGAGCCGTCATATCCATGAACATGTACCCGCCCTATGGCGCAATCTCCCGTTGCGGAAAGCGTAACGGTTTTAATAACCGGTTCGGGCTCCGGTTCCGGTTCCGGTTCGGGTTCGGGTTCAGGCAGTGGCTCCGGTTCGGGCTCAGCAAGCTCTGTCTTTGGAACCTCCCCCGTTTTATTCTCTTTACCCTTCAAAAAAGAAGCTCCCTTTTCGGTAAACGACAGAAATGCAAATATAGATAAAGCAAGAACGAGGCATATTGCCTCGATTATGAGAATTCTTACCTTTACATCCTTTTTCTTTTTATGTTTTCCGGTACTCATCTCTCGATTATTCCCCCACCGGCATTATAATCCCCGTCATAAACAACCACAGCCTGTCCGGGCGTTATGGCGCGCACGGGCTCTTCAAAAATGATTTTCACGCGGTCATCTTCCGTTTCTATCCTGCACTTTGTTCCCGCGTGCGAATATCTTACTTTAGCAACATAGGTTTTATCGGGATCAAATGACTCCTCTCCCATGTAATTAATATTCTTTGCATAAAGATGATCGGAGAAAAGATCTTCATTGTCGGACAGGATAACACGATTGTTTTCCGCATCGATTTCTTTTACGAAAGCATGCTTCCCAAGGGCAATTCCAAGGCCCTTTCTCTGGCCTATTGTGTAGTGTAAGATCCCTTTGTGCCTGCCCACGATTGAGCCGTCTTTCCACTCAAAATTTCCTTCCGGACATCTTATTTTTGCATCCGGAACCTTTTCTTCGATAAATTTCGCGTAATCTCCGTCGTCAATAAAGCAAATATCCTGACTGTCTTTTTTGTCCGCGACATTTAATCCAATCTCGGAAGCAATTTTTCTGACTTCGTCTTTATCGTATTCTCCTACTGGCATCAGCGTTCGGGACAGTTGTTCCTGTGTCAGGTTGTAAAGGACATATGTCTGGTCTTTTTTTGATGAAGCGGCATTTTTTACCGTAAATCTTCCGTTTTGGAGAGTGATTATTCGCGCATAGTGTCCGGTTGCAACATATCTTGCATTTTTTTCATCCGCCGTCGTCAAAATAGATTTCCATTTAACAAATCTGTTGCACACAGCGCAGGGATTTGGGGTTCTTCCATGCAAATATTCGTTGCAAAAATCAGAAATAACAACATTATCAAATTCAGATTTAAGATTGATAAATGAGTATGGTATGTCCAATTTTTCGCATACTTTTCTGGCATCAACGAAGTCTGAGATGAGTTCTCCCGAAGGATCCCCCTCTTCTCTCCAAACCTGCATCGTAACTCCGTAAACATCGTAGCCTTGCTGTTTTAAGAGATATGCCGTCACGGAAGAATCGACTCCTCCGGACATTCCCACAACAACTTTCTCTTTCATGGGGTTCCTACACGCTCCTTTGTCTTGCAATTTCAAAGACAATTACGCCTGTCGCCACGGAAGCATTCAGAGAATCTATGTCTCCCTTCATCGGAATCTTCGCCAAAAAATCACATTTCTTTTTAACAAGTGACTTCGCTCCGCTTCCTTCACTGCCTATAACCACTCCTATGGGTCCTTTCAGATCCAGATTATATATGGATTCTCCCTCCATATCCGCCCCAACGAACCATAAACCTTCTTCTTTCAGGGATTCTATGGTTTTTGCGATATTCGTAACCCTAGCGACCGGCGTATAGTTTATGGCTCCCGCAGAAGCTTTTACCGCAGTTGCCGTAAGTCCGGATGCATGATGCTTCGCTATGATAACGCCGTGTGCACCAGCCAGATTCGCCGTTCTTATTATGGCGCCAAGGTTATGGGGATCCTCTATTCCGTCAAGGATAATAATAAACGGCGGTTCGCCCTTTTCCTTTGCTTTATTAAGGATATCGGAAACTTCCGCATAATTAAAAGATGCAACATATGCGATCACGCCCTGATGTTTTTTTGTCTCCGACATTGTATCCAGCCTGTCCTTTTCAAGATACTGGATGGGAAGTTTTCTTTTCTTAGCTTCCCGCTCTATCGTCAT
>JAFOND010000001.1 GCA_017418645.1 Lachnospiraceae bacterium | reverse complement strand
GATGGCATGTTTTCCAGCAGGTTCCGATTCCTATGGCGCACCGCGCCATGAAGAGGGTGGCAAGCTTCGTGACGGATACCATATATGGATAGATAACCACCTCAAGGGGATGTTTATATGAAAACGAAAGAAGGCTAATGTTATAATGGCTCAGAATAAATGGTACAAGGTAGATAATGTTGCCAAGGTTTTCCTTGCGACGGTAAACAAGCGCGATACACGGGCGCTTCGTATTAGTTGCACATTAAAGGAAAAGATAGATCCGGAGGCTCTGCAGGAAGCCGTGCTTTTTGCAATACAGGACAGACCCCAGTTTCAGGTCAGGATCCGTCGAGGGATCTTTTGGCATTATATGGAGGATACGGACCTTAAGCCCGTCGTTACCGAAGAGAGCGGGCGTGTCTGCCCGAGACTTTATACACCGGGTATCGCAAGCCTCCATTATAAGGTCACATATTTTAACAACAGGATAAATCTTGATCTTTTCCATGCGATCTCCGACGGAACGGGAGCGCTGGAATTCCTGAACATAATCGTGTTAAGTTATCTTAAGATAAAACACCCCGGAGAATATGACGATATCAACATTCATTCCGGAGCATCCGCAGAGGATCTTAACGAGGACAGCTACCGTCAGTTCTTTAACGGCGCATCTTTTAAGGGCTCGCCCGTGAAGACCGCATATCGTCAAAGCGGCCTTCTGCTTCCCTATGATCAGTTGCAGTTTTTTGAGGTTCATCTTCCCACGGCGGAGATCCTTCCGAAGGCGAAGGAAGCGGGTGTCAGCCTTACAAGCTATATCGGGGCGCGGCTTATGCTTGCCCTTAAGGACGATATGCCCTCCATGATGAAAAAATATCCGATAACCGTAACCCTTCCGGTTAATCTTCGGAATTATTATCCTTCTTATACATCAAGGAATTTCTTCAACAATATAAACGTTTCCCATACTTTTAAGGAGGATATAACGCTGGAGGCGCTTTCGAAGGAATTTGACGAGAGCATGAAATCAAACCTTACGGAAGAGAACATAAAGAAACAGATGGATAAGTTCGAGACCATGGAATATGTTGTTCCGGTCCGCGCAGTTCCGCTCTTTATCAAGCAGATCGGCGTAAAATACGGAACGATCCTTAATGATCGCGGAGTTTCCATTGTTCTTTCGAACCTCGGTGTGCAAAAGCCCCCGGAAAAGCTGGGAGCGGCAATAGAAAATTACGGCGCATTCTGCAGTTCGGAGCGCCTTTTTGTGGCGATGACAAGCTACAACGGAGATCTTACCCTGGGCATAACTTCGCCCTATGCAAGCACACGTGTGGTAAAAACTTTCATTCGCGATCTTTCAAACGACGGAATGCATATTAAAGCCTATGCGACGGAGGTTATACACTGATGAAGACTTGTCCTTATTGCAAGATAGAGGTGGGCGGGAACCTTAACAAGTGTCCCTTCTGCCAGAGCAGATTAAGCGGATCCGAAGATGAAGAGCCGTATTTCCCGGCACCTACGATACTCAAGCTGACCTCTCTTTTTTACAAGATACAGCTTTTTATCGTATGGACTCTTATCATAGGATCTTTGGGCGCGGATTATCTGTTCGGAGTGAAGATCTACAAAAACGGGAACTTCCACTGGAGCCTTCTTGTTCTGATGTGGCTCATTGCCTTCGAGTTCGGGATAATGCGCCTTTTTAAAAAGGGCTTCGGATCTTCGAGGATCCTCACCCTTTTTGCTTTCATCGTAACGGTGATGCTTGTGGTTACTTCTTATTATCTTGGAATGCTGATGTTCACGCTGAAATGGGTCTGCCCTATCATCCTTGCGGGAGTTATGATCGCGAACTTTGTGCTTGCCATGATAGATAAGTCCGGTAATTCCATGGCCTATCTTATATTAAACTTTTTCATCGGCGTGATGCCGTATATTGTTCTTTATATCATGGGAAGGGATTGCCCCTACGCTTGGAGTGCGGATCTCCTTCTTTCCATCATCCTTTTCATCGGCGCCGTGATCTTTAAGGGCCGCGAAGTCGTATCCGAGATCGAGAGAAGACTTAATTTCTAGGCAATTCATTTCTCAGTCGATGGCGATTACGATGAAATGATCGTTTTCCGTAAATGTAATCTTTGTATCCTTCGGCGGATTGATAAAGAATTCGGTCTCTTTGGTGTCCGGATTCTTTCTTCTGTAGCCCAGAAGTATCTCACGACGTCTTCCCGCCGCTTCGCAGGCTGTGTAGAAATCCGTTTCGATTCCGTTCTTAACATAGTTTGCCGCTGGATGGAGGTAGATTTCGGAACCTTCCTCCGAGAGAAGTTCTTCAAAGATCTTCTTAAGTTCACGCTGCTGGCAGATCTGAGTAACGATAAGGCTGGAAAGATTGCTGCTTACAACGAAATCATTAACCTTTGAAAATGACGCAAGTTCCTGATTCTCGGAACGGAGCATCTCGCTTGTGACATGAAGGTTAAGGCCCTTGGTTTCGGAAAGATATCGTAGCTGTAAGAGGACAACAAGGATCTTTGCATCCTTCTCTTCCATTGTTTCCTGATCCATACCTTCTTCATCATCCGTAAGAACAAGAACGCTTGCCCCGTCTTTTACCAGGGGCTCAAGGCTTTTTCTGTGATAGATGTCACATTCCACAAATTCAAGTTTAAGATTTTTATAGTTGTTCTGTGAAAGCTCGTGTCTTTTTTCAAACTGATCGGAGGGAAGAGCGATTGTTATGACGGAACCGGGCGCAACGTAATTATCGTCCTCTTCCAGGATCGTTGCAAGCTTATTACTGAATCCAAGGACAAGTATATCCATCTTTTGCGGATCTTCCGGTTGATAGTTTTCTACGATGATATCTTCGTTTACGGGTGCCGCGTTTATGTTCATGGGGCTTGCGTTATCGTCTTCGGCAAACAATATCAGCCTGTCGCCGGATTCAACAACATGATCCGGTTCCGGGTTTATAAGGATGCGGCCATCCGCTTTTACAAGACCCGTAACTATCGATACCGGGAACAGACGGTTAAGTTCCAGGAATTTGTGGCCGACGGAATCCGGATGATCCTCGATATAGAATTCACTTCCGTCCATGTCAAAGAGGTCCGTGTATACTGCGGAGATTCCGTCGTAACGTCCGGTATGGGCGATGATACGGGATATAACATCATAATAGCTTAATACTTCAACATAGCCTTTTCCCGCAAGTTCCGCGGCTTCCTTGTTTTCTTCATCACGGATAACGGCCGTAATGAAGGCCTTGCTTTCATATTTCTGAAGAAGGCTTGTTACCGCGAGGATACTCTTCAAGGTCATGGCATCGGTCTCTGCGTTGATGATTACGCTCATACAGGTATCGAGAGAGCATACCTCCAGATCGTGAACATCCGCGATGTTACCGTGACGGCAGATGATCTGGGTCGTCTTTTTATCGGGAAAACGGGCGTTTATCTTTTCATCCATCACGTCCTTGTCTTCCTTGTCGTCCATGATGACAAGGGCTTCCCGGGGATGATTGGAGTTTGCTTCGATAAGCTCGGAGATTATGGTATACATTCCGCCCGCGCTTCCGAGGAGCACAACATGGCCTTCCTCCACGATCACTGAGCGGCCGCGCCTGAGATCGGAAATCTTTTCGTCAATGGCATTACAGAGGATACCGGTAAGCGCGCTGGTGATAAGGATACCGAAGAACGATACCACCATCATAAAGATTATAAAGGGAATGTTTGATGTATCGTCTCCTCCGATGGTACCGGGGTCGAAAAGATGGGTCACACTTATAAAGAAACTGTTAAAAAAGTCATTTCCGGTGGCCAGGATAATAAGGCTTATCACAAGGATGGATGCCAATGTGACAATGGAAAGAAGCTTTATCAAAGCCCACGTGCCTTCCGCCATCTGGTTGTCAAACCAATAGGTAAATTTGTTTTTCTTTTTCATGATGTATATGTCTCCTCCCAATAATATAAGGAAAATATACCATATTAAGGGAAAGAGGTAAAGAGGAGGATGTGGGGCAAAAAAACAGTTGTAAAAAATATCTGTTACCGTATAATATGCTGAAAGTAAGGGTTTTTCATTGAAAGAAGGTTTTACAATGCTTTTTAACGAAACGGAAATTGATCTAAACGGAAAGAAAGTACTTCTCAGAAACGCGAGACTTGATGAAGCAGAGATGCTTATCGATTATTTAAAGCGGGTTTCCGGTGAAACTCGTTTTCTTCTGTGTGAACCGGACGAGATCAAATTTACCATCGAGGAAGAAAAGGATTTTATCAAAAAACACAACGATTCGCCCGATAACCTTCTGGTTCTGGCTTTCGTTGACGGAGAATATGCCGGGAACTGTTCTTTTGAGGGACTGCGAAGCCGCAAAAGATCAAAGCACAGGGCAGACATAGGAATTGCGCTGTTTCAGGAATATACAGGCTTCGGTCTCGGTAGGCTGATGCTAAACTTCCTTTTGGACAAGATAAAAGAACAGGGCTATGAACAGGCAGAGCTTACCGTTGTCGGAGGAAACGACCGCGCATATCATCTCTATGAAAGCGTCGGTTTCATAGAATGCGGACGGATTCCGAATGCCAACAAATATACCGACGGAACGTACAGCGATGATATTATGATGGTTTTGAGATTTTAGAAATCGGAAAAGCCCTTCTATACAATCAGGGTAAAATCTCACTTATTCCTTCAAAATCCAACTCCATGAGGCGGGCTTGGATCTTGGCTATTCTTTCGGCATCTTCCGGCGGGAGGTTATAGCCGCCGAGGTGTTCCAGCACCTCGTCCATAAGGCCGTAATCCATGGCGGAGGCAATTTCCGCTATGGTCTGATAGGCTTCTTTTAAGGCTTTCGGAGTAATGTCCGGAAGTGCGTCGTTCTTTTTATCAAGAACGGAAAGGCTGTCGTTTAAGGAAAGATACATGGAGAGCAGGTTTTCCGTGTTATCATTGATGAAATCCAAGGGAGAATCGTCACTTGTCTTCTCGTTTGTGTTTTCTTCCTGCAATCTCTTCCCCGCAACCTCCAGTTTTTTCGCAAGTTCCGAGAGTTCTGCGGCGCCGATTATCCGGGCGGAACTCTTCAGGGCATGAACCTTTACGGTATAGTTTACGAAATCGTTTTCGTTCCACAATTTCCGTATTTCTTCGGCCTTTGGGATTGCGGTCTGATGAAACACTTGAAGGACGGAAAAATAGCCTTCCGGACCGCCGCAGTTCTTAAGGCCGTCGGCGGTGTTAAGGTTCGGGATTTTCGACAGTTGGGCGGGAAGGGATGTTCCGTCGTTTGCGGACTGCGGGGTGGAGTACGCCACCTCATCCGTCACGATCTTCTTCTCCGGCAGCAGGTTAAGGAGCATCCGCTCCAGTTTGGCGCCTTCAACGGGTTTTGAGAGATAGTCGTTAAAGCCGGCATCAAGGTACATTTCCCGTGCGCCGGATATTGCGTTTGCGGTAAGGGCGACAGACGGAGTTTCAATGTTAAGTCCGGTCTCCCGTATCCGGTTCAGAGTTTCGATGCCGTCCATATCCGGCATCATATGGTCGATGAAGAGAACGTCATATTTATTCTTTTCCGAGAGAACAAGGGCTTCATGTCCCGACAATGCGGTATCGATTATGATTCCGGTCCTCTTTAAAAGCCCCTGCATAACGGTGATGTTCATCTCCGTATCGTCAACCACAAGGATCCTCGCTTCCGGAGCATGGAAGAGCTCT
>JAFOND010000209.1 GCA_017418645.1 Lachnospiraceae bacterium | reverse complement strand
TCATTGAAAAGCTTTTCGATATCAAGGGCAACACCGTTTCCGATAATGCTTGTCGTATGGTTGTAAAACACACCTGACGGAAGTGTATGAAGCGCAAACTTACCGTAATCGTTAACTATAGTATGTCCCGCATTTGCACCGACCTGAAAGCGGATCACTATATCGGCTTTTTCCGCAAGGGTATCCGTTATTTTTCCTTTTCCTTCGTCGCCCCAGTTGGCTCCGACTACTGCTGTTACCATTCTTTAAATATCCCCCTCTATAATAATCCGAACAGATTCGAAAAATCTTTAATTAAGTTCCACGCCTTCATGCATGACGGAAACGGTCGCGGCAAGAGCTCCGGGACCTATATGACATGAAACGGAAAGTGAAAGCGGATCTATTATAATATTATGTTTCGGCCATTTGGTCTTAAGTTCATCCCTGAAAAGTTCCGCTGCTTCAAGGTTTTCGGTATGTGCAACGGAGATAATGCAATTCTCTCCGGACTCGTCTTTAAAACGCTCCTTCATGTCTTTCTCGAGAGCATCGATTATAATCTGCTTTGCCTGCTTAACAGTCCTTGCCTTTGCAAAGGAATCAAGTTTCTCTCCCTGAATCTGAAGCACCGGCTTTATCTTTAAAAGGGTTCCAATTGCCGCAACTGCGGGCGTAAGTCTCCCGCCGCGCTTTAAATACTCAAGGGTTCCTACCATAATATATATGGATGAATCCGCCTTGGTATCCTCCAGAAACTTCTTAATTTCAGCCCCGGACTTCCCTTCCTCAGCAAGCTTCCTTGCTTCGTAAACGGAAAGTTTCTGTGTAACGGAGATTCTCTGGTTGTTGACCACATGAACTTTTCCGTCGTAATCGTCCGCAAGCATCGTTGCGGTCTCGCATGAACTTGAAAGACCGCTGGACATCGGAATATAGACAACTTCATCATGATCCTTTAAAAGCTCATCCCATCTGTCCATCACGTTTCCCACAACCGGCATTGAAGTTGTAATATCTCCGCCCTTTTGAAGCTTTTTATAAAACTCTTTCTGTGAAAGATCTATCTCTTCGTAAAACAGCTTGTCTCCAAAATAAAACGGCATAGGAAGAACCGAAATACCGTTCTTCATGCCTTCCCCCTGGGTTATCCCGGAGTTGCTGTCAGTTAATATCGCTACATTGCTCATAACCATTTCCTCATTTTATACCAAAAAACATACAAATGAAATTGTAACACTTTTCATTCTAATATACAACTTTGGCAAAATGTATATTTATACAAAAAAGAAGGACAATATGTCCTTCTTTCCGTGATTTTTTTCATCATAATACATCAATTTTAAATATTTACAAGTTCTGCCGCGGATGGTGTGTATGATGCTCCGATGAATCCGGAAACAACGCCAACCGAAGGCTGCGCCTGCTGTACATTTGATACATTCATCTTCTGTATCGCTTCCGCTCCGGCACGCTGCATACGTTCATATGTCTGCTTTAGATATTCCATCTCTGCTTTTACTATCTGCTTCTGTTCCGCATTTCTGTGTTTTTGCTTTAATTCCTTAAGATCTTCTTCCGTCATATGCGGGTCTATTATTTCCATTTGGCCAAGCATATCAAGCTGCTGTTCAAGCATCTCCTTTTCTTCCTCGGAGAAGCTTTCTATCAGTTCTTCCATATCGTCCATATTAAAAAGTTCATGTTCCGGATATGCTTCCTGTATCTCCATTGCGGTTTCTGCCTTATCAAGTTCCGTCAGTCTGTCCGATATTTCTTCTTCGGTTTCTTCTATTACGGCAGATGTTGCATCATAAACAGACCCTGTGGATCCTTCTATTCTGTCTCCGGAATCCTGTTTCCCCGCCTCTTCCTGCTCTTCCATTCTTTCATCACGTTCGGATGTAATCTCTGCAAGTTCTTCCAGTTCAAGGTTATGTTTCTTCTTTTTTGCAACGCGTTCCATGGACTTTGCATGATTTATTGCTACGGAAAGTTCATCCGGATCTATATTCTTATTCCCCATCTTCCGCTTTAGCTCAAGGACTTTACGTTTTGCCTTAATAACAACCTGCTCCGCGGAAACGGAATTCTTTGCGCGAAGTATCTGCGTGGATATCTCTTTATAACTGTAATTCAGTTTTTTCTTTACCGTTTCATCCGATGTCTTTTTTGATGTAGTTTCCGTCTTTGTGTTAAGATAACCGTTCACCTTATTCTCGGATGTATCTTTATATGTATGATTCTTTCTTTCGTAGGAAATAAACTGAGTCTGACTGCTGTCCGTCTCTTTATGACCACGGTAAACATAATCGGAAGCAGGATTGTTTAGGCCTTTTATTTTTTCGGCCAGTTTTGAGTTATTTGTATTATTGGGTTGGTTTGATACGGGATTATCTGCAGGATTCTTTGACGCGGATTTAAAGAACGAACCGCTGCCTTTATTATTGGAAGATGTATTTCTGTTATATGAAAACAGATATGCATTATTAGAATTTATCGATATACTCATAATCTCACCCTCCTTGGCAAGTGTAGATTCCTCGTCGGAGCCATAGGTTCCTCGTTCGGAGTGACAACAATATCCTTCCCTGGATAAAACAAGTCATATTAAATATCGGTTGATGATTAATAATACTTTATAGTAATAATAAAAAAACGCCGGCATAGCCGGCGATTTTCTATGCTTATTCAATATCAAGATCCGCTGTCACCTGATAGTAATCGCAGGGGTGAGCATCATAGCCCGTTACCGTGGACTTCTTAATAAGGTTCATTTCAAGGAATGAGCAGAATACATATGCATTGTCATCAAGGATCGTCTGCTGCATCTGTACCGCAAGTTCGGCTCTCTTCTTGCTGTCGAACTCACCCTTCATCTGCTTTTCGAGTTCCTCAAGCTTGTCGGAATGATAAGATCCGAAGTTGCTTGCGGATTCATCAAGGCAGCCTACCGTAAAGAAGTATTCCGGATCACCCGTCGGAGCGTTAACCTGTGCGGAAGCATATACGTCCCAGGTTGTAGGATCCTTACGGAAGTCCTTATGGCTGGATGTACAGTTGATATCAACTTCGATACCGATCTCCTTAAGCGAAGCCTGAACAGACTCTGCAAGAAGCGGAAGTTCCTGACGTGAAGGATAGGTAAGCCATCTTATCGTAAGCTTCTTTCCGTTCTTTTCACGGATGCCATCGCCGTCCGTATCTTTCCAGCCTGCATCTTCAAGAACTTTCTTTGCGCCTTCGGCGTCATAAGACTCCGTCTTAACCTTCTCTCCGCCGAATCCGCCGAGTCCTTCGGGAAATGCACCGTTTCCTGTGTATCCGTGGCCTTCAAGAAGGGTATCAACAAAGCCCTGCTTGTTTATGCCCATAGCGATTGCTTTTCTTACAGCCTCATCCTGTATGATATCACTCTTATAGTTCATCCATGCAAAGAACGCACGGGATGTTGCAATGCTTGAGAACTTATAATTATCGTTTTCGAATAACGGATAATTAGCATAAGCCATACCGTATGCCGCATCGATCTCGCCTGACTGAAGCGCCATGGCAAGTGTATCACCATCCGTTATTGTGCGGATCGTAAGTTCATCGATCTTAGGCGTTCCGTTCCAGTAATCATCGTTCTTTGAAAGAGTCAAATGATCGTCCGTTACCATTTCTTTAACCACATACGGACCTGTTCCGGAAACAACACCGTTATCGAAATCGGAAGCATCAACATCGATGATACATCCATACGGATCTCCGAGGTAGTTAAGAAGCGCGGGACGCGGCTCCGATGTCTTTATTGTAAGAACCTGTCCGTCTGCCTCTATTGAGTCTATCATAAGGTCTCCCGGCGCACGGTCATGAACCTCGATAAGATGCTCAAGGCACTGCTTAACGGCTTCGGCATCCATATCTCTTCCACTGTGGAACTTTACGCCGTCCTGTAATGTGATCTTCCATGTTGTATCGTCAACATTTTCCCATTCCTTTGCAAGCCAGGGCTCGATCTCCATTGAATCGGAGTAACGAACCAGAGTCTCACCGATACCGTAACGTATGCAGGCCCAACCGTTATAGGTATTATGCGGGTTAACGGTCTCTTCAGAGTTCTCGGAGTTAAATGTTGTATCTCCGATGATCATTGTCTTTGTTCCGGTTGATTCTTCGGAAGCATCTGTTGTTGCTTCTGTTGTCGAAGAATCAGCCCCACTGTTTGTCGTGTTTATGTCTGCGTTTCCGCCGCAGGCCGCAAGGCCCAGCATCATGCTTGCGGAAAGAGCGATCGCAAGTAGTTTCTTTTTCATGTTGTATCTCCTTTCTTATCAAAGAATACTGTCTATCAGTCTCTTTGTGTATGCATCCTTCGGATTCTTTATTACTTCATCCGGGATGCCTTCTTCAACGATCCTTCCTTTATACATGACAAGCACCCTGTCCGCAAACTGCTGGATAAGCGCTATGTCATGACATATAAAGAGCATCGAAAGATCCAGTTCCATTTTAAGCTCCGACAGCAAAGCCAGAACTTCTTTTTGTATCGTAACATCCAAAGATGATGTTGCCTCGTCAAGTATCAAAAGCTCGGGTTCTATTACCAGTGCTCTGGCAATGGCTGCTCTCTGGCACTGCCCACCGCTGACTTCATGGGG
>JAFOND010000208.1 GCA_017418645.1 Lachnospiraceae bacterium | reverse complement strand
CGGTCGGCGATGCCTCATTGACTACCCTGTTGCAGCTTGATACTATCTGCTGTACAACATCCTCCAGCTTTTGCCTGTTTTCAAAGGAAAATCCGGATTTTTGCAGCGATCCGTTTTTTTCTATGAATATGTTGTCTGTACCATTGATCATTATCTCCGTAATGCTCTCGTCCGACAGAAGATCCTCCAATATATCAAGTTTTCTGAGCGAGTTATAAAGTTCCCTTTCAAGCCGCTTCCTTTCCGAGATCGGGAGGGGCACATCCTGTCCCAGTCGCACTATCTCTTCCCTTATCAGAAGAAGTATTTCTTCGTCGGAAAGGTCCTTTGAAAGATCAATCTTTTCCAGGATCCGCGCTCTTAATTCCAGTTTTCTTTCATCCATTTGTTAAGCTTTCCCCTTACAAGTTCCTCCATTTTATAGTCACTGTCAGGAAGTCCGCCCAGTGAATCCGGCAAAAACACCTCCTTTACCCGGGACGAAAGCCCGTAGCTTTCGAAGAACCTTTCCGCCCCGCCTTTTGAATATCTGTAAAATGCATCCTGCTTTCCGGGGAGTATGATGCTTTCGCACTGCGTCACCATATCCGGAAAACCGCGGTGCATTCTGTCGAAAAGCAATATTGCCCGGGTAAACTTTGCGTTTCTTATATCTTCCAAAAGACCACTCCATTCATTTTCCGAAATAAAGCTTATCTCCGTGGGATTCTTAACCGGAGGAAGAATATAAAGATCGTCATATTTAATAAGACAGTCTTCGATAGATGATCCCTTACCCACGGAGTTTCCGGAAAGATAAAGGTAATCCGTAAGACTCATTTCTATGGGCTCCGGAATAAGCGTTGAAAGAATGCTGTTTTCTTCCATGTCAAGAAGCACGGTCTTTTCCTGCTTTGCGTATACAAGCGACAAAAGAAGAGTAAACGGAAGCGTAAGTTCCGTCTGCACGGGCGGATAGACAGCCAAAAGCTTTGTGCCGCCCAAAACCGCCTTTTTCGTGCCTCCGGACATATATCCTCTAAGCTTCTCCCGAAAATTGTCCATTGACTGAAATTTATAGATAGATGGCTTATCGTCCGGCACGTCCCTGCTGGAAAGCAGGGCCACAACATTATTTTCCGTGCCGTCTTTTTGTTCGGAAACCTTTTCCATGAACTTTTCAGACAAAAGACAGATGTCATAATCTTCCTTAAGATTAAGGGAATCGGGATCAAAGTCTTTGGGATCGGTTTTTAAAGAGACGCTCCAGTGGTCCTCCTCTCTTGAAAGATATCCGGAAAGCGCCGCCGCATATGCCCTGTCTTCATCACAAAGTAAAATACTCTTCTTTTCCATACTTCAAATCACCTGACTGACACAAACAACAAGTAAGCAAAAAATATACATACCGTAAAACTGAGATAGCTCTCCTCTGCCGCCACTGTCTCATAAGGCAGCAGTTTTCTTTCCCTGATGCACGTTCCCGCGTAGGACAAGAGGAGCCTTGCCCTCTGCGGATACGTACGGTTTTTTAAGATTCTAAGGAGCGCTATGACCGCACCGATCAAAAAGGAAAGTGCCATGACCGCAATCGTGTCTTTTGCCGGGAGTGTCGTGGAAATAACAGAAAAAACCTTAATATCCGCGGCCCCCAATGCCCGAATAAAAAATAATAAAAAGAGAAGGACTACAGGCAGGAGAGCCGAACATATAAAACTCCGAAAGCCGTAAAAACCCTGTTTCGAGAGGTGAATGAAAAGTCCGGTAAAGAGTCCTGCAGCCGTAAGCACATTTGGGATCCTCTTATACTTAAGATCAAACACCGCCGCTGTCATAAGGAACGCTGCGGTTCCGAACGTAAGATACATAAGAAAAATCCCCCTTCCTTTCTCGGTGTGTGACCGATTATAGGACTTGGGGGATAAGAAAAGAATGTCGTCTTATGCAAATTTTCGGTTTGTATAGTTTTAACAAATATGCAAAAAAATACACAGCACTTTCACCAAGTACTGTGTATCGTATACTATATCATATTTCGTAATATTACGCCGTAAACCCGCGGTTTCTGTCATATGACGCATCCGTCATGTTAAGGTCGTTTCTTCCATAGGTCATGCCTGCCACCATATTTTCCGTATGCTGCATAACCTTGGGAGAATTGTCGTTTTTTGCAATCTCCTTAAACGCATCGCGAAGGGGCGAGATCACCTTCTTCGCATCGTTTATGCCCTTCGGATCTCCCCGGAAAAAGGTCTTTTCCATTGAGTTCTGCGCAAAGGTATATAGGGGATAGAGCTGATACGAAAGCTCGTATTTAAAGTCCAGAGCGTCTTTAAGGTGCGACAAAACAAGCTTTCCGTGAGATATACTCTCACGGAGAGCGTCAAAATCTTTTATTTCCGCTGCTTTTTCCGAATCCGCAAGGTCATCGAACAGCATATCAAAGAGTATGTCTATTATTCCGGTAGCATTTGCGTTTGTTATGCGGGATGTATATATGGATTTTGCTTCCTGTGTCATTTATACTCCTTATCCGAGAAGCTGCAGTGCCATCTGCGGGAGCTCGTTAGCCTGTGAGAGCGCCGATGTTCCTGCCTGGGCAAGCACGTTATCCTTTGTATATTCAACCATTTCCGTTGCCATATCAACATCGCCGATTCGCGAAATTGCGGCGGTCATGTTTTCTTCCGTTGTATCGAGGGATGCAACCGTATGCTCAAGACGGTTTTCATATGCACCGAGCTTTGCGCGGATCTCCGAAAGGCGGTTTATCGCCTCGTCGCACTGCGCCATAGCCTTGTCCGGACCGCCCTTTGTTGTAACTTTAAGGTCATCGAGATAAAGATGATCAAGATCCGTTGACGGAACGCGGACTCTCATCTGCTGGCCTTCGTTTGCGCCGATCTGAAGCGTCATGGGGCCGATATCCGTAACGTTAAGGCTAACATCACCCGTGAGTCCGTCGCCCGTTGTCTCGTCAACAGGAAGCTTCATTGTCATTTCAAAACCCTGAGAACTCTGTATCGTAAGCTTGTTGCCTTTCATCTTGTAATATGCCTGCTCGTCAAACTGGCTCTTGGGCTCAACGGTATCCGTCGAATTCCTTGTAAGGGTGATCTTTGCATCCTTTCCAAGGTATGTCTCACCGTCCGGTCCGAGGGTTGTTGCATCACCTGTGAATGTTGCGCCGCTTTGTCCCGTTACAACATGAAGCTTGGCATCCGCACCATATTCCTTCGACTTAATTGTAAGTTTATGATCCGTAAGGAACTGAGCCTTGTCCTCAATCTCTACATCAGCTATCTCTGCGGCCTCAAGTATCTCTCCGTATACATCGTCTTCGGACATTCCGGCTTTGAGATAAACCGGAACACTGTTGATCGTAAAACTCATATCGTTGGAAAGGGTACCGCCAACAGGGAAAGATCCGGTTGGGATTGTAAGATCTCCCTCTGCCCTCGTTGCCGCGGAATCTATCTTGAACTTGTATGTTCCTTCCGGCACGCCTTCGGAAACCTGAATACGTTCCGGCTGAACGCCGCCCTTATCGGAATACACTCTCGCATCCAAAGATCCGTCGAGAAGTTTCTTTGTATTAAACTCCGTTGCGGAGGAAATACGATCGATCTCGGACTTAAGGGAATCTATCTCTGTCTGGATATGCTCGCGCTCTGTCTGCGCATTCGTATCGTTTGCCGCCTGAACGGAAAGCTCGCGGATACGCTGGATTATATCGGAAACCTCGTTTAAGGCGCCGTCTGCCGTTTCTATAACGGAGATGCCGTCGGAAGAGTTTCTTGAAGACATATTAAGACCGTCGATCTGGGCCTTCATCTTACCGGAGATCGCCATTCCCGAGGGATTGTCTTTTGCATGATTTATGGATAAACCTGAAGAAAGCCGCTCCATGGAAGCTGCGAGGGTATCCTCTGTCCTAAGAAGCTGCTTGTTTGTGATAACAGCGGAGATATTGTGATTTATTCTCATATCGCACCTCTCTTAACATAGTGTGTTTTGGACTACTAAAATTAAACCGTCGAAAAGCGGTTTTAATGCATCCATGCTTTTTGGGGTGCGACCTCCGTGTCGCCTTACACACTATATATCGGAAGGTGCGAAGGGAAACTTTAGGAACGAACGCCGGCAAACAACATATATGTTGCATACAGTTTACAATGAGAGTAAAATAACCGTAAGTGTAGTTATAAAAACGGGGAAACATATAATGGCTTTTACGGGTATAAATGAAAGCAATTTTGAATATTTTTCCGATCTTTTAAGCGATTTCAAATATTCGGAAAATAAAATGTATATCGGTGCGATAGAAGACGGAAAGGCTGTCGGTGCGGGCGAGTTTTCAAGTGACGGAAACCTGCTCATTCTTGACGGCATTTTTGTTATTCCGGAATACAGAAGGCGAGGCATAGCCACCGCAATGCTGAAACGGATCTCGGTGCTTGCAAAGAACTCCGGTTCCGGCGGTATATGGACGGATTATGCCGGGGATGATATTCTCGATGCTTTTCTTAAATCCTACGGATTCCTCACATGGGAGGATTGTGCATTTTATCAAATACCGATCCTCAGCATGATAGAGGGCGACACCGTAAAGGCCGTATTCGGCAAACTAAAAGAAACACCGGAGGACATACAAAGAACCTGTCCCTTTGACAAGCTCTCTCCCGTGCAGCTTAACATCGTAAAAAACAAGCTGGTCCAGACCGGGGTATCCGATGCGGAAGAGCTTATTTCATCGCTTTCAAGACAAAGGTACAGCCTTGCGGTCTTTAAAAATCCCGACCAAAAGGACTTAAAAGCCGTGATCATATCGGATATCATAGGCGATTTCGTAACAATAAAATATTTGGCAAACATGGGCGGAAACGCAAGGGATTTTGTCCTTATACTGAAACAATTCTGGGTGATACTGGACAAATTGCATTTGACGGAGAAGATCCTCTCGTTTTGCACAGCCGAACCGGAGATAAAACAGATTATGAACAAGCTGGCGGGATATGAACTGACTCCTGCCGGCAGAATGATGGTCGCCTTTAAGAATTTTTAAAAAGGGGGAATAAAGATGAGTCATCAGCACATGGACAAAAAGGTTTTACAGTCGCGCACGGCGGCTGCCGCACCTGAGGCCGAAGAGGTAAAGCGCCTTAATGCACAGGCTCTTATGGGGGTAAAGGACAGCCTTGAATCCGAGTCACGCCTTATAGACACAATGAAGTTTCAGACAGAAGAAGACAGTATGTCTACCTG
>JAFOND010000025.1 GCA_017418645.1 Lachnospiraceae bacterium | reverse complement strand
GGAATCCTTGCGGTAAAAGAGAATAAAGATAAATACGGTATCATCGCAACCGGTGAAATGGGAATAGGAAATACAACAACAAGCGCGGCTC
Organism: Lachnospiraceae bacterium; assembly: GCA_017418645.1. Classification (GTDB taxonomy): domain Bacteria; phylum Bacillota; class Clostridia; order Lachnospirales; family Lachnospiraceae; genus FD2005. The sequence continues at coordinate 14,569 of JAFOND010000025.1, read as the reverse complement.
GTTTATGCGCGCTTACGGGTGCAGATCCCGTTAATGTTACCGGACGCGGCGCGGGACTGGATGATGAAAGACTTTCAAAAAAGATTAAAGTAATAAAAGAGTCAACAGAACGTGCAAAGAAAGTATTTAATGAATCAGCATTCTTTTATCTTAAAGAACTGGGCGGCTTTGATATTGCCATGCTGGCGGGAATCTTTATAGGCGGGGCATTATACGGAGTACCGGTCATTGCGGATGGGTTAATATCCGTCGTCGCAGCGCTGTCGGCGGATCGGATGGTTCCGGGTATAAAGGATTATGTTATCGCATCCCATGCCGGAAAAGAAAAAGGAATGGATATGGCGCTTAAGGAGCTTTCGATAAAACCCGTGATACATGCTGATATGGCCCTGGGAGAGGGCACCGGAGCGGTTATGATGTTTCCGCTTCTTGATATGGTTTATGAATTTTACGAAAACGGGCTTTTGTTTTCGGATACGGAAATAGAGGCGTATGAAAGGCTTAACGGATGATAATTCTTGTTTTGGGAACACCGGGAAGCGGAAAATCGGATCTTGCGGAAGATATCATGCTTTCATTAAAAAAGAAGAATATGTATTATATTGCGACCATGGAAGTCCTTGACGAAGACGGAAGAGAGCGTGTAATAAAGCACCGGAAAAAGAGAAAGGGAAAGGGCTTTACAACGTTGGAGATAACGCATGACATCGCGGAATATTTTCGTGATAAAGAATACGAAGAAGACAGCGCGGTGCTTTTGGAGTGCGTATCGAACCTTGTGGGAAACGAACTTGAAAGGAAAATGGAAAACCCGGATATTGTTCCGGAAAAGATAATTAATGACATATTGTCGGTAAGCAGAAAAGTAAGGGATATGGTGATTGTCGCAAACAGCTTTACCGACAGCAAAGAATACGACGATAAGACAAGAACATACATTAGAATAAACAACGAAACCAATAACAAAATACAAATAATAACCGATAAGACACATGTCATTTCGAGGAGCGAAGAAACGAGAAATCCTAACTGAAACATTTGGAGGACAAAAAAGGAAGCCAATATGACTCACGGTGGTGATATATATAACAACAAAATAGACATTGATTTCTCGGTAAACTTAAACCCCGTAAAGCCGGATGCAGATCTTAAGGATGCTGTCTTTACCGGCCTTTTAAAGAGTGCAAATTATCCGGATCCCTCGCAGAAAAGACTGAAGGAGAACTTATCCAAAATAGAGTGCGTAAGCGAAAACAATCTGCTTTTTGGAAACGGCGCAAGCGAGCTTATCCTTTCTTGCATACGCATGATCAATCCCAAAAGAGTTCTGTTGCCGGTACCATGTTTTACAGGCTATCTCCATGCACTGGGAAGTATTCCCGGATGCGTAACTGACTATTATGAACTAAAAGAAGCAAACGGATTTTTGCTCACGGATGACATTATCAATGCACTTGCAGAAGAACATGACCTTTTAATCCTGACTAACCCCGGAAACCCGACAGGCAGAAACATAGACGGCAAGTTGCTTGGAAGCATACTGAATGTCGCGGAAGAAAAGAATATAAAAGTGATCCTCGATGAAAGCTTTCTCTTTCTTTCAAAAGCAGGACTTTCAGAAGATAAGATCGGTATAAGAAAAAATGTATTTCGGATAAGGTCGTTCACAAAACTGTTCTCTCTTCCGGGGATCAGGATGGGATATGTCCTTGCGGAAGAGGAAAGCATAAAAGAACTTAAAGGATACCTTCCCGAGTGGAATATATCCGCGATAAACGAAGAAGTGATCTTAAGTCTTTTACCGTACTACAACCGTGACTTTATAAAAAAATCGTATGGTCACATTGAAATCGAAAGGAAAAGGTTTGCCGCTTTATTATCGCAACTCGTTGAAAAGGTCTATCCTTCCGACAGCCTCTATATTATGTTTAAAGCGGAAACCGATCTTTATGAAAAACTGCTGAAAAAAGGAATCCTTATCCGTGACCTTTCGGATGTTCCGGGACTTTCACTCGGGTACTTTCGTGTAGCGGTAAGAAAACGGGAAGAAAACGAAGCGTTTATAGAAAGATGTCATTCCGATGGAGGAGCCTGAGGCTCCGACGAGGAATCTTAATGGAAGCAGATGAGAATTAATAATTACAAACCGGAAGAAATAGAAAAAAAGAGCTTTGAAATAATAAGCGAAGAACTGAATAAAAAAGACATATCTCTGCCGACCGAAACAGCAAACATTATTAAACGTTGCATTCATACCACTGCGGACTTTGATTATGTTGAGACTCTCAGGTTTTCTCCCGATGCCGTAAACATTTTAAAAGACCTGATAAAGAACGGCGCGGATATTGTAACGGATACCAACATGGCGCTTACGGGTATCAATAAAAAGGAATTCTTAAAATACGGCGGAAGCATTAACTGTTATATGGCAGACGAAGATATTGTAAGACTCTCGAAGGAAAACGAAACAACACGTGCCTCCGAAAGCATGTTAAAAGCAATGCAGAGCCCAAGGAAAACAATCTTCGTATGCGGCAATGCGCCGACGGCGCTTATCACGTTATATGAAAAATATAAAAAAAATGAGTACGTTCCTGCATTTATCGTCGGGGTGCCGGTAGGGTTTGTAAATGTTGAGGCGGCAAAGGAACTGATTCAAAACACGGAGATTCCGCACATCATAAACGAAGGCAGGAAGGGTGGAAGCAACGTTGCCGCTGCCATAGTTAATGCGGTTTTATACGATATGAGGAATGCAAAATGAGGCACGGATATACAACGGGAAGCTGCGCCGCAGCCGCCGCAAAGGCTGCAACGATAATGCTTCTGGGCGGAGAAAAAAAAGAGGATATAATGATCATCGTTCCCGCCGGAGAGGAATACCGGGCAACGATCCATGATATAAAAACCGAAGAAGACAGTGTGAGCTGCGCGGTAAAAAAAGACGCGGGAGACGACCCGGATGTTACGAACGGAATCCTCATATATGCAAAGGTTCAAAAACTTCCGGGCGAAGACAAAAATATAATTATTGAAGGTGGAGAAGGCGTGGGAAGGGTAACAAAAAAAGGTCTCGACCAGCCTGTGGGAAGTGCCGCAATAAACTCCGTCCCCAGAAAAATGATAGAAAAAGAAGTTCGGGAAGTGGCGGATATCTTTGCGTATGAGGGAAGTATTCTTGTGAAAATATACGTTCCGGAGGGAAGGGAAATCGCAAAGAAAACTTTTAACGAAAGACTTGGGATAGAAGGCGGGATTTCAATCATAGGTACGACAGGCATTGTTGAACCCATGAGTAAAAGAGCTCTTCTTGAAACAATAAAACTTGAGCTGAACCAAAAGAAAGAAGAGGGAAAGGAAATTGCTATAATAACTCCGGGAAATTACGGAATGGAATTCCTTAAAAACGAACTTGGAATAAATATGGAAGATGCCGTTAAATGTTCCAACTTTATCGGAGATACCATAGATTATGCGGTGGAAACGGGCTTTAAGAGAATTCTTCTTGTGGGGCATATCGGAAAACTTATAAAACTCTCCGGTGGCATTATGAACACGCATTCAAAAGAAGCAGACGGAAGAATGGAACTTATGGCGCTTGCGGCATATAACGCCGGAGCGGATAAAAAACTCTGTGACGGAATACTTGAATGCATATCGACGGACGCGGCGTATGAGCTTATAAAGGAAGCCGGAATTGAAAACGAATGCATGGACTTTGTAATAAAAAGAGCGGAAAAATACCTTAAACTCAGAGCGGGAGAAGGTGTGAACATAGATTGCATTATGTTTTCAAACACTGAAGGAATACTCGCCAAGACGAAAGGCATTAATGAAAGGAAAGGTCTTTAAATGATACATTTTGTCGGAGCGGGCCCGGGGGCAAAGGATCTTATAACCGTAAGGGGCGCGGAACTTATCAAAAATGCGGATGTAATAATATATACGGGAAGCCTTGTGAACAAGGATCTTCTTGCTTATGCAAAAAAGGAAGCTAAAGTATTTGACAGCTCAAAGCTTACTCTTGAAGAGGTTATGGACATAATGCTTCGGGAAGAGGAAACGGATCAAAACATAGTCCGTCTTCACACCGGAGAACCAAGCCTGTACGGAGCGGTACGGGAACAGATGGATATTTTAGACGATAAGGGTATTTCTTATGATTCATGCCCCGGAGTGAGCGCATGCTTCGGCGCGGCGGCAAGTCTTGATATGGAGTATACTCTTCCCGGTATTTCACAGACTCTTATCATAACGCGAATGGAAGGAAAGACGCCTGTCCCGGAGAGTGAAAGCATAAAGAGTCTTGCGGCGCATAATGCTTCCATGGCAGTATATCTTTCCACGGGCATGTTAAAAGAACTTTCAGAAGAACTTATCGCAGGGGGATACAAAGAAGATACCCCCGCCGCCATCGTTTATAAAGCAACCTGGGATGATGAAAAAAAATATGTGTGCACCGTGGGAACGCTGTATGAAACTGCAGAAGAACATGATATAAAAAAGACTGCGGTGATACTTGTGGGTGATGCCGTCTCAAAAAAAGGATTCAAAAGATCAAAGCTTTATGATCCGGATTTTGAAACTGAATTCAGGGAGAAGAAGAATTGAAGTTTGATCTTATATGCTTTACAAAAAAAGGATGCGAAACGGCGCTTCGTTTGAAGGATAAGCTTGCACCCCATAAAGAAGAAGGCGGTATCGATCTTCGTGACATGTACTTCGGCGGAGAAAAAATACCGGAAGGATTCGAAGATGCTCTTTGTCCGGCAAAAGAAAGCATAAGCGGTTGGATAAAAAAACGTTTTGAAGAAAACCGCGGTATAATCTTTATCGGTGCCATGGGAATACTGGTGCGTTCAGTTTCGGAAAGCATAAAGGACAAGCTGAAAGATCCGCCGGTAATAGTTATGGACGATAACGGAAATTATGTTATTCCCGTGCTTTCCGGGCATGTGGGCGGAGCAAACGAAGCGGCTCTGTTGATAGCAAAAGCTATTGATGCCATTCCCGTTATAACAACATCATCGGATATTAATGATGCATTTTCCGCGGATCTTTTTGCAAAACAGAACAACCTTAAGATAATAAACCGTGAGGGTATAAAGAGGGTTAACCGGAATGCCATAGAAGAAAGAAAGGTTACGCTTTCCGTAAAGGACTATCCGCCGAAAGACAAGGTTGATGTTCTGGTATCGGACGAAGATGAGGGAGAGTATCTTCTAAGGCTTTCGGAGAAGAAATACACTGTCGGTGTCGGGCTGAAAAAAGGCATATCCGCGGAGGTACTTGAAGAAAGAATCGACAAAGTCTTAAAAGAAAACGGGATTGACCGTGATGATGTATTCGCGCTTTGTACCATAGATATAAAGGAAGATGAACCGGCGATTCTTAACTACAGGGATAAATACAGGATCCCGGTCATATCATTTGACAAAGATATCTTAAACAAAGCGGAAGGCGAGTTCAGTTCCTCTGATTTTGTGAAAGAAATAACCGGTGTCGATAATGTGTGCGAAAGAGCAGCGGTTATCGGAGCGGGAAGAAACGGATTTTTGATCGTGAGAAAACAGGCAGGAGAGGGTATTACAATCGCCATTGCGAAACATGAATGATGTCATTTTGAGCGAGCATCCGAAGGATGCGACGAGAAATCTTTATAGAAGAATAAGGACGAGTATAAATGGGAAAGATATATGTTATCGGAAGCGGCCCCGGCAATGAAGGCGGCCTTACCATACAGGCAAAAGAAACACTAAACGCCTGCGATATCATCGCAGGCTATAAAGCATACACCGCATTAATTAAACCGTTGTTTCCGAATAAGGAATACTATGAAAACGGCATGGGAGGCGAGATCGAACGCTGCAAAAAATGTGTGTCGTTTGCCAACGAAGGAAAGAACGTCGCTCTTGTCTGCAGCGGTGACCCGGAAGTATACGGGATGGCATCGCCCCTTCTTGAAGTGACGGAAGAAGAAGGTTTTTCGGACATAGAGATAATACCGGGAGTAACGTCGGCATTGTCCTGCGGAGCGATCCTCGGAGCGCCTTTAAATCACGACTTTTGCATAATAAGCTTAAGCGACCTTCTTACACCCTGGGAAGTTATAGAAAAAAGACTTAAGGCTGCGGCGGAGGGAGATTTTGTTATTGCGCTTTATAATCCTTCAAGCAAAAACAGAAAGGATTATTTAAAACGCGCATGTGAAATCCTCCTTGAAACTTTGGATAAGGATACTAAATGCGGATATGTTAAAAACGCAGGACGTGAAGGCGAAGAAAAGAGAATCTGTACGCTTTTCGAACTTATGAAAGAAGAAGTCGATATGTTTACAACCGTTTTTATCGGAAACGGTAATACGAAAATATTAAACGGAAAACTTGTTACACCGAGGGGTTATTTCAAAGAATGATAATCATATTTTCCGGAACGACGGAGGGAAGATCCCTTTCATCAATGTTAAGTGAAAAAGGAATATATCATACCGTTTCGGTTGCTTCCGAATACGGTCTTTCCATGATGGAGAAGAGTGACTTCGCCTTTGTGTCCGTGGGAAAACTGGATGCCGACGGAATGGCGGATCTTATAAGAGGAAGAATTAAAAATACCGGTGATAACGAAGACTGTATTATCATAGCGGATGCAACGCATCCCTATGCAAAAGAAGCAACGGAGAATATAAAGAAAGCAGCGTCAATACTGAACGCAAAATACATAAGAATAAAAAGGGAAGACTCAATGCAGGAAAACGACAAAAGAATAAAATATTTCGAGACCACCGAAGAAATAAAAAACGAAATAAAGAATAAGGGAGGAAACATCCTCCTTACCACGGGCTCAAAGGAACTTGCAGCCTTTACGGATGGACTTTCGGAAGAGCTTATAAGCAGAGTGTTTGTACGTGTGCTTCCCACGGAAGAAAGTATCAGACTCTGTGAGGATGCAAAGATAAAAAAGCAGAATATCATCGCCATGCACGGTCCCTTCGGCAAAGATTTAAACCGAGTGCTTATTAAGCAGTTTGATATAAAGCATCTTGTGACAAAAGACGGCGGGACAGCGGGAGGCTTTGAAGAAAAGATAAGCGCTGCCAAGGATGAGAACATAGATGTTTATGTCATAAGCCGTCCGGAGGAAGAAGCGGGCGGAGTAAGCGTAGAAGAAGCATTTGGAGAGATCCTAAAGACGGAAGGCGCGATCAAAGAAGAACAGGCAGAAGAAGCCGATAAAAAAATTACACAGATTTCAACAGAGACAACTACGAGCAAAGAGAAGAATTCCGACACCTACGAGGATCCCACCACAATAATCCTTGCGGGCATCGGTCCCGGAAAAAAGGATTATCTTACTGAAAACGTCCGTACGGAGATCAAAAATGCGGATGCCGTTTTCGGTGCAAAAAGAATGGTGGAAGGCATCGAAGGAAGAGTATATGAAATGTATCTTCCGGAAGATATAATCCCCGTAATAAAAAAAGAAAACATAAAGCGAGCGGTAATTCTGTTCTCGGGAGATACCGGTTTTTACAGCGGCGCAAGGAAAATGCGGGACGGTATTAAGGAAGCTCTTCCGGATGCAAAGGTCAAAGTTGTTTCCGGAATTTCTTCCATGTCGTATTTCGCATCAAGAATAGGCATAAGCTATGATGATGCAAAGCTATTTTCAATACACGGAAAAAGCGGTGAAGAAGACATAAAAAAACTTTATAACATGATCCTTGAAAACAGAAAGGTGATCTCGCTTCTTTCCGGTGGTGAGGACATCAGAAGGCTTGCAAAAAAACTTGCGGGAAAAGACCACAGTATTCATTTTATTGTCGGGAACAATCTTTCATACGAGGATGAGACAATAGACGAAATGACGCCTGAAGAAGCCCTGGATATACGTGATCTTGAACTTCCGATCATGCTGTCGATAAACGACAAACCGGAAAAAAGAAAGCTTACCGGCGCGCTTTCCGATGAGTCCTTCATAAGAGAGGGAATTCCCATGACAAAGGAATGCATTAGACACGAATGCATAAGACGTCTGGATCTAAAGGAAGGGGATACGGTAATAGATGTGGGCGGCGGCACGGGCTCCGTTGCCATAGAGATCGCGCTTTTATCCGACACGCTGAATGTAAAGACAATAGAGATAAAACATGAAGCCTGTGAACTCATAAAAAAGAACAAAGAAAAACATGATGCCGCAAACCTTGAGATAATCGAGGGGGATGCAACCGATGTCCTGAAAGAAATGAAGTTGCCCGATGCGGTATTTATCGGGGGATCATGCGGGAAGCTGGAAGAAATCGTAAATATCCTGATAGAAATGAAGGGGAAGATGAACGTCTGCATAAATTCAGTAACGGAAAAGACAACGCAGACCGTTGAACGGATGATAACAGAAAAGGGATTCAGGGATGCAAAGTGTGTGGAACTTTCCGTTACGGATACATATTATAACGGAAACGAAAAGTCCGAGAGGGTAAACAATCCCGTTAAGATCTTTTCATTTACGCTGGGAGAAGAAGATGAGTAGTTCAAAGATTCCGGCCGTGATGATCGCGGCGGCAGGATCCGGAAGCGGAAAGACGGCGTTTACATGCGCGTTGCTTTCAATCTTAAAAGATAAAGGTTTATCAGTTCGCTCCTTTAAAACGGGACCGGACTATATCGATCCCATGTTTCACAGGAAGGTGCTGGGTGTTCCGTCGGAGAATCTTGATACTTTTTTCGAAACTCCGGACGGGATAAAGAGAATCCTCAGTCGAAACCGGCAGGCCTTTTCCGTAATTGAAGGAGTCATGGGAATCTATGACGGAATAAACGTAAACGATACAAAGGGATCATGCTATGAGGTTTCGACCATAACAAAGACGCCGATCATTCTTATCATGGATGCAAAAGGCTGCGGACGGACGATCGTATCTCTTTTGGAGGGGATTCTTTCGGATGACAAAGAGAATCTTGTTAAAGGCGTGATCTTTAACAGAATGTCCGAAAACTTTTATAAAAAGATATCCTCCGTGGCGGAAGCCTGTTTAAAAGACAAGGGATATAATACAAAGCTTCTGGGCTTTATACCGGAAATAAAGGACGCGGGTTTTGATTCAAGACATCTGGGACTTCTGCTTCCCGATGAGATAGAAAACCTGAATGAAAAGATAGACAGATTCAAAGGAGCAGTACAAAAGAACATCGATATCGAAGGCCTGATATCGATTGCAAAAGACAGGGGAGAAATCTCTTATGAAGATGTTACCGACGGCGGGGAAAACATTAAGGATAAGGACCTTGTCCTTTCCGTTGCAAGAGACGAAGCATTCTGCTTTTATTACGAAGAAAATCTTCGGATGTTTACGGACCGCGGAGTTAAGATCAGATATTTCTCGCCGATTTATGACGAAGAGATACCGGAAGATTCCGATGCAATACTTATCGGGGGCGGATATCCGGAACTTCACCTTGAGAAACTAAGCGAAAACGGCAGGATGCTAAAGTCCGTAAAGACTGCGGTCGAAGGCGGGATTCCGACAATTGCGGAGTGCGGTGGATATATGTATCTTCATGATGCTATTTTGGAAAAAGACGGAAATGAATATGAGATGGCGGGGGTGATCGAGGGGGAATGCAGCTATAAGGGACATCTCATCCGTTTCGGATACATTGAAGTCTGTGAAGACAAACCGGGAAAGATGAATGCAAAGGGTATGAAAGGACACGAATTCCATTATTATGAAAGCACAAAAACAGGTTCGGATCACAAGGTATGCCGCCCGGACAAAAGTGACGAAAGGGAATGCATTATCGATAACGGAAACTGTTTCTTCGGATTCCCGCATTTTTATTATCCGTCAAAACCGGAGTTTGTTGAGGGTTTTATAAGGCTAATGGAGGCGTATCATGAAAAAAGGAAGCGCTAAATATTTTGAGAACAGGGAGTGCGAGTATTACCCCTGCCATAAGGGGACGGAAGAGATAAACTGCCTCTTTTGCTTTTGCCCCATGTATCGACTCGAGACTTGTCCCGGCAATCCCACCTATAAAGAGAAGGACGGAAAGCGCATTAAAAGCTGCATAAACTGTACCTTTCCGCACAGGGAAGAAAACTACGACAGGATAATGGAAATCTTGTCCCAAGCCTCAAAATTTTAGTTGTAAAAATCCCCTAAAAGTGTTTAAATATAGGAAGGTATGTAAACACGAGGGGGGAACAATATGGGGGATCATTCTACAGTGATCGCACTCTCCGGAAAGGGGGGTGTCGGAAAGACGTCACTGTCTGCGGCTATAGTCAGAATTCTCACTGAAGAAAAGCCCGATAAAAAGATACTTGCGATCGATGCGGATCCCGCTATCGGTCTTTCCGTTGCGCTCGGAGTTACCGTTAAGGAAACTCTGGATGAAATCCGCCTTAAAGTTGCAAAAGATGTTACGGAAGGCATGTCCGAAACACAGGATATCCTTGCGGAGGCAAAATTCCGTATCTTTGAAGCGATGAAAGAGGATAAAGGGTTTGCGTTCCTTGCCATAGGACGTCCGGAAGCAGCCGGCTGTTACTGCGCCATAAACACATATCTTCGTCAGGTTATAAGCATGATAGCCGACGATTTTGATTATGTCGTAATAGACGGCGAAGCGGGCATAGAGCAGATTAACCGTCGCGTTATGGAAAAGGTGACGCACCTTCTTCTGGTGTCGGATCAGAGTCGAAAGGGCATAGAGATAATAAAGACCATCGACCGGGTTTCAAAAGAACTCGTTATGGCGGAAAAATCCGGGGCGGTTTTAAACAGGATACTTCATCCGGAATCGCTGGATGAAAGCATACTTGAGGGAATACCGCTTCTTTCCGTAATCGGAGCGGATGATGTTCTTGTTGAAAACGACATCGAAGGAATGAGTTCCTTCGAACTTCCCAAAGATGCGAGGATCCTTGAAGGCGCAAGAAAAGCGCTTAATAAACTGGAAATTATTTGAAAGACAAAAGTCTTTCGGGAATTTTAATACAACACACAAAAACAGAAAGGGGGAAAAAGTGTGAAGGACCTAAAATACATGATCGAGTTCGAAAACCTTTTACAGGATGCGGACAACGATCTTGTAAAACAGGCACAGAAGGATGGCGGAAAATGCATCGGCTATACCTGTTATCACATGCCGGAAGTTCTTCTTAACGTGGACAACTGTTTTTCGGTTCGTATCCGCGCTCCGAGGAGTACATCCATCGATATAGCTACTTACTATATGAGTAACTATACATGTGAGTTTGCAAGATCGCTTCTTGAAAGAGGTATCGAGGGAGGTTATCAGTTCCTGGACGGCATCGCAGGGGTAGATGCATGTTCGGCGATGAACAGATGTTATGAGCATATGGAAATCCTTAAGATAAACGATAAGAAGGATTTCTTTGTTACGCATTGCGATATCCCGTATAAGGTAGAGGACTATACGGTGGAGGCAATGACAACTCAGATGCGTCTTCGTCTTCTTGACGTCCTTAAGGAAAAATGCGGAGCGGATACATCCGACAAGGCTCTCCTTAAGGCAGTGGAAGAACATAACAAGATGTGCAAAGTAATGACGGAGATAGGGGATTTAAGGAAGGAAGAGAACCCGCCCATAACGGGATATGAATATCATGTTCTCTGCCTTGTTTCCTATTGCTGTCCGACGTCACTCATCCTTCCGAAACTGGAAGAGACTCTGGCGGAGATAAAGAAGAGAAAGCCGGATAAGGAACCCTGGTACCGCGCAAGAGTTGCGGTTGTGGGATCCGAGATCGACGACCTCGATTTCACAAGACTTCTCGAAGATTCCGGTGCATTCGTTGTTGCGGATCGTTATTGTTACGGATCCAAGCCCGGACGTGAAGAGATAAAGATCGATAAAAAGAAAGATATCTTAACGCAGATCGTTTTGCATTATATGAGAACTTCCGAATGCGCAAGATATATGAGCGAAGAAAAGATAACCCAGAGAAGAGATACCGCGGACTTTCTTGCAAAAGAATACAAGGCTGACGGAATAATCTTTGAACAGATGAAGTTCTGTGATTTCTGGGCATTTGAAAGACCTCTTGCATCCCATATCCTTCAGGAAGAATACGGCTGGCCGGTTCTTTCCATCGACAGACCTTACAACGTCCGGGGTTCGGGACAGCTCCGTACAAGATTCCAGGCCTTTGTCGAAGCGCTTGAGATCAAGAGGATCCAAAAAGGGAAAGGGGGGAGCGCAGCGTGAGCGGATATCCTGATTCCAAATTCTTCCGCATGAAGGATCATATGAACTTTAAACTTCAGGCGGAAAACATAAAAGAAGTTTCCGGCATAATCGGAGACATGATCAAAGAAACGGATTGGGCGGAAGTCGGAAAACATATCAAAAACGACTTTAACGCCACAAAGAAAAGATGGAAAAAAGAAGCGGACCTTGCAAAGAACATGGACGCTTCCGAATGGGCAGACTTCTTCTTGAACGGCGAAAAGCAGCTCGGTAAGCTTTATCAGAGCGGCAAGATGGCAACCGTCCGTCGTGAATGGAGAGGAATAAAAGACACCGGCGTGGATTTTTACGAATGGATGAGAATGTGGGGAATGCTCCTTGCAACCTTCGGAAAAGATCTTGTTCCGGCAATGAACGGAGCGCTTCATTATCGCTGGATGATCTCATATTTCTGTTGCCACAGCTTTATGGACAAGAACACCCTTGGACTTCGCGGAAAAGCTCTTAAGATGCATCATGAGCTTATATTCGCAATCTTCCGTTATGTTGCGGAAAATCTTGTATTCCTTATGAAGGCCGATGAAAAGGGTGGAAACTCAACGGATCTTTCAAAGAAGGTAGTTCTTCTTGACGAGATGACAATGGCACAGATCATGGCGGGCTTCCCGGATCTTGTGGGTATACCGTATCAGCTTATGCCGGTATTCCTTCTTTCTGAGATCGATCAGCTTGCCTGTATGCCGTATATCGATGCGGTTGAGTCCTACGGACTTCCTTCGGATACATGTCCGGTTCCTACATCCGAATGCGGTGCCTGCGTTATCGATGCCCTTCCTCATATGGGCGCATGCTTCATTTCGAGCTCCATGCCCTGCGACGGCTCCGTTATGGCATCAAGTTATACATCAAGAAGATTTAAAGACCTTCCCACATATCACCTTGCGTTCCCGGTTCGTTACGAAGACGAGTCAATAATGAACGCAGCGGTAAAAGATATCAAGGGATGTATTAAATTCATAGAAGAGCAGACCGGTGCAAAGTGGAACTGGGATGCATACTTCTCCGCAATGAGAAGATTCAATAAGGAAACGGAATACGAACTTCAGAAATGGGAAGTAAACCAGACTCCTTATCCTCAGCTTATAGGACCGTGCTACGAACTTTTCAGAAAATGGAACTACGAGATGGACGGCGGTATCGATCCCCGAATCCTTAAGACGTTCAAGAAGGTTGACGACCTTATGATGAAAGCGTACGAAAACCGTGAAGAACCGTGGAGAGGAAAGATGCGCCACCGTGCCATTGTTTGGTCCGTACCGGCACACTATTATGCAAACTTCTCTAACTGGCTTGCTAACTGCTGGGGCATCAACGTTCTTGTGGAAATGGAGAGCCTTAACTATACAAAGCCTCTCGAAACAATGGACGAGGAAGAAGCCTTAAAGGATATGGCAAGGCTTTATGAACGAATGGTTATGCGCCGCCACACAAACGGCGGATATGATCACGTTCTTACCGAACTCTGGAGACAGGTTGAAATCTGGAAGCCGGACATCGTTATCATGTATCAGCATGTATCATGCAAGAACATGGCAACTCTTAACGGTCTTTTCGAAGACCAGGCGAGAGAACACGGTGTACGTCTTATCTGGATCGAGCACGACCTTATGGATCCGCGTACCGTATCCCGTAAGGACATGCGCTCCAAGGTCAACGAATACATGCGTACCGTAATGCGCGAGGAACCGATAGATCCGTCCCTCGTGGATTTCGAAGATGACGCCAGCTGGTAATTCTATATAATAAATATCTGGTAAAACAAAAGGTTAAGAGGATGTATGTGGTTATATGTCTTCAAAGGGGGCTTCAGAAAAACGCCGGTGCTTAACGAATGAGCAAAGCGAATGAGTTTAGCATCCCGTTGCGTTTTTGCTAGAGCGAAAGCGTCCCCCGTGAAGATATATAACCGCATACATCCGACAAAATAATGTAATACAAAATATTAGAAATACAGGAGGACAAAAAAATGAAGTATTTTGGAGGTTGTGACGTAGGCAGTACCTACACAAAGGCGGTGATCCTTGACGAGAACGGCAAGATCGTTGCCGACACCACAATGAAATCAAAGATCAACGCCGAAGAATCCGCAAAGCTTGCAATGGAAGAGGTATGCGGCAAGGTTGACGGAATCAAGAATTCAAAGGATCTTGCATACCTTATCGGTACAGGTTACGGCCGTAACAAGGTTCCCTTCGCGGACGAGAATATATCCGAGATCTCTTGCCATGCAATGGGCGTACATGTAACGGATCCGTCCGTAGAGTCCATAATCGATATCGGCGGACAGGATATCAAGG
>JAFOND010000207.1 GCA_017418645.1 Lachnospiraceae bacterium | reverse complement strand
TAGATCTGTTATACGGGAAAAATCCTGTGGTAACGGCTGCTCTCATAGGAAATGCCGTTAAAAATGCGGAGGGGATCGTATCTCCGGACCAGAAATTCCTGGTTCCCATCGTGCTCGAAGCAACGCGACCGCTTGTGGAAAAGCTCGTTCCGAACGCCACGCGCGAGGACCTGGTGGAAGCGTTTATCAAATTCTAAATTCAAGAGCCGGCTTGGGGAGCCGGCTCTCTAGTAGGGGGGAAAAATATATAACAATTGGGTTTCAAAAAGTTCTTAATTTAATTTGTTTCCGATTTTATAGGAGAAGTTACGATCCATTCTCACCACCGAACAAGACCCTTTTATCAAGTCCGGCAACGGAATTCTGTCACGCTTGCTTTCCTTGCCTTGTTATCTTTTATATCGGACGGGTTTTTTGTTTTCTTAACAGGTAGAGAAAGATTTATTGAAGAACAGGCGATATGGATAAGGAACGGATACAGCACAAATTAAAACACGACGCAGAGCGCGCTTTTGCCATGTTAAAGTGGATCGTTTTTGCATGCCTTGTGGGCGCGGTCGTTGGGCCTTTCGGCACGCTTTTCTGCTTCCTCATGAATTACGTGACAAAGCTTCGAACGGATCATCCCTACATTCTATATTTCCTGCCGTTCGGAGCGGTAGTGATCACCTTTATGTATCATATATTCAGGAAACGGAACGTTTCGTATTCCGCTTCCGGCACAAATCTCGTACTTTCGGCAATTCAGGCGCAGGATGACATTCCCCTCCGTATGGCGCCGCTCATATTTGTATCCACCATCATGTCGCACCTTGTGGGGGCATCCGTCGGTCGCGAAGGAGCTGCGCTTCAGATGGGCGGAAGCATTGGTAACGCAATCGGAAAACTCTTTAAATTCAGTGAAAACGACAAGCATACAATAATAATGTGCGGTATGAGCGCCGCATTTTCCGCAGTTTTCGGAACACCTATGGCTGCCGCGGTTTTTTCCATGGAGGTTGTATCCGTGGGAATCATGCACTATGCCGCTCTGGTGCCCTGCGTTATCTCCGCATTTATAGCGCGGGCCATTGCAAGATACTTCGGTTTTCCTGATTCACACTTTATTATCGCCGGATATCCCGCGTTTTCTTTGAAGACCGCCGCGATCATTATCGGCTTTGCAGCCGTCTGCGGCATTATGTCCATGGTCTTTTGCTTTTTATTAAACCGCTCGGAAAAGATCTGTGAAGACAAAATAAAGAGCCCGTATATCCGGGCTCTTATAGGTGGTACTCTTGTACTTTTAATGACGCTTATATCCGGTGGCCAGACTTATAACGGAACCGGCGCAGCCATAATAGAAGATGTATTTGCCGGAAATACGGTATTTGCGGCTGCCTTCCTTCCAAAAATGATCTTTACCGTCGTTTCAATCCTTGCGGGATATAAAGGCGGCGAGATCGTGCCTTCGTTTTGTATCGGAACTTCCCTGGGAGTGTTCTTCGGATGGATATTCGGATTCTCTCCGGAAGCCACCGTTCTTCTTGCCGCTGTGGGCATGGGAGCCTTCTTCTGCGGCGTAACAAACTGTCCGATAACATCACTTCTTATCTGCCTTGAGCTTTTCGGGATGGATGCAATGCCGTATTTTCTGCTTGCCATTGCCATAAGCTACATGATCTCGGGCTACTACGGCCTTTATACCAGTCAGAAAATCCTGTATTCCAAGTATAAGTCAAATTATATAAACAAGAAGATACACTGACTGAGCAAAGACCTTTAGTCAAGATCCTTAAAGGCATCCTCATCCTCTTCTATGGAATCAAGAAGTCTCTGCTGCTCTTCCGTAAGCTGTTTCTCCGTACCCGGTACCTGCTTTGCCTTTCCGTTCGTGTCGACAAGGTCCTTAAGATCAACCTTCTCTTCCGCAAAATAGAAGGGCGAATCGGCCTCAACCTTTGTTCTTGTTATATTCTTGGCATTCTTTATAAACAGGTCAAAGGGAATATCAAACTGTCCGCAGGTTTCGTCCGGAACTGAAGACGTATAGTCGCTGGTCATATGCTCACCTTCGTTTATAGTGTATCGGTAAGACATATTCGCATACGGGTTTCTTAAGGTAACGAATCTCTCATTTCCGATCATTCTTGCGCCGAGAACCGTGTATGCATGTCCGCTGTTCATGCCGGCTGTGGTCTTACTCTTTGTTCCCATATGATAAATATAATTATTTTCTTTTGCGGTCAGCATGCCCTGGAAAAGAGCATCCTTTTCCTGAGGAGACATCTCTTCACCCTGTTCATCGCTGTCAACAAGGATCTCGCGTTCAAAAACGCCCGTAAGCATTCCGAACCAAAGACCGCCCGGACCATACCACAGTGATCCCACGCCGGTCTTGCCCTCTCCTCTGAATCTTCCGACATGTGCTGCCGCCATCTCAATAAGCTGCATCCAGAGCGGACCGGACGTAAGAATTGCGCCGCCGGTTGCCGCAAGACGGGGAACTTCTTTCTTTACCCTTATAAATACCGGCTCGCCGGGTCCCTTGTAAAGACGTACGGTTGCCGTTCCGTCCCCGTTATCTTTTATAATGTGCTTTATCGCCTCCGGATCATGCTGGATAAGGCTGGTTGTTGCGGCAAGCATATAGCAGTTTGAAACCTTTCCCTGACGAAGATCGTTTATAGTCGGCTCATGGGGGAAGATCGGAAGTTTTGAAACATCCACCCACTTCCTCATAACATCATTATTCATAAAGGCGTTCCGGATATGTCCGCCGTCCTTAAGGCTTCCGTTTTCCCTAAGCTTCGTATGTGAAAAATCCATCCTTAAGGCTTCCGGAATATCTTCAAAATTCGGAATATTTGTATTCTTATTAAGACGTGACCGCACCTCATAAAGTGCCTGAAGCTGCTCCGTAAGATGCTCCTGTGATGCGGGGTTTGCGCCGGTTATAGCCTTTTTTGCCTCTTCCATCGCTTCATCGAGTTGGGCAAGAAGGGCAGTCTCTTCGTCACATCCGATGGTGTAATGGGTTTCATTGACATAGAGCCTCAAAATATCCTTAACAGGCTTAAATGCGGCAAAGTATTCGTCAAGCCCTTCTCCCGCCAAAAGCATATCCTTCTTAAAGGCATAATTTCTCTTGTCGGATTCGGAGGTTAT
>JAFOND010000206.1 GCA_017418645.1 Lachnospiraceae bacterium | reverse complement strand
GCGCATCGTTTCCTATATTGCGATTTACGCGGACTTTCTCAAAAAGGTTAAAGCCCGTATTCATGTTTGCTTTTCTTGCGTCTTCTTTCTGCTTTTTGGAAAGTTTTCTTCCGTCCACATCGGTTTTGGTATTTTTATATTCCCGGTTGAATTCAAGGTCTTCCGGTATCCCGGCATTGATCCCGTTTACTTTCAGAAGACTTTCAAGCATCTGTTTATACATAGGCACCGTATTTTTGAATTCGCCGACCTGACGGGCCTTTTCAGCATAATCCTCCTGTCCGTTTGCGATGTGCGGGAAAATATCCGCGAGGGTTTCTCTCTTTCTCATCTCGCAATAGAGCATTCTAAAGGATGCGGCGCCGTTTGCGGCATCCCGAAGATCCCTGTGGGTACGTGAGTTTTCCTGTTCCGTCTGCATCTTTAAAATGGATTTTACGGGATTCTTTTTAAAGTCCGAAAGGAAATCATCAACCGCTTCCCTCTGTCTTTTTGAAGGCGGGTTGAAATGAAACTCTCTCTGGGGCAAAAATGCGGTAAGGAGTTTTGAAAGCTTTTCCACTTTTTCTTCCTGCGGAAGGTCTCCCAGGAAATTCGGGCGTTTCCTTAAAACGGAGTCTACGGTCTCGCGGACTTCGTTATCGAAAAGCCTTGCGTTTTCGCCCAACTGTCTGTATTCGATAAGGAGGGTCTTCTGCTCATCGGTTGCGTATATGCCTTTTTCACTGAGTTCTTCCTTTAACTCTTCACGCTTTTCTTTCTGGGAGTTTACATACTGGTCCTTATCTTTTTTCTGGATCCGCTCCTCGCCGGTCTTCATGGAAGAAAGGGAGGATGACTTTACAACCTGCTTTCCCTTTTCCTCTTCTTCGCGGGGCTGTTCCATTGTTTGGAATTCGTACTGTTTATGGTACTTCTCAAGATTTTCACGCTCCAAAAAAACGTTTTCCGACTGCTTTCGCATCGCGTCGAACTGATCCATATACTTTATTTTATCATCGAGAGTCTGTTTGTTTTTATAAAGATTATCGGACATGTTTCCTCCCCCTATTCGTCATCATCGTCGTAAAGTGAAAGGTCTGCAAGTTTTAAGTTCACTTCTATCTGGTTTTCGCCCTTTAGTTCAAAGATTTTTTCCAGATATTCCGCCATTATCCTATCCGTGACGGCAAACTCGATTTCCGTGTCGTCCGTGATTTTACCTTCCGCATTTGCTATGGCCGACATAACAAGATCGTTGAATACCAGAATGTCCTCGGAATCCGACCAGAGATACGAAAGATATACGCTTCCGGACTTATCCATGTCTATGAATATCGCGCCGTCGACCCTTCCGTCGACAACATGGGCAATGGAAAGATCGTTGGAAAGCCTTGGGGATTCCGTGGGATCATAGGTGGGGAGGTTCAGGTTTCCCCCGGAATAAATATCTTTTCTAAGTTCCTTAACCTGTGCCCCGGTGAGCTTTAAGAAGCTTACTATACTCTTACTTGTTCTGGATTTTCCCTTCGCCTCCGCCACATCTTTAAGTTTAAATCTGTAGAAGGCCCGGGGTGACGTGGTATAGTCCGGAAAGATTCTTTTTACGGACGAAAAAAGCGCGGGATTTTCCGACGGAAGAAAACTTACGTTAAATTCCGTGTACCCGTGCTCATATAATTCAAACAATATGTCCGTGAGGAACTCGTTTAAAAGTCCCTTCCCCCGGAGTTTTTCGTCTATGGTTATGTAGCGGAGAGTCGCGCTTTTTTCATGAACCTCAAGGGCCGATACGCCGACTTCCTTATCCCCCTGCGTGGCCTTAAAGACCAGGGAATTTCCGCCGTCCGTTCCGATATATTTTCGGAAGGACATGTAATTCTTCTCTGCTTTATACTCTGATGATGGTATTTTTTCCAGAATCATGGGCATGTACCTGTGTAAAATATGGGTTTTTAGTGTTATCTATGGATTATAACACAGGTTGTCCATCGGATGTCCAACAAAATTATAAAGGGGACGGTAAACCGTCCCCTCGGTTGTTTTTAATACAATTTCGCGCCTGCCGGGATGTGCGGGTCGAGCATCATAAGATGAAGATGTTCGCCGTCTTCCTCCTCGTGTACCATGGAAAGAAGCATTCCGCAGGATTCGATGCCCATCATGGGTCTCGGCGGAAGGTTCGTTATGGCAACGCAGGTCTTTCCAACAAGGTCTTCCGGTTCATAGAAAGCATGTATTCCCGAAAGGATCGTACGGTCCGTTCCCGTTCCGTCGTCCAGCGTAAACTGTAAAAGTTTTTTGCTCTTCGGTACCGCAACGCACTCCTTAACTTTTACCGCGCGGAAATCCGATTTGCTGAACGTGTCGAAATCAACGAATTCCTCAAAGAGGGGCTCAACCTTTACCTTTGAAAAATCAAGAGGCTCGCCGGAGATTATGGGCGCTCCCGGTATGCTGAAGCCTGCTGCCGCTCCGTCTTCCGCACTTGCGGAACCGTCCTCGGACTTCATGGTAGGATAAAGGAGAACGTCCCTTATTGCAAGGCTGTCCGTAAGAAGCATAACAAGTCTGTCAATTCCGTATCCGATGCCGCCCGTGGGGGGCATACCGATGGAAAGCGCATTGAGGAAGTCCTCATCAAGGTGCTCGGCCTCTTCATCGCCGGCCGCAAAAGCAGCTTCCTGGGCCATGAATCTTTCTCTCTGATCGATGGGATCGTTAAGCTCGGAATATGCGTTACACATTTCCCATGTATTTATGAAAAGCTCGAAACGCTCAACCTTTTCGGGATCTTCCGGCTTTTTCTTTGTAAGGGGGCTTATGGAAAGCGGGTGATCCATGACGAATGTGGGCTGGATCAGCTCTTTCTCGCAAAATTCCTCGAAGAAGAGATTTAAGATATCGCCCTTGCAGTGGCGCTCTTCAAATTCCACGCCCTTTTCCTTTGCGATCTTCTTTGCTTCTTCGTCTGTTTTTATCTGGTCAAAATCAACTCCGGAATATTTCTTTACGCAATCTGTCATGGTGATGCGCTCGAAGGGCTTTCCGAAATCAAGTTCTATTCCGTTATAGGAGATCTTCTCGGAGCCGCATACCGTCTTTGCAAGGTGCTTGAACATCTCCTCCGTAAGATCCATCATTCCGTAATAATCCGTGTATGCCTGGTAAAGCTCCATAAGCGTAAACTCCGGATTATGTCTTGTGTCAACGCCCTCGTTTCTGAAAACGCGGCCGATCTCGTATACTCTTTCAAGTCCGCCTACAATAAGACGCTTCAAATAAAGCTCGAGTGAGATACGGAGCTTAACATCCTCGTTTAAGGCGTTATAATGGGTCGCGAAAGGTCTTGCCGCAGCGCCGCCCGGGTTATGCACAAGGATCGGCGTCTCCACTTCCATGAAATCCTTTGCGTCAAGGAAATTTCTTATCTCTTTTAAGATCTGTGAACGCTTTTTAAAGGTCTCGCGGACATCAGTATTCATGATAAGGTCAACATAGCGCTGACGATAGCGAAGGTCCGTATCCGTTAAGCCGTGGAACTTCTCCGGAAGGATCTGAAGGCTCTTTGAAAGAAGGGTAAGTTCCTTTGCGTGAACGCTCTTTTCGCCTGTCTTTGTCTCGAAGACAAAACCCTTGATGCCAAGGATATCGCCCACATCGTATTTCTTGAAGTCCGCATATGCTTCCTCGCCGAGATCGTCACGGGTAACATAGATCTGCATATCCCCGTTTCTGTCGCGAAGATTGATAAATGAAGCCTTTCCCATGACACGCTTAAACATCATTCTTCCCGCAAGGGATACAATCTCCCCGCTTGCACTTAAGGTTTCGAAGTTTTCACGGATCTCGTCCGTATGATGCGTAACATCAAATTTTGTTATCTTAAAAGGATCCTTTCCCGCTTCGCAAAGTGCTTCATACTTCTCGCGGCGGATCTTTAAAAGCTGGTTCTCGTCCTGAGGCTTATTCTGATTCTCTGCCATTTATCTTTCCTCTCATTTTTACTCTTATCAAAAACCGGCCCCGGACTTTTGCCGGGGCGGTACCTTTACCTTATTATCATTTAGGTCTCTTTACGTCGAGTACCTTATACTTAAGATCACCGATCGGCGCTTCAACCGTTATCGTATCGCCCTTTTTCTTTCCAAGGAGCGCACGGCCTATGGGGGATTCGTTCGATATTGAACCGCCAAGGCTGTCTGCCTCCGTTGAACCTACTATTTTATATGTAAGCTCGTCTTTTGTTTTTACTTCGAGAACCGTTACCGTACATCCGATACCGATCTTCTCTTTATCCTGCTCTTCTTCAAGAACAACTTCCGCATTCTTTAAGATCTTCTCGATCTCTTCGATACGTGCTTCGTTGTCTCTCTGATCGTCTTTTGCCGCATCATATTCCGCGTTCTCGGAAAGGTCGCCCTGTTCTCTTGCTTCCTTGATCTTCTGTGCTATTTCTTTTCTTATAACTACTTTTCTGTTTTCAAGCTCGTCTTCAAGCTTTTTCAGTCCGTCGTATGTAAGGAGATTTTTCTTTGCTTCCATTTTTTTACCCTTCTTTTTGTTTTATAAGATATGATATTGTTTACTGTAAATCGCGCGCAATATTATAATTTACTTATCATTTTTTGTCAACAGAGCTAAAAGTTCCTCATAGGTTTTTACTTCCGACAGTTTTCCCCGAAGCTTTGCGGAGTCCGGAAGTCCCGCGGTGTAATACGCGCTGTGACGACGCATCTCCCTGATCGCTGTATATTCGCCTTTTGCCTCGATCTCCATCCTTGCCTGAAGAAGAATCGTTTCTTTTATGGTGTCAAAGTCCGGTCGGGGAAGTTCTTCTCCCGTTTCAAAGTAATGAAGGATCTCTTTAAATATCCAGGGATTACCTTCCGCGGCCCGGGATATCATAAATCCGTCGCAGCCCGTCTCCTCTTTCATCCGGAGCACGTCCTTATATGTCCTTATATCTCCGTTTCCTATAACGGGGATCTTTACGGCATTTTTTACTTCCGCGATTATCCCGTAATCCGCTTTCCCGGAATAATACTGTTCCCTGGTCCTGCCGTGTACGCAGATTGCCGCAGCGCCGGAGGCCTCCAGGACTTTTGCGACTTCCACCGCATTCTTGTGTTCCTCGTCGAAACCCGCGCGGATCTTTGCCGTTACCGGTTTTTTTATGGCCTTTACGATCGCTTCCACGATCTTTCCCGCCAGGACCGGATCTTTCATAAGGGCGCTTCCCTCTCCGTTTTTTACCACTTTAGGAACGGGACATCCCATGTTTATGTCAAGCACGGAAAAGGGGCGGTCTTCTATCTTTTTTGCAATCTCCGCCATAAGGTCCGGCTCGTTTCCGAAGAGCTGGAGGGACACATCCCCCTCTTCAGGAGATATGGCCATAAGCTTTTCCGTGTTTTTGTTGTTATAATAGATGGCTTTTGCGCTTACCATCTCCATGCAGCACATTCCCGCGCCTTCCCGGGCGCAAAGTACGCGGAAGGGAAGGTCGGACACGCCTGCCATGGGACCTAAGATCAGGTTATTTTTTAAGGTAACTGAGCCTATGGAGATAGAGTTCATGCTATTCTTCGACATCCGAAGTTTCTTTCGCCGGTTCGGATACTTCCAACGCTGCTGTTGCTTTATTATCTACGACAGCAGCATCCTCCTTCGTCGCCGTATCGTCCGTCGTCTCCGGCTCTTCCGTCGGATCTTCCTGTGTCTTGTCTTCCGTCTCTTCCTCCGGAATATCCTCCGTAAACGAATACCAGGCAACACCTTCATAACTCCAACCGAGAGACACAAGATAATCTCTTTCGTATGCCCCCGTGGTGTAGTGATGGTTTCCGGTAAGGGCGTTTGGATTATAAAGTCTGTAAACCGGCACCGTGCCCTTTGCCTCGGTTTTCGGCATATAGAATGCAATGCCTTTGTATTCCCATCCCTGAACGATAAGGAAATCACGCTCCGCTACGGAAAGAGCGTAGTGATGCTCGTTCACGTTGGGGTTTCTCATAAGGTAAACCGGCGTCTCGGATTTTACCGGCATCTTAAAGGCATCGCCTTCATAGCTCCAGCCCCAGTGACGCTTATACTCGCAGTCTTCCGTATCTCTTGAATAATAATGCTCGCCCGTACGCCTGTCATACATTCTGTAGATATATTCGTATGCGGTATTATCGCTCTTCTTATATGTTACCGGATCGATCTCCTTTACCGCTCCATTCCGGCCTTCGTAGTAGCCTTCCTGCGCAAAGTGAACATAATAACTCTTTGTATCGTTTCCGTATTTTTCAACCAGTTCCGGATAGCGCTTTTTATATGCATTGACGTCGAATTCCGCTGATGATGCACGGCCTTCCGCCATTCCGCAGTGGATGAAATGGATTATGTATGCCATGTCATCATCGCCGTAGGCCTGGGTAAGGTCCGGATTCATGCACTTATAGTATTGAAGATCAAAGCAGGGAGAAGGAACTTTTCCTTCTTTTATACCGTACTTCAGATAATGCTGTTTCAGCTTATATCCGTCTTCCCCGATTATGGAAACCAGGTCCGGGTTCTTGTCGCGATAATAATCCGGCGAGAACACGCCGCGATAGTCTTCCTTGTCGACTCCGAACTCCTCTATAACGCCCATGGCGTCCGCAACGCCCAGGGCCTTAAGCTTCTCTTCCGAACTTAAAAAGCTGTTTCTGTCGCCGGCATTTGTGATATAACAATGCTCAACGATGATGCCCGTAAAGCCGTAATCCTTGGACTTTTTAAGGGCAGTATAATAATCCGCAAGACCCTCATCGTTTCCCTGGGCATCATAATAATGAACATCGTTTTCGGAATTTCTTGTGTAGATTCCGTTTTTCCGGATGCCCAACGCCACAAGGTTGTTTAAGATCTTTTTCGAGAGGCTCTTTCCCACGCGGGAAACTTCTTTGTTATGTGTCTCGTTCTGATAATATACTTCCGCGCCGTGTGCGGAGGTTGATTTATTGGCGTTAAGATGGATGGACATATAAAGGTCCGCGCCCTTCGATGCCGCAAAGGCCACGCGGGATACATTGTCCGCGCCGGATGAGGAACCCTCGCCCTTGGGACACGCTAATGTCTCATGGGTCATATAGACTTCTATCTGGGGATATTTTTCCAGCTCTTCCTTACAGTATTTTGCGATCTTAAGGTTCAGCTCTTCCTCTTTCATTCCGCCGCCCTTTGCGCCCTTATGAGTGGAGTCATGTCCGGGATCGATGACAACGCAGAGATTTCCGTTTTTATGTTCCAGACGGTTAAAGGGGTAATAACAAGCGGATGCCGCAGCCTGTACGGTCTGCGGCAGAATCGCTGTTAATAACAATGTGATCGCAAGTAATAATGATACCGGTCTTTTTATTCTCATTTTCCGTACCAGCCTTCTCCTTCATAGATCCAGCCCTGTTTTACAAGGTTTTCCTTCTCGGCTCCGTTCGTGGTGTAATGATGCGACGCGCGCTGGGGAGCGTTCGGATTATAAAGCCTGTATACAGGTACCATTGTCTTTTCGTTTGTATTTGAACTCCATGAGTTGCCTTCGTATATCCAGCCCAGGCCTGTAAGATTCAGCATTTCCCACGGATTCATTGTATAAAAATGTTCGCCCGAATTCGGATTATAGACACGGGCAACCGGTTTTTCGGATTCCTTTAAGCCCTTCCAGGCTATTCCTTCGTAATACCAGCCTTTTCCCACAAGATTATCTCTCTCAAGTTCAAGAGTGGTATAAAAATGTTCGCCGCTGTTATGGTCATAAAGCCTGTAAACGATAAGTTCGTCCGGATCCGCTTCCACGGATATGGGCTGTGCGTATGAACCCGTCATGGTTCCGTCGTCGTACCATAAATTCGCGTCGAGAACGGATGACTGGCATCCCACGCCTTCCGCGCGGCTGGTAAACTGCCAGATATCAACGGGTCCATAGTAATACTGAGCTGCGCTTCTCTGGAACTTCTCCGGTACGTTTCCGTCGTTTGCGCCGTAGTTTGCAGCCCAGATATAATAATCTTTCGAGATCTCCAGGCCGTCTATGTATCGATAGAGCGGGAATGCGCTGGCATAAACACCGGTGGAATATCCGTATCCCTTCATTGTCTTACAGAATGCAAGGATGGTATTTGTTCTGTCTTCTCTCGGGATCGGGATGGGGTTTCCGCCCTCTTCTGCAGGCGGATATGCCGCCAGTCTGTGTCCCTCGGTCCATTCATAATCGTAGAACACCGGCATGGAAAGCGGTTTTCCGTTCAAAAGTTTTGCCGTATACTGCGCTTCTTCTATTGCCTCTTCTTCGTTTAAAGCCTGGGCGTAAAAGTATACGCCGACGCGAAGGCCCGCCTCAACGGCGCCCTTATAATTCATATCGAAACAGGGATCCTTATAAAGGGTTCCGCCGCCTGTTGTACGACCCGCAAGCTTTATGATCGCAAAGGTGTATCCTGCTTTTTTCATTGCCTCGAAATCCAGGGCCTTCGAAACCGTCTTTCCATTCTCTACGGTATCGTTCTGCCAATGGGAGATATCAACTCCCCGCTTTTCCGTATATTTCTTTGATCTCGGGTATGCTTCCTTAAGTTCCGCGCCCAGATAACTCTCCGCAATGATATTTCCGTTTTCGTCTATGATCACGGTGTTGTTCTTCGCGGCTTCGGCTTCCTCCGTTCCTTCTTCGAATTCGCCTGTCATCAGCGGACTGTCCATGGTACAACCCATGTATGTGTCCTCGTCAACAAGCTCTGTTGCGCTTACTGTGCTCATCATTGATTCATTTCCGGTGATAACGGTTGTGATCATCACCGCTGCACATGTAAGGATTGCCGTAAACTTCTTCATTTTTCCGATATATCCTTTCCTACTTCTGTTTTTCGTATATCTTCTGAATTCCGATAAGTGTAAGATCCGGGTTATAAAGATCGATACAATCCGTATTCTCGGAGATCAGTCTTCCCAGGCCGCCCGTTGCAACGACCTTAACCTTATCGTATTTTGATTCCTCTATCATCCTTTTCACTATATATTCGGTCTGTCCTATCTGTCCGAAAACAAGTCCGGCCTGCATGGACGTTACCGTGTTTTCCGCAAGTATTGAATCCGGCTTTTCTATTGCGATTTCCGGAAGTTTTGCGGCGTCTTCCCAGAGCGCCTTTGCGGAGATCCTGATTCCCGGAGCCGTTACACCGGCAAGAAATGCCGCGTCTTCGCTTATAAGGTCATATGTGGTTGCCGTTCCGAAGTCCAGAACGAGCACCGGTCCGCCGTAAAGTTCAAATGCGCCGGCAGCATCCACGATTCTGTCCGCACCGATCTGTTTCGGATCTTCCGTTACGGTCTTTATTCCCGTTTTTATTCCCGGGCCTATTATTATGGGATTAAGTTTGAAATACTTCTTTATTCCGGAACTTAAACTGTGAAGTCCCTTCGGAACAACGGTACATATGCATACCGCTTCTATATCCTCGGTTTTTATACCGTTCCATTCAAGTGTCATTCTGATCGCTATTCCGAATTCATCGGATGTGCGGTCGTTTTTTGTTGTCATTCTGTAGGTGCATTTTAAGGTCTCGCCCTCAAACACACCGATGGTTATGTTTGTATTTCCTACGTCTATCGCAAGCAGCATTTTATGTTTGTCTCCTTATTCCAAGAAAAATGTTTTGTAATATGTTTCGAGCTGTTCCAAAAGATCTCTTTTTTCCCTTTGGAGCTGCTTTACCTTCAGAGGCGCGCCGATATCGTCATACAAAAGATCTTCTTCGGCTTTGTCTGCTTCTATCATAAGCTCCCCTTCCTCCGTGAAATACAGGCGGATGGTTCCGCCTATATCTTCCGTGAAGAGGACGCACATGATCTTTAATTCATTTTGGACTTCTTCCGGAAGGTTGGAGAAGTCTTCGTTTATATAGTATTTCTGCGTGTACGCCGACGCGGCGCACAGAGTTATATCGTCCTGGTAATTTATCATATACATATTTCCTCGGTGTCCATGGCATATATATACTCTCTCGCCGTTGCAACACTCCGGCAAACTAACTCCCAACTTCGACTAAGCCTCTCAGGAGAGCCTTCGAGCCTAAGTCTGCGTAGGGAGTGGATTTCGCCTCCGTTAAAAGCGCAACGTGATTGCTCGAAAGCATACATATGCCATGGACACCATGTAGTTTACTTAGTCCCTTACTCCTGCACGAGCGTCGCGTACATGATGGCTTTGATCGAGTGCATGCGGTTTTCGGCTTCGTCGAAGACAACGGAGCGCGGTCCTTCAAATACTTCGTCCGTGACCTCCATCTCCGTGAGGCCGAATTTTTCGTGTATCTCTTTTCCGATCTTTGTATTAAGGTCATGGAATGCGGGCAGGCAATGCATGAATATGGCGCTGTCCTTTGCATATGAAAACGCTTCCTTATTAACCTGATAGGGCTTAAGAGCGCTTATTCTCTCTTCCCAGACTTCTTCCGGCTCGCCCATGGACACCCATACATCCGTATAGATAACATCCGCATCTTTGCAGCCTTCCGAAACACTCTCCGTAAGGGTTATGCTTCCGCCGGATTTCTCCGCTTCCGCTTTGGCATAGCTTACAAGCTCAGCATCCGGGAAGTATTCCTTACTTGTACATGCAACAAAGTGCATGCCCAGCTTTGCGCAGGTTACCAT
>JAFOND010000205.1 GCA_017418645.1 Lachnospiraceae bacterium | reverse complement strand
GTGGCTTATATCTTCGGAGATATCGTCCTGTCCTTCTTCGAGACGACGAACGATACGATCTACCTGTGTATTTACGCCCTGAGCAATATTTTCGGCCTCTTCTCTTTTCTTTGCAAGCGAGCTTTCAAGTTCACGGCTTTCATTTTCCTTAACCTGTACCTGTCTGTCGAGTTCCCGCACTTTGTTCTCCTTCTGACCGATGATCTTTGATATTTCCATTGCTCTCGTGCGGAATTCATCGATCTGTTTCATAAGGCTTTCACTGTCGTTAAGATCAAATTGCTGCGTATTCTGCTGCTGGTTCTGATTCATGCCCTGCGGCTCGGAATGCGCATTCTGCTGCGGTGCCTGGGGCGCACTGTATGAAAAGCCCGGCTGCGGATTCTGCGGTGCACTGTAGTTTATGTTGTCCTGTGTGCCGTTACCCTGCATATCTTCCGCTGCCCCTCTTACGTCAAAGGATCCGGTTATAACATTGCTTCCGTATCCGTTATCTTCGTTATTACCCATTGAATAAGCAAAATCGTCCATTAAATGGCTCCTCCGTTACAAAAATGTTTCACAACGCCACCAATATTTTATTACAATGTTTCACAAAAGTAAAGCCTTTATTTTAAATAGTTTCACGACGTTTCACGGTATTTCGGGCCTTTTTATTTTACTGTCTGAATACAATCTTTGAGGCCATCTCGTCAGCTGCATTCTTATCCTGAAGATATTCTATTATGGCAAGTCCGAAGGGGATTGCCGTTCCCATTCCACGGCTTGTGATGATGTTTCCGTCACAGACAACCTCTTCAGTGGTTACAACAGCCCCTGTAAGGCCGTCTTCCATACCCGGATAGCATATTGCCTTTTTACCCTCAAGAACGCCCGCATAGCCTAAAACCGTGGGGGCTGCGCAGATTGCGGTAACGAGTTTTCCTGCCGCCGCCATTTCCTTTACGGCCGCTATGACCTTATCGTTTGCCTTTAAATTCTGATGTCCGCGAAGACCGCCGGGAAGGACTACCGCATCGTAATCCGCGGGATTGAATTCGCTGATTTTTTGATCCGTTTCCGTAACGATGTTATGGCTTCCCACGACTTTATCCGTATCGTGGATATTTACCATAACTATCTCTTCTTTTGCACGTCTTAAAAGGTCTACGACGGTGAGGGCTTCGATCTCTTCAACACCGTCTGCCATGAATATTGCTGTTTTACTCATATTTTTATCCTCCTAACAGAATAATTATAAAGAAAAGAGGGTGGAATTTCCACCCTCTTTTCCTTTATCTTTTAAATCTTGTAGGAAACTTTTTACGCCTTGTAAAGTGTAACAAGCTTCTGGAGGTAATCGTAACGTTCCTTGTAGTTCTGCTCTGTCTTTGCGAAGAGTTCTGCCGCACGATCCTTGTCTACCTTCATAAGAGCCGCATAACGGTTCTCGCCCTTGATGAAGTCCTGGAAACCGTCGAAGGACGGTGCCTTGGAATCAAGTGAGAACGCATCCTGGCCTTCTGCAGCAAGTGCAGGATTGTAACGGAAGTTGAACCAGTATCCGGACTCAACTGCAAGCTTCTCTTCTGTCTGAGCCTTGCTCATACCCTTCTTGATACCGTGGTTGATACACGGAGCATAAGCGATGATGAGTGACGGACCCGGATAAGCTTCTGCTTCTGCCATAGCCTTTACGCACTGGTTCATGTCTGCGCCCATAGCGATGTGTGCTACATAAACATATCCGTAAGACATTGCGATACCCGCAAGATCCTTCTTCTTTGTTTCCTTACCGCCTGCAGCGAACTGTGCAACCGCACCTGCAGGTGTAGACTTGGATGACTGACCGCCTGTGTTGGAGTAAACTTCGGTATCGAATACCATGATGTTTACATCCTTGCCGGAAGCAAGTACATGATCGAGACCGCCGAAGCCGATATCATATGCCCAACCGTCACCACCGAAGATCCACTGTGACTTCTTTGCAAGAAAGTCCTTGTTCTTAAGGATATCCTTAGCAGCTGCGGAGCCTTCGCTCTCAAGAGCTGCGATAAGCTTATCAGTTGCAGCGCCGTTTGTTACGCCGCTTGCGAATGTATCGTTCCACTCGGAAACAGCAGCCTTAACATCAGCGGAACCCGTGCTTTCGGAAAGAGCGGAAAGCTCATTCTTAAGACGATCACGAAGTGCTCTCTGAGCAAGAAGCATACCATAACCGAACTCGGCAGCATCTTCAAAAAGGGAGTTAGACCAAGCCGGTCCCTTGCCTGCCTTGTTAACCGTGTACGGTGTGGACGGTGAAGAGTTACCCCAGATTGAGGAGCAGCCCGTTGCGTTTGCAATGTACATTCTGTCACCGAAGAGCTGTGTAAGGAGCTTAGCGTACGGTGTCTCGCCGCAACCTCCGCAAGCGCCGGAGAACTCAAGAAGCGGCTGCTTGAACTGAGATCCCTTTACGGAAGCAAGCTTGAACTTCTCGATAACTTCTTCCTTGTCCGGAAGTGTTACGCCGAAATCGAAGAATGCCTGCTCATCCTTGTTGTCTTCGAAGCTCTGCATTGAAAGTGCCTGAACCTTGTCCGGGCAAACGTTCGCACAGGAGCCGCATCCTGTACAGTCGTATGCGGAAACCGTGATAGCGAACTTGTATCCCGGCATACCTGTCATATCCTTCATCGGCATTCCTGCCGGAGCCTTTGCAGCCTCCTCTTCCGTCATGGCAACCGGACGGATTGCAGCATGCGGACATACATATGAACACTGGTTACACTGGATACACTTGTTAACATCCCATACCGGAACGTCCGTAGCAACACCGCGCTTCTCGAATGCGGCTGTACCGGACGGTGTGGAACCGTCAACATATTTCATTGTAACGGATACAGGAATCGTGTTACCTTCCTGAGCGTTAACCTTTCTCTGGATGTTCTTAACGAAGTCAACAACTTCCTGACGACCTTCGCCGATCTTCTCGGAAAGATCATCATCGCCGCAATCCTTCCAGGATGCCGGAACGTCAACCTTAACGTATGCCGTAGCACCTGCATCGATAGCGTCGTGGTTCATCTTAACGATGTCATCACCCTTCTTGGAGTAAGAAGCTGTAGCTGCATCCTTCATGAGCTTGATAACCTGCTCTTCCGGAATAAGCTTTGTAAGGCTGAAGAATGCGGACTGAAGAACCGTGTTGATACGGTTTCCGAGGCCGATTTCCTTACCGATCTTTACACCGTCGATGATGTAGAAGTTGATATCGTTTTCAGCGATATATCTCTTAACCTGGCCCGGAAGTTTCTCGTCAAGTTCTTCTACGGTCCACTGTGTATTGAAGAGGAATGTACCGCCCGGAACAAGATCCTGAACCATGTTGTACTTATAGATATAAGCCGTACAATGGCAAGCTACGAAATTTGCCTGATTGATAAGATATGTGCTGTGGATCGGAGTATGACCGAAGCGAAGGTGTGAGATTGTTACACCACCGGACTTCTTTGAGTCATAATCGAAGTATGCCTGAGCGTACATATCCGTGTTATCACCGATGATCTTAATGGAGTTCTTGTTAGCGCCGACAGTACCGTCTGCACCGAGACCCCAGAACTTGCACGCCGTTGTTCCTTCCGGAGCCGTAACGGGGCGTTCTTTTCTCTCAAGTGAAAGATTTGTAACATCGTCGATGATTGAAAGCGTGAAGCGTGGCTTCTCCGTATTGTGATATACAGCGATGATATCTGACGGGATAGTATCCTTTGAACCAAGACCGTAACGACCGGAAACGATCTCGCAGCTTTCGAACTTGCTTCCCTTTAATGCTGCAACAACATCAAGGTAAAGCGGCTCGCCCAGGGAGCCCGGCTCTTTTGTTCTGTCAAGAACGGAGATCTTCTTAACTGAATCCGGGATTGCCTTAAGAAGAGCATCCTTATCAAACGGTCTGTAAAGACGAACCTTAACAAGACCAACCTTCTCGCCCTTCTTTACAAGGTAGTCGATTGTCTCGTCAATTGTCTCGCAAACGGAACCCATAGCGATGATGATGTGTTCTGCATCGGGTGCACCGTAGTAGTTGAAAAGTTTGTAATCCGTACCGATCTTCTCGTTAACCTTGTCCATGTATGTCTGAACAACAGCCGGAAGAGCATCGTAAGCGCTGTTACATGCTTCTCTTGACTGGAAGAAGAGATCCGGGTTCTGAGCGGAGCCCATTTCACGCGGATGGTTCGGGTTAAGTGCGTTCTGACGGAACTTGTCGATCTCGTCCATGTCTACCATGTCCTTAAGATCTTCATAATCCCATGTTTCTATCTTCTGGATTTCGTGAGATGTACGGAAACCGTCAAAGAAATTGATGAAGGGAACATGTCCCTTGATTGCTGAGCAATGAGCAACGGGAGTTAAATCCATAACTTCCTGTACCGATGATTCGCAGAGCATTGCAACACCTGTCTGGCGGCATGCATATACGTCCGAATGATCACCGAAAATGTTAAGCGCATGAGAAGCAACGCAACGAGCGGATACGTTAAATACGCCCGGAAGTCCTTCACCGGCAACCTTATAAAGGTTCGGGATCATAAGAAGAAGTCCCTGTGATGCGGTGTAAGTTGTTGTTAATGCGCCGGCTGCAAGTGAACCGTGTACGGTACCTGCGGCACCTGCCTCGGACTGCATTTCCGTAACCTGTACGGTCTGTCCGAAGATGTTTTTCCGTCCTGCGGTTGCCCACTCATCTGTGGCCTCAGCCATGACGGATGAAGGTGTGATGGGATAGATAGCAGCTACGTCTGTGAAAGCGTATGACGCATGAGCCGCAGCATGGTTTCCATCCATGGTCTTCATTTGTCTTTTCATGATTTTTCCTCCTACAAGATAATTAGCTTTAATACCCCTGCCTTATCGACAGTCGCTTCCACTATCTTATAATTTTTTTCAGAAAAAATCAATAGACTTATGTGATTTTATGCGGTTTTTTTACGCCGTTTGAATATGTGTTCAAGCAAAAAAGAAACCGACGTATCAGTCGTCGGTTTCTTCATCTTCAGAGGTCTTGTAAACCTGTCTCTTTCTTGCCATTTCATCGCTTTCCAGATATTCGTCGTAAGTCGTGATCTTATCAACCATGGAACCGTCCGGCAAGAATTCTATGATTCTGTTTGCCGTCGTTTGGACGATCTGATGGTCACGGGACGAGAAAAGCAATACTCCCGGGAACTTTGTAAGACCCTTGTTAAGGGCCGTTATGGCTTCCATATCAAGGTGGTCCGTGGGCTCATCAAGAATAAGAACGTTCGAGCCTTCGATCATCATTCTGGAAAGAAGAACGCGGACCTTTTCTCCTCCGGATAAGACCTTCATTTTCTTAACGCCGTCCTCGCCCGCAAAAAGCATTCTTCCAAGGAATCCGCGGACATAGGTGGCATCCTTGATCTCCGAAAACTGTGTAAGCCAGTCCACGATTGTAAGATCGTTATTAAAGATCTCCGTATTGTCCTTCGGGAAGTAGGACTGGGATGTGGTTACGCCCCACTTATACTCTCCTTCGTCCGGTTCCATCTCTCCGGCAAGGATTGAAAAGAGTGTTGTCTTTGCAAGTTCGTTTGAACCGACGAATGCGATCTTATCGTCATGTCCCACGATAAAGGAAATATTGTCAAGAACCTTAACGCCGTCAACTGTCTTTGAAAGTCCTTCAACCGTAAGGACTTCGTTTCCGATCTCTCTCTGGGGACGGAAGTCGATGTACGGATATTTTCTTGAAGACGGACGGATATCATCAAGCTCAATCTTTTCGAGAGCTCTCTTTCTGGATGTTGCCTGCTTTGATTTTGAAGCGTTTGCGGAGAAACGTGAGATGAATTCCTGAAGTTCTTTAATCTTCTCTTCCTTCTTCTTGTTCGCTTCCTTACGCTGCTGGATTATAAGCTGTGAAGACTCGTACCAGAAATCATAGTTTCCGGCAAAGAGTTCGATCTTTCCATAGTCGATGTCCGCCGTATGGGTACATACCTTATTAAGGAAGTATCTGTCATGGGATACGACGATGACCGTATTGTTAAAGTTTATAAGGAATTCTTCCAGCCATGCTATGGCATCAAGATCAAGGTGGTGTGTGGGCTCGTCGAGGAGCAGGATATCCGGATTACCGAAGAGCGCCTTAGCAAGGAGAACCTTGACCTTCTCAGCACCGTTAAGGTCCTTCATTAATGAATAATGAAGATCCGTTTCTATTCCTAAGCCATTTAAAAGGGTTGCGGCATCGGATTCCGCGTTCCAGCCGTCCATTTCCGCAAATTCCGCTTCGAGTTCGGATGCGCGGATACCGTCTTCATCGGAAAAATCTTCCTTCATATAGATGGCTTCCTTTTCCTTCATGATGTCATAGAGTTTCTGATTTCCCATTATTACGGTATCGAGAACAGTATACTCGTCATATTTGAAGTGGTCCTGTTCAAGGACGGAAAGTCTCTGTCCCGGTGTCATGATAACGTCGCCGTTGGTGGGCTCAAGCTTTCCGGATAATATCTTTAAGAAGGTGGACTTTCCCGCACCGTTTGCACCGATAAGTCCGTAGCAGTTGCCCTCGGTAAACTTGATGTTAACGTCCTCAAAGAGCGCTTTCTTTCCTATTCGTAGTGTTACGTTTGATGCCTGTATCATCTTAAAACTCCTTATTTTTCAATCTTTCCACTGCGCAAAATATCTTCAACAGTATATCAGAAAGTTTTAAATTTTCAAGTGCAAAATAAAGGACGCGGCTTTCGCCGCGCCCTTCTGTATTATTTATTCAAGTATCTTGATTCTTCCCTGTCCCGTAAGTTCTTTGTACTCTTCGCCGATGCTTCCGCCAAGAGTATTCTTAACATAATCAATAACTGCCTGGTAGTTCGGCTTAACATCGGAAAGCAATACCGTTGCATCCTTAAATGCCGTATATCCGTCACCGTTTTCAAGAAGCGTATAATTTGTACCTGCCAGCTTATACTTCTTTTCGGGATCTATGGGTTCTCCGCCGACCTTTACATTCTTAACACGACGTTCGCCGGAAATTCCGGTGCACATTTTCTGAGCATCACTTGTACATGGATCCGCTACCGTTGTGTCTATCTCATAAGTGATTCCGGAAACCTGGAGGAAACCGCCAAACTCTGCGGGAACACTATGTGCGCCCCATTCAAGCGCATCAAGGATCTGCTGTCCGCTAACCTCTATAAGAACAAGAGTGTTTCCGAATGGTTGTACGCTCAAGAGACTATTATAGGTGATATCACCCTTCTTTATGTCCTTGCGAACTCCACCGCCGTTAACTATTGCAACATCCGCGCCTGTTTGATCTTTATATGCATCCGCAACAAGGTCACCGAGGTTTGTCTCTGCACGACGTACCATACGGATCGGCTTGCCGGAAGCATCCGTAGCCGTAGGATCATTTATGGTGAGGTCAACATCGGTATGAGATACAACGACGTTCATTTCTTTTTCATGCTCAGCAAGTTTTTCTTTAACAAGCTTTGTGATATCGTTGTCTAACCCATATGTTTCCGTCGCATTTTTTTCTTCTGTCCAAACATACTTATCAGTTGCTTCGATCTTTCCGTCTTTTGTTATAATGCTGTAACCTATACATGAAAGTTTGGTTCCGACAGCGAGACGTGTTACGCTCTTGCCTTCTTTATTCTTCATCACAACTTTGTCCGTATCATGGCTGTGTCCATCAAAGAATACGTCGATGCCCGTTGTGTTTTCTATTATATCGTTGTATCTGTACGGTTTACAAGCGTCTTCATTTCCCATATGGCCCATTACATATACAAAGTCAGCGCCTTCAGCGCGGGCAGAATCCACAGCCTTTTGTACCGCAGCATAAAGGTCTTTTCCCGTTGCCGCATCGTCCTGACAGAATCCGTATATGAATTCGCCTTTATCGTTCTGGAAGTACTTCGGTGTTGAAGATCTGAATGTATCCGGTGTTGTAATTCCGACAAATGCAATCTTCTTTCCCGCCTTTTCAATGATCTTATAGGGTTCAAGCACAAGCTCTCCCTCTTTATTGAAGTTGCAGCTTATATACGGGAAATTTGTCTTCTTAATGTTTGAAAGGAAAGTATCCATATTATAATCAAACTCGTGATTGCCCGGAATTGCAACATCATATCCAACCGCATTCATGATATCAATTATGGCCTCCCCTTTTGAAAGGGAACCGATAAGTTCTCCCTGGATAGCATCACCGTCATCCACCAGGATTGTCTCGTATCCCTGATCTGCATATGACTTTACCACCTCACAAAGACCCGCATATCCGAAATTATCTTCTATACCGCAATGAACATCGCTTGTTACAAAAATAGCGATCTTACCGTTTTCTTTAGCAGGAATCGGAGAAAGCCCGTACCAGCCAATGCCTTCATACTTCCAGCCAACAGTAACAAGATTATCTTTTTCGGCCGCATCCTTTGTATAATGATGAGAACCTGTTGCGGCGTTAGGATTATAAAGACGATATACCGGTTCTCCCATTTCGGTAGCCGAATACCACCCTATTCCTTCGTCGCTCCAACCTAGCCTTACACAGTTATCGCGTTCGGCTGCGTTCGTTGTATAATGATGATCCCCGTTGTTCGGATTATAGAGACGATAAACCGGAGTTGCCCCAACATATACCCCCGTAGGAGCACTCCATGCCTCTCCCTCGCCATTCCATCCACCTACCGACAAAGAATCGTACTCAGCTTTGTTGGATGTGTAGAAATGTTCTCCGGATGACGTATTATACAATCTGTAGATTGAATTCTCGGCAATTGCATCCACTGCTTTTGCCGTAAAGCCTGTTCCCAATACTGTCGTAAAAATAAATGCCAACGCCAGTAAAAGGGACATGGCTTTCCTTGAAGCCTTCTTGTTCATTTTTTCTCCTCCTTTTTTACTCTTGCAACATCTCTTCCACTATCTTTGCCGAATCATAAACATAATTCGGGCAGGGACGTTTTTTATAGTATTCCGGAGTCCTGTCTTCCGGATCGTTTCCCGGTTTTACTTCAACTCCCGTAAGGAGCTCCCGGCATACGATGGACCCGTTCTTTTCTTTAAAACGCGCCGCCAGTTCCTGCACAAGATGATAGTGATCCTTCTTTGCCTGCGGATCCTCGGGATCGCTGTATCCCTTTACGGTTCCGAGAACAAGAAGCGCACCGCTTACGGTCCCGCATACTTCACGTAGCCTTCCCATCCCGCCTCCAAAGGAGGATGAGATCTTTGCAGCCGTGTCCATATCCAGACCGGTAACATCACAAAAGGCACAGAACACAGCCTGTGAGCAGTTATAACCTTTATAGAATAATTCGCGGGCATATGATGCGTGATCCATAATTAAAAAAAAGGGGGACAGTTCTTGTGATACCGGTTAAAGTATTTAAAAAAATACCGATTTACAGTATCACAAGAACCGTCCCCCCTTTTAGTCCCCCTGATTGTATTTAAACTTTCTTAGAATTTACCTGCCTTTGCAGCTTCCTCTACGGAAACGGCAACAGCAACGGTAGCACCTACCATCGGATTGTTACCCATTCCGATAAGTCCCATCATCTCAACGTGTGCCGGAACGGATGAAGATCCTGCGAACTGAGCATCTGAATGCATACGTCCAAGCGTATCCGTCATACCGTAAGAAGCGGGGCCTGCAGCCATGTTGTCCGGATGAAGTGTACGTCCGGTACCGCCGCCGGATGCAACGGAGAAGTATTTCTTTCCGAGTTCGTTGCATTCCTTCTTATATGTACCTGCAACCGGATGCTGGAAACGTGTGGGGTTCGTTGAGTTACCCGTGATGGAAACGCCAACGTTTTCATGATGCATGATAGCAACACCTTCCTGAACATCATCTGCGCCGTAGCACTTTACGGTTGCGCGAAGGCCGTTTGAATATGCCTTCTCGAATTCGATGTTAAGCTTAGCTTCTTTATAATCATACTTCGTCTCAACGTATGTAAAGCCGTTGATTCTTGAAATGATCTGAGCAGCATCTTTTCCGAGACCGTTAAGGATAACGCGGAGCGGTTTCTGGCGAACTTTGTTAGCCTTCTCTGCGATACCGATAGCGCCTTCCGCTGCTGCGAAAGACTCATGTCCGGCGAGGAAGCAGAAGCACTCTGTCTCTTCCTCGAGAAGCATCTTTCCAAGGTTACCGTGTCCGATACCAACCTTTCTGTGATCCGCAACGGAACCGGGGATACAGAACGCCTGAAGGCCTTCGCCGATTGCCGCAGCAGCGTCTGCCGCGCGACGGCATCCCTTCTTGATTGCGATAGCTGCACCTACAGTGTATGCCCAACATGCATTTTCAAAACAGATGGGCTGAATTCTCTTAACCTGATCGTAAACGTCAAGACCCGCATCCTCAGTGATCTTTTTAGCTTCTTCAATTGAGGAAATACCATACTCACCAAGAACTTTGTTGATCTGGTCTACTCTTCTTTCATATGATTCAAACAGTGCCATTTCATTACTCCTTTCTCGGATCGATGATCTTCTTAGCGTCGTCTACACGTCCGTACTGACCCTTAGCCTTTTCCCATGCATCGTTGGGAGTATCTCCGTTCTTGATGAAGTCTGTCATCTTGCCAAGGTTTACAAACTGATATCCGATAACTTCGTCGTTTTCGTCAAGAGCGATTCCGGTTACATAACCTTCAGCCATCTCAAGATAACGAACGCCCTTTTCCTTTGTTGCGTACATTGTACCAACCTGTGAGCGAAGTCCCTTACCAAGGTCTTCAAGACCTGCACCGATTGCAAGACCGTCATCAGAGAAAGCGCTCTGTGTACGTCCGTAAACGATCTGTAAGAAGAGTTCGCGCATAGCTGTGTTGATCGCATCGCAAACAAGGTCTGTATTTAATGCTTCAAGGATTGTCTTTCCCTGAAGAATTTCTGCAGCCATAGCTGCGGAATGCGTCATACCGGAACATCCGATAGTCTCTACAAGCGCCTCCTGGATAACGCCGTCTTTTACGTTGAGGGACAGCTTACATGCGCCCTGCTGGGGAGCACACCAGCCCACACCGTGTGTGAAGCCCGAAATATCTTCGATCTTTTTTGCATGAACCCACTTGCCCTCTTCGGGGATAGGAGCAGGTTCGTGTTTTGCGCCCTTTGCAACCGGGCACATCATTTCCACTTCTTTTGTGTAAATCATTGCAATCTCCTTTCATTCATTGGGGAAATTATCTCTTCTCCTACGGAGAGAGATTATAACTTATTTTATAATGTCATTCAACATCAATCTTCTTCGATTCCCGCTTCTCTCTTTACGCGGCGAAGTTCCCTCTTAAGCTTTTTGATCCTCCTTTTCTGGATCTTACTATAAACATAGAAGAATACTCCGAACGCTGCGCCGCATACTATAGCGGTGGTGATCATCCCCCATTTTCTTCCGTGTTCCAAAGCTGCTTTGTTTGAACTCATCATGCCCTCCTTTAAACCCTTGTTATACTCTTTCGACATAACGACTTTGGCTGCGGCTCTCAAAGGATGGATCTTTGCTTTTAAAGCTTTCTTCTGATCCTTTGCTTTGAAAAGCTGATCTTTTAACCATTCATTCTGGGAAACAAGATCGGAAACCTGATCTTTATAAGTGATGAGCTGATCTTTATACCCCAAAAGATGCTCTTTTGTGTCCGAAAGATTCGGAACCGGTATGCTGATGTAATCCATTTTTCTTCCCCTCCTTTTCGGTAAACATAGATAAAGTTAGTTTAAAACTAATGATTATTTAAGTCAACCGCAAGATATAGCAGTTGAACTACCTTACCCTTATATCCGTAAGCGCAACCTGGTCTCCTGTAAGGGCGATATATACTTCCCCGGAATCCTCCGGGATCGTTGTTTCGTTTTCGATATGAATGCCAAGGTTTTCGGTCATTAAAATAACTTTGTTTCCTCTTTTGTTAAACCGTACGGAACATTCCATCCCCTGTTTATTGGCATCTTTCCAGTTCTCCCAGCCTTTAAAATCATCGTCCTTTTTCATGGAAAAATGATTTTTCGCTTTCTCATCTTCTCCGGTACATTCACCGTTTATCTTAATAAGAGAATATTCTCTGTATCCTTCTCCGAATACCTTTTTATCCTCCGATGAATAGATCACGATATAAGGACAATGCCAGATGAAAGAGGCCGAAGGAAGAGATAGCGTATGGAATTCGATCTTATGCGCATCCTCAATCCTTATTCCCTCCGTTGCATCGGAGCGTGAACGGTCGATCTGGATGTTCTTTATATCCGATTCCAGCCTGTCGATAAAGCTCTCTTCATTAACGATCTTTTTTATGTCTCCTTCGCCGATGGAAACCTCCGTCCTTACCGCGGAGATGTCATAAAGCCTGCAGTTTTCCCCGGTAAGTCCGATGTATACGGATTTGGATTTATCCGGAAGCGCCATGATAGCATCAAACGCCTTATCATGACTCCTTAACTTGAGCGAAAAATGATCTTCAAAACGGGCTGCTTCCAGATAGTATTCGCCCTCCGGAGTCAGTCCTTCCTCCGCCACATGCACTTCCATATTTCTTGCACCGGTTGAGACATAATGTCCGTCAAACCAGAGTTCACCGTATTCCAGATAATGATAAGCTCCTATCGCCTTTTCATTATCGTGCACCCTTCTGTCGAAAGAATCGAAGATAACAAGTGAAGGCAAAGAAAACTCTTCCCCTTCCGTTTCCTTCGGTTCACACTTGAAATTCACCTTTGTTATCTGAGGTTTAACATGGATTCCGGTGGAAATAACCTCTCTGTATTTTCCGACCGTGATCTCGTTTTCAAGTTTCTTAAAGGCATCTTCGTCTTCCTTGTACGAACTGTCCTTATCCATTAGTTCAACCATGATCTCGGAAAACTTCGGATCAAAAGATATTCCCGCGTTTGTAACGAATCTTTCACGAACGGTAAGATACGGTAAAGAATCCCTGTATCTGTTCTTTTTTGTCATGGAATCAAACGCATCCGCAACCGCAACGATACGGGCATATTCGGGAATCTCTTTCCCTTTACGTCCCTCCGGGTATCCGCTTCCGTCATATCTTTCATGGCTATATGTTACCGTATCCTTCAAGTATTTAAATTGGCTGATATTGGAGAGGATCTCTCCTCCGATGATCGGCCTTTCCTTTATTATAAGCTCCTCTTCTTCGGTAAGGGCTCCCTGTTTTTTCAAAATGCTGTCAGGAATTCCCACAAGTCCCACATCATGAAGAAGTCCCGCATAATATACTTCCTCGCATTCGTCCTTTGTCTTCCCCGCAATCTCCGCTATCTGTTTTGAATATTTTGCAACTCTCTTGGAATGACCTTCGGAAAAAGCATCCCTCTTTTCTATTGCCGCAACAAAAGCCGTTGCGGTTTCGTCAAAAAGTTTTCTTGCGTTCTTTCTTTCCCTTTTAAGGTCTTCCATCTCTATCTCATGGGCACGGACGACTTCGTCGTTTACATCCAGATATGTAAAGATATAAAGGGATATGGAAACAAGAACCATAGCCATATTAACTATGGAAATACCGTATGCAAAAATCTGTATCAAACCGAAAGTTATGGGAACAAAAATGTAAAGGACAAGGGATGTATAAACAAGCTTGCTCAGTGTTTTTTTATACTGTCTTACAACCGTATACTGAATAAGCGGACAAAGTACAGGAATGATATAACAGATAAGAAATCCCGGTCCTCTGTGATAAACATTGTTTTCGTCAAAATAGTAATAAAGCCCGGTAAAATGAGCTATGATTGCAAGCAACATTCCCGCCGCGGCAATCCCTCCCGTAACATAAAGCCTTCTTGGTACCCTTGCTGCCCGGGTTTCCGATGACAAAAGATATATAAGATAAAGATCAAAAACAAAAACTGTCTGCGAAGTCAAAAAGAATACAAAAAAGTTTGAAAGGCGCACCAGAACATATCCCGTATGACTAACATCTCCGCGATACACATAAGCCATCCGGTCAAAGTATAAAAGAAGCATTGCCGTTATCTCAAGCGCAATAAGAATTATCCTTCTACTTTTGTCCAAAAATCGGGTGAAGAATAAAAGGACGACGAACGATAAACAGGCCGCAGAAAGCGCAAGCATTATATCCAGCTGATATGTCTCAATAAATTTAAACATCAGGCGTTTTCTCCTTTATTAACTTCCGAAACCAGTGCCGCCATTCCTTCCCAGTCAAGAACCTTCAGCATTTTTTCAAGTTCCGTCGCTCTCTTCTTCTCTTCTTCCGGAAGTTCATATTCGAAAAGAACGGAAAGTGTCATTTCAACGGCATCATAATCCATATCTTCTATACATTGCGAAAGAGCCTCGTAAGCCTGAACAAGGTCTTCTTCGGAGATGGGCTCTTTTTCCGTATCCTCTTCTTCCGTTTGCTGAAGCCTCTTTAATCTCTCCTTGTATGCGGCATATTCCGTCATGAGCTTTTCGTTATTTTCATATATAAATTCGGTATCATTACGGTTTCCCGCATCCTCAAGTTCCCTTGCCATTTCGGAAAGACCGATGGCTCCGATAAACCTTGCGGAACTCTTTAACGCATGGACTTTTATGGTATAAAGACGGAAGTTCTCGTTTTCAAAAGCATCCCAAATAACCTTTGAATTATCGTCTATTGTTTCGAGGAAGAGGTTAAGCGAGAATATAAATGTCTCTATTCCTCCCGAATTCTTTACACCTTCGGAAACCGTTATACCTTCCGTATCATATATCCACTTAAGTTCCTCCGGAATCTCCGTAAGCGCCGAAGCGTTGACTTCCGCTTCCGGCTTTTCCATCATCTCCTCGGGAAGATGCTTAAGGATCGTTTTTTCCAGAAGTTCACTGTCTATGGGTTTCGGAAGATATCCGTTAAATCCTTTTTCCTTATAGAATTCTTCACCTGCTGTTGAATTTGCGGTAAGGGCATATACGGGAAGATCGGGAGCAAATTCCCGTATCTTTCCGACAGTCTCGATTCCGTCCATACCCGGCATCATATGATCCAGAAGAACAATATTGAAATCCGAATCCTTAATTTTTTCGATGGCATCCTCGCCGCTTGTCGCAGTCGTAACAAATACTTTTGTGGGCTTCAGAAGTCCCTTTATAACGGTAAGGTTCATCGGATTATCGTCAACAACAAGCACATCCGCATCCGGCGCGATGAACTTGGGAACATAGGGTCCCTTAACACTGCTGTCGTCATGTTCTATAAAGGCGCCTATGGGTTTTTCATCCACAATTTTCTGGGTTACGCTGAGGATGAATTCCGAGCCCTCGCCGTATACGCTTTCACAGACAAGGCTTCCGTTCATAAGTTCCGCGAATCTTCTTGATATATCAAGTCCGAGTCCCGTACCCTGGATTCCGCTGTTCTTTTCCTCGTCAAGTCTTTCGTATGCGGTAAAGAGTTTCTCGAGATCCTCTTCCTTTACACCCATACCCGTATCCTTTACGGAGAATCTTATCTTTGCAATATCGCCATCTCTTTCATCCATATAGACACCGAGAACGAATCCTCCGACTTCCGTATATTTAACGGCATTGGTAAGAAGGTTCAAAACGATCTGTTTTATCTTTCCCATGTCACCGTAAAGTCTCTTCGGAAGGATCTCGTCAACCACAACATCAAAAGTAAGCTCCTTTTCCGTACTTCTGACACGGATCATGGAAACTATGGAACGGAGCATATCCTGCAGATCATATTCCTGCTCAACAAGATGCATCTTTCCGGACTCAATCTTCGACATGTCAAGAAGATCATTTATAAGGCCGAGAAGGGATTCCGTTGCGTTTCTTATGTCAAGGGAATAGTTCATGATCGACATGAAATAACTCTTCGGCACACCCGTGGCATCTTCACGGAGCGCCATCTCGTTCATTCCCATGATCGTATTGATAGGGGTTCTTATCTCATGTGACATATTTGCAAGGAATCTGGATTTGGCGGTATTTGCCCGTTCCGCCTCGTCTCTTGCGCGGCTGATCTCTTCGTACTGCTTGCTTACGACCGTGGAATGCATGAACTTCCATACACCTAGTCCCGCAAGAAGGGCGATAAGTATTATGAGAAGGACACGGACTATCCAAAGTTCCGTAA
This sequence comes from Lachnospiraceae bacterium, assembly GCA_017418645.1. Lineage (GTDB taxonomy): Bacteria > Bacillota > Clostridia > Lachnospirales > Lachnospiraceae > FD2005. The sequence goes on along the minus strand of JAFOND010000205.1, from coordinate 1,876 downwards.
TTCTTGCCGTCTTTTTTATGGTATAGGTTTCGTCCTGAAGTATCGTATGCGTTGATTTGTTCAGGATCTGGATATGAAGCGTATATGTCCCGTAAGGAAGATTCGTATATTCCAAAGGCGTAAGCTTGTTTCTCGATGTGGTAATACCTTCGTCAGGACCGCCTTCAAGGTACATTTTAACCGTAGGATTAAGAAGCGTATAATCCATTACCGAAGCCGTGATCTGCACACGCTTCTTTGAAGGAGGGATGACATACACTCCCTTTTCGTCCGGCTCCACCTCTTCATCACCGATATATACGGACCTTACCCCCGTCATGAACTTTTCGTTTGATTCATAGAATTGCTTGACATTGACCCTGATAACGCCTTCCCTTCCCGGAATGTAAAGGTTTCCTTTTGCATCCTTGGCGGAAAACGAATTGCTTGTAATAGCATACGGAAGACCGTTTTCTATCGTATAAAGACTGTAATTCGTTATATCGTCACGCAGGAGTTTATTTGTTTCGATCTTATACAATCCGTAAGAAGACAATATCCATGCGTTATCATTGTCATCAAAATACAGATCATAGTTATTGTTATACGGGAAAGATTTAAGTTCCGTTATTTTCCCGTCTTTTATATACTCTATGGAATTTGAAGTAACAAGCCATGTAACTCCGTGAAAATCGTCCTTTATGACCTTCATTACAACATCGCTGGTAAGCCCTTCGTCACGGCTTATCTTTTCGATATTATTTCCGTCTATGACATATATACCGTCACCGTCCGTGCCCACAAGGATCCTGCCGTCATCCTCTTCTTCAACGGTTAAAAAGACGGTATTCTTAATGCCCTCTTCCGTACCTACCGTGCGGACCACCTTTCCGTCTTTTATAACCGCAAGACCGCCGTTCGTTCCGATAAGCGCGCTTCCGTCCTTCGAAAAAGTGATGCATCTTGCGCAGTTGTCCGGCATTCCGTTTTCCGTCGTAAAGGACGTTATATTACCTTCCGGAGAAAAGCATACAACACCGAGATCGTTCGTAAAAGTCGCGACCCAGATGTTACCGTCGTTGTCGGAAGATATGCAACGGATACGGGTATCACCGAGATAATGAAGCAATGGATTCTCTTTATACGTTCCGTCCTTTCCGATTATCATAAGGCCGGTGTTTGTCCCGATATAAATATCATCGTTATAAATATGAACAGCGTTTGCGACAACCCCCGAAAGAATGGAGTTTGCCGTAAGATCCGAGAAGTTGTTTGTTACGATCTTCATAACTCCCTGAGTTGAAGAAGAAATCCATATATTCCCCTGATAATCGGATGTTGTCATTTCAATGCCGGAATCTATTGGAAGATCTTTTAGCACATGAAAACTGTTATCCGTGTCTATATATCCGACACCGCCCGGAGAACTTGCAAAAACTCTTCCGCAATCGAAACTCAGCCAATGCACCCCTTCCAGCGGATATACGGAGATTCTTTCCATATACCTTAATGGCTTTCCGAATGTTCCGTGATAAATATTGTTTCCTTCCGTCGCTATATAAACGCTTCCGGCATTAAGCGGATCCGCAAGGATCGTTGATATCTTTTCCGATCCGAGCATTCCGTCTTCATATATTTCGGTTATCTTACAGTTATTTATCGCAAATATGGTACCGTTTTGCGTTGCACCGTAGATCCTTCCGGACGTATCCGCATCCAGCCTTAAGATCCGTTCCGATGAAAGATCCCCTCCCGGAACTTCATGGATCTTAAGATCCTTATCCGCATAGCAAAGACCGGTTGCCGTGCCTATGAATACATTTTCGTTTTTATCCTCTGCAAATATTCGAAGAGATGAAGACGGGAGCCCGTCTTTATACGTAAGATGGACTCTTTT
>JAFOND010000204.1 GCA_017418645.1 Lachnospiraceae bacterium | reverse complement strand
TGGCTTCGCGATTCCCCTTTACGGCGTTGAAGATAAGAACGCCGATGATCGCAAGAACAATAACTATTCCCACAATGATAAGAATCTTTTCCGTTTGTTTGATTTTACTTTTTTTCATGGTTGCTCCTTAATTGCCTTTATCCGATATAGTTTTCCATTAAGATTCATTAAACAGCGTTCCAAACGTGTCTGATTTCTTTAGAATCGTTAATGATTTGGCACCTGCCGGGACAGTTTTCCCTATTTCGTAAGTTTCTATCATTCCCTTAAGAGTCTCCTTATTAATACCGTCTTTAGGTAACTCGATGTCAACTCTGTTTTTAAGGTCATACTCAATGGTTTCTGCCATGCCGTCTTCTACTTCTTTTATATCTTTCACCGTATGCTCATCTTTTGTGACTCCAAGCACCTTTAAGTATTTTCTTCCGGTAACAAGCACGGCCGTAGCTTTTTTCTCATATTCCTTCTTATCCACCTGATCAAAGGTTTTTCCATCTACAAGCTCCAAATAATCCATGTTTGAACCCAAATAATCCTGAAGATAAGCGTTTATAAAGTATTCTTTCTCTTCTTTAGACCCTGCAACGCTTTCCTTTTTGGTTGTAGCAGATGCAAAAGGATCGGAAATTCCAAAGAAGTATCCGCTGCTTAAGGTTATTGCTGCGGCCTCATCAAGGTCGTCAAGTTTATCTATCTTTCCGCGGTTCCAAAGGTCAAGTTTCACGCAAAGGGCAACAGCCTTTTCCACTTCTTCGAGTTTTGCCGATGTCTCTGAGAAAGAAGGATCCGTTGATTTTTCAAACATAAAATCTGCCTTGATAAGAAGATTTTCCACGAGCGGACGGAGTTTTTCCCAATCCACATCTTCCATTTCCTTATCCTTGATCATTTCCTCTATCTCTTTGCGATTCTTTTTGATCACGGAATCCGCTTCATGGGTCTGCTTCTTTAATTCTTCAATTTTCTTTCTGGCATCAACATCTGCTTCCGGTTCTTTCTTTTCCGGCTGCTCAGGCGCCTCTTCTTTCTTGCCTTCTTTCTCGCCTTCCTTCTTGCCTTTCCCCTGACCTTCTTTCTCGCCTTCTACTTCGCCTTCTTTCTTGCCTTTTCCCTGGCCTTCCTTATCGCCTTCTTTCTTGCCTTTTCCTTCGTCATCCTTCTTACCTTTTTTCTCGTCTTCCAGTTCCTGCTTTACCCAAACCTCTATTTTTTTCCCGTCTTTACCTTCCTGCTCTTGCTTTTCCCAATGGGTCGGTCCCTGTTTTTTCTCGCCTTTTTCACCTTCTTTTTCGGGTGCGGGCTGTTTGGGTGGTGGTGGCAGAGGAGGAAGCGGTTTTCCGGCCATATCTCCCGTGTAGTCCTCAATGATTTTAAGTTTTTTTCCTCCGACTACATCCGGTTTCTCTACTTTCGGCTGTTTTGGGGGTACCGTACCGTCCGTCTGAAGCGGAACTTCTCCATCGGTGTCTTTCAGTTCACCGGTGGTTTCTTTTTTGGGAACATCAGTGGTTGTCGGATCAATTATTTCATCATCAAGATGCTCTGTTTCGATTTTATCTTCAAGCTTGGGCTGTTCCTCATCCTGCTTAACCGGCGGTTTATCTTCCTCTTCTTCTTTTTTCCTGTGTGCGCCGATTACGATTTTCTTTTCTTCTTCCTCCTCATTCTTTTTCAGATCACCTTTTTTCCATTCCTGTTTTTTGGGAGCGGTTTTTTTCTCAGGAACCTTTAGCTGTTCCTCCTGTACATTTTTCACGGGATTCGGCTTATTTGCATCGTCAAGGTCGGTGTCGACCACCTTTCCCTTTGCAACACCAAGTTCCTTCTGCCTGTCGAGGGAATCCTTCACAATCTCCGGCGGCAGCTGCTTGGGAGCTATAACCTTCGGCTCTAAGCCCTGGTCCAGATCGGTATTGATTTTTTTGGGATGCGTTTCCTTCTCTGTATTTGCATCGGCAAGTTCTTCTCTCTTTTTAAGTTTTCCTTCATCCGTTTGTTCGGACTTTTGCATTTTCTTTACGGCAAGTTTCCTCTGAAGCGCGACAAGTTCCTCAATCTCATTACCTGCCTGAAACATCTCAAGAGCGGCATCGTCCTCTTCCTGGGCGCGGCGGAATGCACCTCTCTTATCCTTCCGTCTGCTCTTCCATGTATTCTTTTCCTTTCGCATTGTGTCCATATGGCGAAAGGATGTTTCCACATCTTCTTCCGTAAACTCTGTCTTTTCCCTGGAGAAGCCACGTTTTGCCATAATTTCAAGGCCCTTCTTACGAAGTTTATCCTTCTCCTTCGTAATGATGACATCCACCTGCTGATCCATCTCGATTTTACGATCCTGTTCTCTTCCTTCCAGCTCCTTTTTCGCATTATCTTCGTATTCCTGTTTCTTCTGCTCGTAATCTTTGTATGTGATCGTACCCTTATCCATCAAAGATTTCAGCTCATGGAG
>JAFOND010000203.1 GCA_017418645.1 Lachnospiraceae bacterium | reverse complement strand
ATAAAAGAATTCCGCCTCCGGGTTACCCTTTATTGCCTTGTAAAACTCATACAGCGCATCCGGCGTAAGAAGATCGTCATGGTCCATAAAGGCGATATAATCTCCGGTGGCGACCGAAAACGCCTTGTTCGTGTTTGTTGAAATATCGAGAGGCTCGTCGGAAGTATACAGCCTGATGCGGTCCGGCTTTACGCTGATCCCGTTATCAGCGCGCAGAATGTTATCCTCCCGTGTCAAAAGCTCCGCCAGATATTTTTTAAGCTCCGGCGCATTCCCCTTTCCGCTGCCGTCCGAAAAGCAGAGTTCAAAGTTTTGATAGGTCTGCGAAAGAACGGATTCCACAAGGGCCTCAAGATAGTTCACCGGCGTGTTATACAGCGGGACAAGAATGCTGAACTTGGGCGCATAAACACTTCCCGCCGTATTCTTCAGCAGCTCATCGCATTCCTCTCTCTGCCTTTTTAATTCATCTAAAGAAGGCGTGTTATCTTTTCTGTACTCCTCGTACATAAGATCACGCCTTGAGATTTTCCTTATTGTTTTTTTTACAAGGGCTCCCGCCCCCTGATTCTTTAATATACGTACAGCCTTTGTAAACATAACAGTTATTATATGCCGTTAACAAACTGCTTTAATTCGGAAACATCTCCGAAAAACATCTCCTTATCTTCATTTGCTATGCTTAGCCTTGATACCTGCTTAATGATATCATAGCCTACAACATTGGTAGTGACATTTTCATCAAAAGTTAACCATATATATTGCTCTCCCAAATCTATCGTACCATAAGCCAGCTTGTCTATTCTGTACTTATAAAACTTTGAGAAAGAATCTCCGATGAATCCGCTAAGATATTTGCTTTCAAATTCTTTACAGTCATCCTCTTTTATTCCCGTGTCAATCGCACTTGCGCGAAAACATGTATATCGAGCACCCGTGTCATAAACTGCCGACACAAACCGCATACGACTGTCAGTAACCAGATTACATTGTATGACCACTCTGTTATCTTCCAAGCTCACGCTGTACACCGATCATTCCTCCTTCTGCATATTCTCCCATAATACAGCTGTTCGTACCCTCATCGGACAATCGGTTCGAGAGAGCACACAATTCATCATATGAGCTGGCACTGTCACTAACTGCGTACAAACGTCCGCGTAGATTATTCAGATCCGTAAAATCAACGAAAATGTATTTGCACCTTGGATATCTTTGTTCTATCTCTTTTGGCGTTTCAAACACATCTTCACGCAATACATTCAACATTGAAATCACCTCCCTTATTTATAGAAAGTATAACACGCATTTTGGGAAAAGTATATATGAGTTTCCTTTTCAACGGATGGGAACTGTAATTTTTCCATCGCAATAGACAAGTTTTGTAACGGATGCGTTGTCAAGATGGTCGTATGACGGGTCATTAAGTTCGCTCTGCAGGAAATAGCAGGCGGAGGAGTGCGCCACCACCATAATGGTCTTATCGCCGCGGGCTATGGATTCTTCCGCGATGGAACGCATGGTATCTCCGAACCTTTGAACGAATTCATATGAAGTTTCTCCTTCGATGGGAGAAACGAAGTTTGGATCGTCGATGGGGCCGATGCCCGCGTTTATGAAATCGCCGCCGTAGGTTACGAGGAGTTCCTCCGTGGGTTTTCCTTCGTAGATCCCAAGGTCGATGTCATTAAGACCGGCGTTCGTATAGATATTTTTGCAGCAGGCTTTGTTGTATTCAAGGGCGATCCTTGCTGTCTCCTTCGTGCGGGAGAGCTCGGATGTATAGACGGCGTCGATCTTTGTATCCGCAAGAGATTCTCCGAGAGCCTTGGCCTGCTCAATCCCTTCCTCGCAGAGGTCGGATTCGCTCTTTCCGCCCATTATAATGCCTTCGTCGTTTGCGACGGTGCGGGCGTGGCGGACGAGAAGGATGGTGAGGGTGGGTTGGGGAAGGCTATTGCAGGCGGATAACATAACCAGTACCCCAACAACACAAAAAAGGGTGGCAAGCCACCCTTTTCCTATAGGTTTTTTTCTGTCTGAATTAGTCCGATACATACGGCATAAGCGCAAGATGACGTGCACGCTTGATAGCTACTGTAAGAGCTCTCTGGTGCTTTGCGCAGTTACCCGTGATGCGACGGGGAAGGATCTTTCCGCGCTCGGAGATATACTTCTTAAGCTTTGCGGTATCCTTATAATCTATCGTGTTGTCCTTTCCACAGAACACACATACTTTTTTTCTTCTGTGCATCGGGCGGCGTCTCTGTCCGTCCGGTCTTTCTGTTTTATTGAATGCCATTTTTCTCTCCTTTGAAAAATCAAAAAACCGTGATGGGTTTACATGAAGGGCAGTTCATCGTCGTCATCAACACCTTCGGGGATGTTCATGAATCCGTCCCCGGCATCTGTTGTGGGAGCGGGTGCCGGGCCGCCTGCGGGAGGTGTGTAACTTCCGTTACGCTCTGCAGCCGCTTTGCTCTCGGCGAACTCGATCGTGTTAATGATGATCTGTGTTCCGTATACTGTCTGGCCTTCTTTGTTTGTGTAATTGTCGTTCTGGACTTCGCCGTCGATAACGACTTTCGTACCTTTCTTAAGATACTTCTCCACAAATTCTCCGGTCTTTCCGAATGCGGTACAATTAAAGAAATCCGCTTCCGGCTGTCCCTCTCTTTTAAATCTTCTGTCAACCGCGATTGAAAATCTTGCAACGGTTGCGCCTGACTGCTGTCCCTGTCTTATTTCGGGGTCTCTTGTCAAGCGACCCATCATTATCACTTTATTCATTATATATCCTCCGTTCCTATGTATCAGTCCTCATCAGCACGGACAACAAGGAAACGAAGAACATGGTCCATAATGCGGACACGCTGTTCAATTTCTGCCGGTGCCGTACCTTCTGCGTCGAACTGAACGAAATAGTAGAAGCCTTCATCTGTCTTATCGATTTCATAAGCAAGCTTCTTCTTTCCGGATTCCTCGACATTTGTCACGGTACCGCCGAAACGCGCTATAAGTTTTTTCGCTTTCTCTAAAACGTCCGCTCTGGCATCGTCTTCGATCCTTGCGTCAATAACGAGCGCTAATTCGTACTTGTTCATTTGTTTTCCTCCTTTCGGTCTTTGCGGCCTGCAGACCTGTGCTGCAAGCAAGGATTTTATATATCACAAGCGGGTATTCTAACATAACTCCGCCCGTAACGCAAGTGTTTTTTACCTGTAATGCCAGATGGGAAGATCCCAGAGCCAGGGAAAGATGTCGTCCACAAGCCCAAGACAGTGCATTATCGTCTCGCAGATATCAACATCCAAAAACGGAATAAAGAGAACGATATATGCTAAGATCATGGGCGCGAAGGGCGCTTTTCTCACCTTTGTATCAAGCTCCGCTACGGCATTTACGGTATTTTTGTCCCCGATGGCGATAAACATCAGCGCGGAGACGATATAATATGTTACGGTGGAGAGGATCCATCTTCCGTAATCGCATTTTAAGATATAGCTCGGAGCCATTGTAACGGCGCCGATGGCATAGAATATATATGAAAGCTTTTGTTTATTGTCCTTTGAATTCTTGAAAAGTTTCTTTAAGAAGACGATGAAGAGTATGATCAGCGGAAGCATAAAGAAGATATAAAGAGGTGTCTGAAGCCTTTTTAAAACGCGGAGGACATATTCCGTATCGTCAAGATCAACCCCCAGCGTTTCATGGGCAAGGAGTGTTGTATGATATATCCCTTTATACGAGAGCTTCTCCGCCTCCGAGCGAACGGTCTCATAGACTTCTCTTCCGGAATTTCTTGAAAACATCTCAAAATATAAGAAAAAGATGCTGGCAAAAACAAAGGACAGAACGGTATACGCGCCGTATTTTATCTT
>JAFOND010000202.1 GCA_017418645.1 Lachnospiraceae bacterium | reverse complement strand
GGAAAATGAATATCGGATCCCGGAACATTTTACGAAAGACTGGGTTCCGGATCTTGATATGAATAAAGACAGGCCGGACGACCCCTTTAAGCCCTACGGTGCAACTCCGGGGCATGGGATAGAATGGGCAAGGCTTATAACACAATACGCTTTATCGGACGGGACTTTATCGGAAGAAAAAAAACAAAAACTGATCTCGGAAGCGGAAAAACTTTATACCCGCGCCCGTGATGATGCCTGGGAAAGAAACGGAAAACCGGGGATTGCGTATACAACGGACTGGGGAGGAAATCCGGTTGTGACGGACAGGATGCATTGGACACTGGCGGAGGCCATAAACACATCCGCAGTGCTGTATCGTACAACGAAGAAAGAGGAATATAAAAACGATTATTCCGAATATATGGAATACCTGGATGAAACCGTTATGGATCATAAAAACGGATCATGGTTTCATCAGCTGGATGAGAACAATAACTTAAAAGGCACGGTATGGCCGGGAAAATCCGACCTTTATCATGCCTTCCAGTCAATGCTGATACCTTATGAAAAAACGGATGTATCCATAGCATCGGCCGCGTTTTTATGTTAGAATTAGACGATGGTATGTGTGACGGATCGAAGGAGGAAAACAATGGTAAAAACAACTGTAAAGATCGACGGTATGATGTGCAACAATTGTGAGGCACATATGAACGAAGCTTTTAAGGCGCTTTACCCGGATGCAAAAAAGGTAAAGTCTTCTCATGAGAAACATGAGAGCATTATCATTACGGAAGAGGAACTCGATGAAGAGACGGTAAAAAAAGCCGTGGAAGACACGGGATATACATATGTAACAATGGTATCGGAACCCTATAAGAAGGGTTTATTCGGTTAGTATTAAGGAAAGGAGAAAAACATGGTAACGAGCGATAAAGGAATAGTAAGCCTTAAACACAGGATAATGGAAGAAATCTGTCGCCTTGCATGGGACGATAAGCTTGATGCGGAGCATAAGGAAAAGGTCGTATATGAGATCATACCCGGACCGAAGCCGGATTACCGTTGCTGCGTGTACAAGGAAAGAGAAATAGTACGTCAGCGTATACGTCTTGCCTGCGCGGAGAATCCCATCTACAATCCGGATTCAAAGAACGTTGTACAGGTTATAGATCCTGCCTGCGACGATTGCCCGATCAACGCATATATGGTAACGGACAGCTGCCGTTTCTGTCTCGGAAAGGCATGCCTTAATTCCTGTAAGTTTGACGCCATCCATCCCGGTGATACAAGGATGAAGATCGATCCTTCAAAGTGTAAGGAATGCGGTATGTGCGCACGCGAATGTCCTTACGGTGCCATCATCCATCATGAGCGTCCCTGCAAGAAGTCATGTCCGGTAGGAGCTATATCCTATGACGAATACGGCTTCTGCAAGATCGACGAGGAAAAATGCGTCCAGTGCGGACACTGTATCCATAACTGCCCCTTCGGAGCCATCGGTTCAAAGACATACCTTGTCCATATCATTCATGAGTTAAAGGCGGGTAAAGAAGTAATCGCCATGTGCGCTCCCGCAACGGAAGGCCAGTTCGGAGAAAAGATCACCATGGCAGCAGTCCGTGAGGCACTTAAGAAAGTGGGTTTCTCGGATATGATAGAGGTCGGACTCGGCGGAGATATGACCGCTGCTTATGAATCCAAGGAATGGAGCGAGGCAAGAAAAGAAGGAAAGAAGATGACAACTTCCTGCTGTCCCGCGTTCATAAACATGTTAAGAAAGCACTTCCCGGATATCTATAAGGAGAATATGTCCACAACCGTTTCTCCCATGTGCGCGATATCAAGATATTTAAAGGCAACGCATCCGGGATGCGTTACGGTATTTATCGGACCGTGCATCGCAAAGAAGTCCGAGACTCTGGACGAATCCGTTCCGGACAATGCGGATTATGCGGTTACATACGGCGAGATCCGTGCCCTTATGAATTCAAAGGGCGTAAGCTTTGAGGAAGTGGAAGAAAAGTATCAGGAAGCATCCGTATGGGGCAAGAAGTTTGCGTCAAGCGGCGGCGTTGCGGAAGCGGTTATCGAATGTATGCAGGAGCGCGGCGAAGAAACGGACGGCATAAAACTCTTAAAGTGTGCCGGCGGTTCGGAATGCAAGAAAGCCCTTACTCTTCTTAAGAATGGTAAACTTCAGGAAGACTTTATCGAAGGAATGGTATGTCCGGGAGGATGTGTCGGCGGACCTTCCCGTCATAAGACGGAAGCGGAAACAATGAAGGCAAGGAATGCTCTTCTTGCAAAAGCGGACGGCAGAAAAGTCCTGGAAAATCTTACTCACTACCCGATGGAAAAATTCTCCATGTATCGTGACGGACATATGGAATAAGCCTTATGGAAATTATTCTTTTAACCGAAGAAACAAAACCATACTTCCTTGCAAACCTGCCGGAGAGCATAAAGACCGAATCGGACATTTTTATCGGTGCCATGGATGAAAATGAACCGGTGGGACTTCTTGCTGTCCGTGCGGAGGATAAGGACTTTTTTATCAACTTCATCTTCGTTAAAGAAAATAAGCGGATGGCCGGGGCAGGGCGAAACATGATCAATCTCGCCAAAAAGATAATCTTTGAATGTGGTGGAGATTCCGTTTCAATCACCTATGTTTTGAGCGAGGAAACATACGGGCTGCATGATTTCCTTGAACAGGTCGGTCTTTTTGAAGAACAGACCAAAGAGAATATGATTTCTTATTCCATTCCGCTTGGAGATATTAAAACTCAGGGAAGGTCAAACAAGGAAAACCCGACGGTTCATATGCTAAAAGATGTACCCTCATCCGACTGGCTTCACTTTATGAGGGATATGGACAACTATGAAAAGATAAATCAGGATGTCTATATTCCCAGGTTCAGGGAAAGAGAGTATTACGACAACAGGATAAGCCATGTTTTTTATTCGGACGGCATAATAAAGGGATGCTTTCTTTGCAGCATCAAGGACGATGAAATCGTTGTGGAATATATTTTTATGGGAAAACAGTCCCTTCACGGGATGATAGATATGGTTGACTCCGGCGTGGAGGCGGCAAAAAGTCTTTTTAAGGACGATACAATTATAAGGCTTGTTACGGCATCGGATTCCGGAATTAATTTTGTTAACACTTATGGTCCAAAAGACATTGAACCGGCCGGTATGCCGATAACACAGGCTTGTTTTTTCTAAAGGGGAGGATATATTATGTCAGATGATCACGGAACCGGAACTGGCGCTGCCCCCGGCACTGGAGAACTTGAAACATCAAAGCATGTTTTTACGGGACCTGTTTTTAAACAGGGAGAAGCGGATTCGGAGACCGTCACTTCCGTAACCCCCGCACCCATAACCATGATAAGATCCACCGCTGCACCCGTATCTTTAAAGCAGCAGCGTCTTTCGCGTATTCTTAACATGAGAGTGAAAGATCTTTCCGAGATGACGCATAAGCCGGAAAAGACCATGTTTAATCCGGAGGAATACAAGACTTTCGGATCATCGTATAAAAATATCGGCGCGGGAGGAAACAAGCGCTACAATAAAATCCATGGAGAAGATGCCGCCCTTGCACAAAGAGAGGATAATGCAAAAAAAATCGAACAGGCGGAAATGGATGCGGATCACTGGGAAATGATAAGGTTAAGGGATACCCGTTCCGACGTTTTGCTGACGGAAGAAGAAGCTAAGATGCTGTCTGCTTTTTTATCGGGAAATGCATTAAAAGACAGTATGCTTATACAGGGATATAAAGGAGATCAAAACAGCAGGGATGAAGTTCTTACGGCCATCCTTGAAGATTTTATGAGTATAGATTTTGATAATTACGATATTTCAAGCGATGAAGCCATAGCGGCAAATGCGCTTCACACGGCCGGTAGCTACCGTGCCGCGGCCGGTGATGGTCATAACGTCCTCGACCGGCATCAGGAACGGAAGATCAGACTTACGATCCGGGGTCGGGATATACTCGTCGACCGCCTTCATAAGCTCAAGGATCGGAGCG
>JAFOND010000201.1 GCA_017418645.1 Lachnospiraceae bacterium | reverse complement strand
ACCGCAACTCTTCGCCCATCAATGTTGCGGTACTCCAGCCCGTACGTCTCCGGATCCGGCACTTCATAATTATCCATTCTTTCAAAGAAAACATATATCGTATCCGGGAACCGCTTGCCGTTTTTTCGTTCTTCGAACTCGGCAAGGGTTTTTTTGTCTGCCTGGGACGTAAGATCCCGGGAAAGATAGGAATTGTTCAGGGAAAGATCGTGCTTTAGCGCGTATATCAGGAAATCCATATTGGTCTCCTTATCAAGATACAGCCCCGTAAAGGTGGGCGGATAAAAGACAATGCGGCTCTTCGCTTCCGCCAGCTCGTCCCATTCCTCTGAAACCAGTGAGGATTCATATTCCGGAATGTCCCTGAAAGCCGCGCGTTTCATAAAAATCCCCGGTGAAAGATCAAAGGCCTGGATAAGGGCGATCACAGCAATAACCACATAGAGGGTGGTTTTTTTTGTGAAAAACTTCATCTTTACGTAATACATGGAACCTATCATAAGAAGATAGTAAACCGGCCATATAAAACGTCCCGTGGAGCGGAACATGGACCAAAGATCCGTTATGATCCGGGGAAGCGGGATCGTAAAAAGTGTATAGCTTCCCAGTGTCCATGCCGGCGAAAGCGCCAATAAAAAGAATACGATAATAAAGACCGTAAGAGATACCTTAAAGGGGCTCCGCTGCGATTTTTCGGCATTCCCCTTGCCAGCTTTCGTTATAAGGGAGTAAATGAGCATGCAAAAAAGGAAAGCAAAAAGAATTAAAATGCCCAGACCAAGGTAGCAGAAGCCCTCGTTCTGATAGGGCGTGACAAGACTCATGTCCGGAAGGATCCTGCTGTAATTTATATCGTTGTAGCCCAATGTGTATTTTCCGTAGGCGGAAAGGTATGTATGGGGATTGAAAAGGCCGTTAAGATTGACCGAAAGGGCCGTAAGTCCGCCGTCCTTTGCGGGTACGGAACCATAGAACATTCCTGCAGCAAAGCATACAAAAAGGCAAAGGCATATCGGGACCGCTGCTTTTACAAGAGAAAGCACGAATCTGTCCTGCTTATTTAAAAGTCTGTATAAGAGCACGCAAAGATATGTTCCGAAGATCATCGGCACAAAATAGGCGTTTATGAGGGCGGATACACAGATGAGTAAAGTCCAGAGCAATAAGGATTTCAGGCTGCTAAGCTCTTTGTCGTACATGGCGATGCAAAAGCCCGCTATAATGAGAAAGTGCGCGGAAAGCGCGGTATGAAGGAACATTCTGTTAAGAAGCACCGGATTGCAGACAACAATACAGGCTGCGACGAGGTCGAAAATCGGACAGAATCCGATATGTGACGGATGCAATTCCGTAAGTCGCCTGAACAAAAAGCAGGAAAAACCGCCCGTCAGCGCGTAGCACATCGCCCCGAAAAGCCCGAAATATTGAAAATTCGCGGGAAGCAGGGGCGAGATGATCTTAAAGAATATGGCAAAAAGCGGTATTGAATCCGAATATATTACGGAAACCGGATCGGAATACAATCCTTCCGTAAGCCCGATGGGGAAGCTCCAGGGGCTTCGCCTGTAGAAACACCAGCCCAGGTAGTGCTGGGTAAGATCAAGGCTTCCCTCAAGGTCGTCCGAGTGAAGGAGCCAGTCGATATTTGTGAAATCCAGGATTTTAATTCCATATATTATTAAAAAGCATATAAAACCCGCCGCACAGCCGAAAAGAAATGACAGAACGGGTTTTGTTTGGTATAATTTATTGAACTGTGTGTTTTTTTCGCTCATGGTAATAATAAATGGTTGATAACATCGATATGTAACCATTTTAATATAAAAAGGAAAGTTGTCAATGATACAAAGCGCAAGGACAAAAAGAAGACCGGCAAGGAATCAAAGGCTTGAGGGCGTTCTGATCGGGGGACTGATCGGAGCCGTAATATTCATACTCCAGTTCGGTACGGATGTCCTGAAATTTACGGAGGATGCATGGCTTTTGCATTCCCAGGACCTTGAAGGAATAACGGATCTTACCCAGCACTACCTGGGCTGGTGTTTTTACAGGCAGAGCGCCTGGCATTTTCCAATAGGCCTCTTTGACGGATTGTCCCCGGAACCCATGTCCGTTGTATACACGGACTCGATCCCGCTTTTTGCCGTGATATTTAAGATCCTGTCACCTCTTCTTCCGAAAACCTTTCAGTATTTCGGACTGTTTCAGATACTTTCATATATACTTATGGGCGTTTTCGGCGCGCTGATCGGCATGAAGGTCCTCGGAGAGAAGACAACAAATTCCGCAGCGGCGATTCCTTTTATCCTTACGCCCGTTCTTCTTAAAAGAGCTTTTTATCATACCGCGTTATCCGCGCATTTTCTTATCCTTGCAGCCATATGCATTTTCCTGTATAAGGAGGATCTGAATCTGCATGACGAGAAGAAAAAGAGAAAACTTGATACGGTTAAAAAATGTTGGATAGCGCTTATTTCCCTCTCTTTTCTTATAAATGCCTACTATGTTCCCATGGTCTTCGGGATAATGGTGATAAGCTATGCGAGAGAGATCCTCTGGCTTCGCTATAAGAAAAGAAGCGCTGCTTTTGAGTGGAAGGAACTTGGCCTTGTCTCGCTGTTTTCCACGCTTCTCTGCGTGATCTTCGGCGTTCTCCTCGGAATGTTTTCCGGTCATGTAACCCAGTTTGCGGAGAATATAGAGGACGTTTCCTTTAACCTGAACCAGTTTTTCAACCCGTCCGATCCCTATCTGATCCACGGCGCCAACGATCCCAATCTCTATTATTTCAATGAGTCTCATGATACTTCCTCCATATTTCAGGAACTTTCACTGTATACACCCTGGCAGCATGAGGGCTATGCATATCTTGGATTCGGAATAATCCTGCTTTTGCTGGTAGCCGCTTCCATAATGCTTATAAACGTATTTCGCATAGAAAAGAGAAACCTGAGAACTTACAGGCAAAAGAGCACGCTGATAACCGTTTGTGTCGGAGGGATCATATTCCTTCTGTTTTCGCTGGGGCCAAGGGCAACACTGGGGACATTTGAGCTTTATCACATCAAATGGCCGGAGGCGATATATAATCTTCTTTCGATTTTTAGGACTGCGGGAAGACTGATCTGGCCGGTATATTACGGAATAATAACATTTCTGCTCGCCGTCATCGGAGAAACTTTAAAGAACAGAGGAAGCATGACCCTTAAGACAGCCAGGCTGAGACAGGGCTTATTGCTTGCGATAATTCTTTCTCTTTCAGCTCTTCAGCTTATTGATCTTTATCCCATGATAAAAAGAAAACATGAGATATATGATACCGTAGCGGAGGTTGAAGCGGCAGATCCATACATAAACAAGCTGGACAGAAACGAAGAGATCAAAGCGCTGGGAGAAGAAAAGAAAGAGATAATCTTTGTTTATCCCACCTATGCCATAAAGTTCAGACCATACTGGTCCACGGTTTTTGAGGGATTTGCATACGAGCATGGGCTGAAGATGAATGCGGCGTACTCCAGCCGGGATACCACGGCGCTTTCGGACGCATACGCAAACGAAAACATGAACAACAAGGACGTTATCTATGTATTTATATATCAGGACCTTATGAACAGGTATAAAGACATGCCTGTGGAAGTTATCCCCTACGAGGGAGTCTATATAGGATACTTAAAATAATATGAGAAAAGAGTGGGTCAAAAAAGAGAATATATTGATGGCCGCCGCTGTAATATTTGCGGTTTATTTTCTTATGAAGATATTCGGCTTTTTTGATTATACCCATAAGTTCGGGATCAGGGAGATAATAACGGACCGCGATAAGGACAGCGTTACGGCAATGCTGGACAACGAGGATGAAACCGTCTGGGGAGATGCTGTGATATGGAACGAGCCTCTGGCTGAACCCGGAGAGAAGATAGACATAATCTTTGACGGGACAAGATCCGTGAAGGGAATAACGCTTTCCGGCGAAGTTCCGGAGGGGATCGTTATATCCACGAAGACGGAGAACGGGGATTTTAGCGCGGTCGATTATGATATGTTGGCTGAAAACTCTTTTTCGTTAAAAGAAGATTTAAATACCGATGCGCTCAGGATACAGGTGCCGGAAGATCTGAAGGAAGGAGAATACTTTTATGTCTCGGAACTTACGGTCTTCTAAATTATTTATATTGTTTATCGTATGTACGGCGGCCGTTATGGCGCTGTACGAGATTCTCTGCCTTGATCATGTTATAGGATATCTTGACGGCAAGCTGTATTATCAGTATCTTCCGGAATGGTTTATTGAAAAGAACTTTTCGTTCTACGTTAAATATCCCTTCGGAACGGCGCTTTTGGAGTCGCCCTTCTTTATAGTCGCGCATTTGTTAACAAAATTAATAAATCCGACAAACGCAACGGGGTACGGGGGATTATACGAATATGCCGTGGGCTTTGCGGGCATATTTTATTTCGTTTTCGGAAGCGTTCTGATTTATAAGACGTTGGTTGTTATAGAGGATACACATCAAGGGGAAGGCAAAGAAAACCGAGCCGCGTTCATTACCATAGTTTTACTTACCCTCGGAACTTTTCTTCCGTATTATGCTACCCGGTATGCTGCGTTTTCACACATATATACATATTTTGCAGCTTCGCTCTTTATATATCTTACGGTAAAGATCAAATCCGGAGAAAAGCCGGGGTTAAGCTTTCTTCTGGGCATAACGGCGGGACTTTTGTTTTTGATCCGTAACGTGAACATTGTTTTTGTATTCTTTTACCTCCTTACGGATATTAAGGATGTAAAAAGCAAGCTAAAACCGAAACGACTTCTGTTTAACGTTTTGGGAGGCCTTTTGGTTGTTATCCCGCAGTTTATATATTGGAAGAGAACAACGGGGCATTTTATCCTTAATACATATTCGGATGAAAGCTTTAGCTACCTTTTAAGACCCAAGTTTTACGAGATATTTCTCTCCGATGCAAAGGGGATCCTGATTCTTTCGCCGATCCTTATCTTCTCGTTTTTGGGATTCTTTTACATCTTTAAAAAAGAAGCGCCGGAGAGACCTTATGCCGTCGCCGCTCTGTTTTTGACGGTTATCGAGCTATATTTAACAGCGGCGTGGTGGTGTTGGTGGCTCGGCGGTGTGTACGGTGTACGCGCGGTTATAGATATTTTCCCGATCATGGCAATACCGCTGAATGCGTTTATTAAAACAATATTATATAAACGAGACGAGGGGGAGGCGCCGGATTCACAAAAAGCGTTCAAACCGGCAAAGATCATATTTATCATACTTTGCATTTTATTCGTCTATGCCAACCTTGCTTTCCTTCTTGCGGCGGAGAGAGGACTTTTAAACGAAACCTTTACAACCTGGTATGAGCTTAAGAGAGCCTTCTTTCTGCAGGGCTGATGTCTGAAACTATGGATAATAACAGGATAAAAGATAAAACGATACCGGAAAAGGCTATAAATGCGTTCTTTCTTTTGATATCCGCTCTCGGATGCATAATGAGCATACGCATGGACCTTGTGGGAAGATCTCTCTGGTATGACGAGGCGGCGCTTGCCTGGTCCTTTACGAAGAGAGACTTCTTTTCTCTTGTGAGCGAACCTTTGGAACATGTACAGGCGGCACCGGTGGGATGGCTTTATATTGTAAAGGTTTTTACGCTGATATTCGGGAATACGGACATTACTCTTCGCATACCGTCGATAGTGGCATATGCTTTAACGCTCCTTCTGATATATCTTGTGTTAAAGGATGTTGTTAAGACAAAATATCCTTTGGCGGGAGCTGCGGTTGCCGCGAATATGGAGCTTATGCTTCAGTATTCGAATGTGTTTAAGCCGTATATGTCGGATTGTGTTATAACGCTTTTTATGGTCTGTCTTTTCTTCCTGTATGAAGAAGGGAGGATAAAGGCGCTAACCGTTACGATATTGTTCGCCGTTCTGATCTGGTTTTCAAATCCCGCTTGTTTTGTGGGAGGAGGGCTGCTGGCGTCGGGATTTATATATTCGTTATGCGAAAAAGAATATAATAAATTAAAACAATATATAATAATAGGCGTTCCTATGGGCCTCAGTTTCCTGGCGGATTACCTGTTCTGGCTTAAGGACACGGATGAGAGAATGCATGCGTTCTGGGAACCGTACAGATTCCCTCTTCTTCCGGGACCGGGCAATTGGGCTAAGCTGAAAGAAATGACGGGATTTCTTACGGAACCTCTCTCGTATTTAACAATCCCCGTTATGATCCTGTTTTTTTGGGGACTTGTTTTTACGATCAAAAAAAAGAACAGATACGTAACCGCGGTATATATAACGGTATTGCTTTCGCTTCTGGCGTCTTCGCTGGGATTTTTCCCGGTCAATAAAAGGATGTGGCTGTTTATCTATCCGCTTCTTATTATAACGGCTCTGTTTTCTTTGGATACGATAATGTTTGTTTCGGATAATAAGCGTGTCGGGATTTTATCGGTGGTCATTATGCTGGCGCTTGTATTATCGGAAAATGGCATAATTCATTACTTTGACGGGGAAAACGTATACTGGCCCGGATATGAAGTTAAAGATGAATATAATTATCTTGTGTCTGTCATACAGGCGGACGAGAAAGTTTTTGTAAACGGCTCTCAGACACCGATATTTGCATATTATAACGATTACGAAGATGAACTGAATGACATGGGAAATGAGGTCAGGCTGGGACGGGCTACATCTGCGGGAGCCTTCAAGAAAAAGGATCTTTCATATATTATTGATTCAAAGAAATGCTATATCGTAATGGGAAACACATGGGACGACCCGTCCTGTGAAAAGCTTTTTACGGAGGCAAAAAAGCACGGATATATCGATATGGTTTACAACGAACATGAAACACCGCTCTTTTATTATTGCGAGAAGGAAGCGGACAGGAAGCCGGAGAGTTTTGATACATGGAAATGAAAGCGAAAAAACGTGATATATCATGCGACGTCATTAAGGCCGTAACCAGCCTTTGTGTCGTCTTTTGCCATGTGAACTTTTACTTTGCATTCTCAGAGGGAGCTTCCCTCTGGCACGATGTTCTTTCTGCGGTATTTGCCGATGAAGCAGGAATATTCTTCCTTGCGGCTGGGTTCTTTTTATACAATAACACGGATTATTTAAAACTATTAAAAAAATCTGCCATAAGGGTTGCGCTTCCCGGCGTTGCCATGATGATCATAACGCAGCTATTCTTTGAAAGAACCATTGGACCGGAATTTATACTATCTGTTTTAACTTTCCGGGAGACGGGGATCTACTGGTTTGTATATGCCTATCTTTGGGTAATGATCTTCTTTCCGTTCTTCAAAGGCGCTGCGGATTTCCTTAACGAAGGAGACAGCGATAAGAAGTATAAGATCTTTATGATCGTGACGTTCATCCTTCTTATCATAAATGACTGCTTTAAAAATTCCGTCTTCGGTTTTTCTTTTGAGGGGCTTACGGTTATGATCCCGGCGGGGCTTGAAACCCTTTGGGGCATGATCGTCTATAAAATGAATGAACGTTTTAAGGAAAGAAAGGTTGCCTTCGCCGCAGCGGCGGGCTTTGCCGGCGTGACGGCCGTAAGGGTTATACTGATAAGGATTTTGGAGAACTATGGCGGAGGCGGATATCTCCGGGCTTGGGAAACTTCTTTCGGCTTCGTCTGCGCTTCGCTGTTTTGCATATTTGTGATCTCGCTTACATCATCGGAATCCGCATCCTCGAGGGCGTCGGTAAAACTTGTAGCGGATCTTGGAACATATGCGTATACCGTCTATCTTGTCCATCCCTTTATCCTTCGGGTGGCAAAAGACTGCGGATTGTTTGAGACTTTGAAAAGATATAACGGTAATCCGGTTTTGTATTATGTTGCCCTGTATCTTGCCGTGGGCATCGTAGCGTATATGGCAGCATTGGCAATATCCGCGGTTTTGAGGAAAATAACGAATATAATTAAAGGAATATTTAATAAATGACATACGAGCAACTTTTTAAAAGAAGAAATATATGGATGGGGCTTGCCATTATATGGATAATGCTCTTTCATCTCGGTATCTCAAAGCTTGGTTATGCCGGCACGGATATCTTCTTCTTTGCGTCCGGAATAGGAGTGTACTTTTCATATAAGAAGAGCGACGGTCTTCTTTCGTTTTATAAAAAGAGATTTGTTCGCATTATGCCCATGTATTTTTGCTTTATCGGTTTCTTTATATTCTATCGTTTTCTGTTTACGGATTTTACCGTAACGGCTGCCATAAGGAATATAATTCCGATAGAGATCTTCTTTGGCTTCGATAACACCTTTAATTGGTATATCACATACCTTTTGATATTTTATCTTTTGGCTCCCTTTATAATCCGGCTCTTTTTCAGGATCCGGAACGAAAGGGCGATCTTTGGGGGAATACTTGCACTTATCCTTGTATTTTCGCTTACTCTTCGCGTTCCCACCGTGACAATCGGCCTTTCCCGGCTTCCCATATTCTGCCTTGGAATTCTTTTCTCGCTTCGCGGGGACGGGCAGGAAGGTGGTAAACGGATCATATCTAAAACGGAGTGCGTGATTTGGAGCATATTAACGGTTCCCGCACTTGTTTTAACATATTATTTCCTTCTCGGAGGGCTTAAAGGCTGGCAGTCCGGGCTGATCTGGTATCCGCTGTTCTTCTTTACTCCCGGCTTTTGTATTATTATATCGTTTATAAGCAATGGGCTGGCGGAGCGTTTTGGGGAAGGGGTTATAAAACCGCTTTCCTTTGTCGGAAAATATACACTTCCTCTGTATCTTTCCCATGTATTTCTTTTCGAGGCGAAGGAATCCATATTGATGCTTCCTGTGGTTATAGTTTTTGCCGTATTCCTGGTGTGGGCAGAGAAAAAGATAAGCCCCCTATGGGGCGCGCTTCTTGCGGTGGTTCTTATATCGTCCTATCCGCTGTTTCTGTCCGGGATCGAAGGCTGCTTCGGTCAGGATCTTGGTTTCCAGCTTATGAGGATAGAAGGTCTCTATACGGAGCTTAAGGCAGGCGCATTTAAAAGCTTTAATAATTTCCCCATAAAGACGGAATCCCTTTGGATGGACGGTTTCGGATATCCGGTTTCAGTGTATTACGGAGACTTCTTATTATATATCCCTGCCATTTTCAGAATGTTCGGCGCAACCGTAATAAAGGCGTATAAGGGATATGTTTTCCTAGTCTCGGCTTTAACGGCTGCCGTCACCTACAGGTCGTTTCGGTATATTATGGATGGTATTACAAATAAATGTGTTATGCAAAAAAGTCCGAAGTATCCGACGCAAAGCCATCCGCTAAGTTTTAACAGACAGATCGCGGCTATTTCAGCGGCAGCGTATCTTACCGCGGGATACCGGCTTACAAACCTTT
>JAFOND010000024.1 GCA_017418645.1 Lachnospiraceae bacterium | reverse complement strand
GTTCAAGCATTCCGCGCTTTCATACGGAAAGAGCTTTATATCCGCAATATCCCGGGCATATGCGACTGCGTCCCTATATGACATCACATCATGCACAACGGGAATAAGACTTCTCTTCGACTGTTTTGCGGCGCTCTCCGCAATCTTTTGAAGGCGCTCAACCTTCTTCTTTTTCTTTGCATCCTCCCAGCGGACAACACAGTTTTTCATCTCCACGGGTATGATCTCATACACACCGAGTTCCACAGTCTTTTCTATAACCGTTTCAAAACGCGTTCCCTTGGGTATTGCCTGAAAGAGATAAATCTTATTCGGAAGTTCCGTGGAGAAAGCCTCTTCTTTTATCTCTGCAAGGATATCGTCCTGTCCCACTTCCGTCACTTCGCAGATATAGCTTTCCTCGGAAGATGATGTTACCCTTATCTTCTCTCCGGTACGGATGCGAACAACTTTTGCAAGATGCTTATAGTCCTCTCCCGTGACATGACATACATTATCTGATATGCAGTTTTCGTTTAAAAATATCTGTTGCATTTTAGAAGTCGTCGAGGACGTCCTTCATCATATCTTTAAAGCCCTTTTTCTTGGCTTTTGCTTCTTTTACCTGGGTGGCACCGTTAAGGGTGTTTCCCGTTTCCGCATCAAAGGCTTTCAACGCTTCCTTTGCTTTTCCGTTAAGGCTCGTGGGAACCTGTACCACAAGGGTAACGTAATGATCGCCTCTTGTGTTCGGATTACGGAGCGAAGGAATTCCCTTTCCGCGAAGTCTTATTCTTGTATCCGTCTGTGTTCCCGGCTTAACCTCGTATGATACCTTTCCGTCAAGAGTATCTATTATGACTTCACCGCCCAGCGCAGCCTGCGCAAAGGATATGGGTGCGGACGAATATATATCGTAGTCTCTTCTCTGGAAGATGGGATGTGCGGTAACGCGAACCTCCACAAGAAGATCTCCTCTCGGGCCTCCGTTAACTCCCGGTTCGCCCTTGTCACGGATACGAACGGCCTGTCCGTCGTCTATACCCGCAGGGATCGAAACTTCTATTCTCTTCTTTCTTGAGATGTATCCCGTTCCGCTGCAGTCCGGACACTTTTCTTTTATGATCTGGCCGGAGCCGCGGCAATCCGGACAGGTTGTAACGTTTTGCATTGTGCCGAAGAATGACTGGCTTGTCATAACAACACGGCCTTTGCCTCCGCATTTTGAACAGGTAACTTTGCTTGTTCCCGGCTTAGCGCCGCTGCCGTGGCAGGTTTCGCACTGATCCTTAAGAACAACCTCGATCTCCTTGTTACATCCGAAAGCCGCCTCTTCAAAGGTGATACGGACGGATGTACGAACATTCTGACCGCGCATCGGACCGTTGGAAGTACGCCTTGATCCGCCTCCGAAAAAGTCGCCGAAGATGTCTCCGAAGATATCCGAAAAGTCCATTCCGGAGAAGTCGAAGTTCATTCCGCCGTTCATACCGCCTTCGAATGCGGCATGACCGTACTGGTCGTACTGACGGCGCTTATCGGGATCCGAAAGGACACCGTATGCTTCCGTGGCTTCCTTAAACTTCGCCTCGGCTTCGGCATCATCCGGATGCATGTCCGGATGATACTTCTTTGCCATCTCCCTGTATGCTTTTTTCAGTGTCGCTTCGTCGGCATTTTTGTCGACTCCGAGCACCTCATAATAATCCCTCTTATCTGCCATTTTTATACTTCCTTGAAGTCAGCATCCACAACGCCGTCATCGGAACCCGCATCCGGTCCCGGACCTGCCTGACCTGCGCCGCCCATACCTTCCGTGAACTGGCTCATGTCCGGACCTGCGCCCTGAGCGCCTGCCTGCTGCATGTTCTCATACATCTTTGTGAAGACTTTCTGTGCGCTTTCCGTAAGCTTCTCACGTGCAGCCTTGAGTTCGCCCACCTGATCTTCCGTCATTTCTTCCGGCTTCTCGTATTTTGCAACAAGATCCTTAAGAGCCTGAAGGTCTGCTTCTACTGCGGACTTATCTGCCGGATCAAGTTTGTCGCCTACTTCCTTAAGAGCGTTCTCTGTCTGAACCGCGAAGGAATCTGCTTCGTTCTTTGCATCAACGGCTTCCTTGCGCTTCTTATCCTGTGCTTCGTATTCGGCAGCTTCCTTAACTGCGCGATCGATCTCTTCGTCGGACATGTTGGATCCTGCAGTGATGGTGATGTGCTGTTCTTTTCCCGTTCCGAGATCCTTAGCGGAAACGTTAACGATACCGTTTGCATCGATATCGAATGTAACCTCGATCTGCGGCATACCGCGACGTGCAGGCGGGATTCCGTCAAGACGGAACTGTCCGAGAGACTTGTTGTCACGTGCGAACTGTCTTTCACCCTGTACTACGTTGATATCAACGGCCGTCTGATTGTCTTCCGCTGTGGAGAAGATCTGGCTGTGCTTTGTCGGGATGGTTGTATTTCTTTCGATAAGGTGTGTAGCTATACCACCCATTGTTTCGATTGAAAGTGTAAGCGGTGTAACATCAAGAAGAAGGATGTCCGTTCCGCTCTCGCCGCTAAGCTTTCCACCCTGGATGGAAGCACCAATGGCAACACATTCGTCCGGGTTAAGAGTCTTGGACGGCTCCTGACCTGTGAGTTGCTTAACCTTTTCCTGTACGGAGATCATTCTTGTTGAACCGCCGACAAGAAGAACCTTTCCGAGTTCGGAAGCAGTGATTCCCGCATCCTTAAGTGCGTTCTGAACGGGTACTGCAGTTCTCTCTACAAGGTCATGTGTAAGCTCATCGAACTTAGCTCTTGTAAGGTTCATATCGAAATGCTTCGGGCCTTCGCTGGTTGCCGTTATGAACGGAAGGTTGATGTTTGTCGTTGTTGCGGAAGAAAGTTCTTTCTTCGCTTTCTCTGCAGCTTCCTTTAATCTCTGAAGAGCCATCTTATCCGTTGAAAGATCAACGCCTTCAGCCTTCTTGAATTCTTCTATCATCCAGTCCGTTACTCTCTGGTCAAAGTCGTCACCGCCAAGGTGGTTATCGCCGGATGTTGCAAGAACTTCGATAACGCCGTCACCGATCTCGATTATGGATACATCGAATGTACCGCCACCAAGGTCGTATACCATTATCTTCTGCTCTTTCTCGTTATCAAGACCGTATGCAAGAGCTGCAGCTGTCGGCTCGTTTATGATACGCTTAACATCGAGACCTGCGATCTTACCCGCATCCTTTGTTGCCTGACGCTGTGCATCGTTAAAGTATGCCGGAACGGTGATAACCGCTTCCGTAACCTTCTCGCCCAGATAGTTCTCCGCATCTGCCTTAAGCTTCTGAAGGATCATCGCGGAGATCTGCTGCGGTGAATATTTCTTGTCATCGATTGTACGGCCGTTGTCCGTACCCATATCTCTCTTTATGGAAGATATTGTCTTTTCCGCATTCGTTACTGCCTGACGCTTTGCCGGCTCACCAACAAGTCTTTCGCCTGTCTTTGTGAAAGCAACGATGGACGGTGTTGTTCTTGCGCCTTCCGTATTTGTTACTACTGTGGGCTGTCCGCCCTCCATTACTGCTACGCAGCTGTTTGTTGTACCAAGATCGATACCTATGATTTTACCCATTTTATTTTCCTCCTGTTGATTGTTTATTATTTTATGAAAGCGGTAAGGTTTTTAGTTTGCTACCTTTACCATGCTGTGTCTTATAACTTCGTCATGAAGCTTATAGCCCTTCTGCATAACTTCTACCACTTCGTTCTCGCCGTAGTTTTCATCTTCCACATGCATTACCGCGTTGTGAAGTTCCGGATCGAACTGCTGTCCCACCGCTTCTATCTCCGTAACGCCCAGCTGTTCAAAAGATGTAAGAAGCTGCTTGTATATCATGCACATTCCGTCAGCAAAAGGATCTCCTTCTTTTGCTTCCGAAAGACCTCTCTCAAAGTTGTCTATGATCGGAAGGATCTTCTCGATAACGTTCTTCTGGCCTGTGTCAAACATATGACTCTTTTCTTTTTCGGAACGTTTGCGGAAGTTTTCAAACTCTGCCATCTGGCGCTTTACGCGGTCCTGAAGATCTTCGATCATCTCGTCTTTCTTGTCTTTTTTCTTTTTCTTCTGATCTTCTTCGGATTCCTCTTCGCTCTCTTCTTCCTCTTCTTCCTCTTCCGAAACCTCTTCAAGAAGCTCTGCCTCGTCTTTTTTAAGCTGTTCTTCCACCGCTTCTTTAAGATCTTTTTCATCTTCGGAAGTCTCTATTTCCTTCTCAATTTCCGGGTCCTTCGTGTCAAAATTCTCTGCCACTTTTTAATCATCCTCCTCGTTAATTAACCTATTCATCATTGTTCATCATCCGATCAAGTTCTTTTTTCAGATGTTTCAGATTGTTCATTACCTTTTTATAATCCATACGTTTCGGTCCGATGATGCCGATGGTTCCTTTCATGCCCTCGCCGAGTTCGTATGATGCCGTAACGACCGAGCAGTCCTTCATGGTCGCTACGGGTGACTCGTCTCCGATGTACACCTGGATTCCCGTTCCGGTTTCATCTCCCGTATTTTCAACGTCTGAAATCAGTTCGTAAAGTGCATCCTTTTCTTCGAATGCGGATATAAGCTCGCTTGCTTTCTTCGAATCCGAGAGTTCCGGATACTTGAAAATGTTTGTCGTTCCGCTGGTATAGATCTCCAGGTCTCCGTCCTGCTCTATGGTCTCCGCCACGGTGTTTAATACCTGGGCGATGATGTCTTCATGGATTCCTGCCTGCTCTTTCAGTCTCTGTATCAGCGAAAGATTTATCTGTTCAACCGTAAGTCCGTTTAAGTTCGTGTTAAGCAGCATGTTAAGCTTTAACATTGTTTCGTTGTCCAGCGGCTCTTCTATTCTTATGATCTTGTTCTGAACGATGTTTCCGTCCATAACAACCACCGATAATATCTGATGCTCATCAACCGCGGAAAGCTGAACAAATTTTACACGGTTTCTTATAACGGAGGGAGCGGATATCATCGTTGCGTATTCGGTATTTGCCGCAAGGACTTTTACGACCTGTTTTAATACCTTTTCCATCCGTTCCGTCTTCTGGATCATCATCTCCTGCATGTCGGAGATTTCCTGATCCTTCTCGTTCATGAGACGGTTTACGTAAAACCTGTAGCCCTTGTCCGACGGGATACGTCCCGATGACGTATGGGGCTGTACGATATATCCCAGTTCTTCCAGATCCGCCATTTCGTTTCTAATTGTTGCGGAGCTTAAGTTAAGATCCGTATACTTTGAAATGGTTCTCGATCCCACCGGCTCTCCGGTTTCAAGATAATTCTGGATAACCGCGTATAAAATTTTCTCTTGTCTTTCTGTAAGTTCTTCCATAAAAAAATCCCTTTAAAAGCGATATCTTTATCTTGTTGTTAGCACTCGAACGATTAGAGTGCTAACATCCTTTAGATAAGATACTACCTTTAAAGAGATTTGTCAACTGTTTTATTTAAGAACCGTCCCCCTGATTCATTTAAAGGAACTCTCTCATCACCACATTGGATATGGGTCGTCCTTTTTCCGTTATAAATATCCTGCCGCCCTCAAGGGAAAGCAGTCCTTCGTCTTCGAAGCGATGCAAAACGTCTCCGTATGCGCTTTCTATGGTAAGATTAAACCTTTCCTTGAATTCGTCTCTGGATACGCCCTGTGTCATACGAAGGCCCAGGAACATAAATTCCGCCATGGCATCATGCCGGGTTAAGATTGTTGCGCTGTCCCATAAAGCGGAAAGATAGGGTATCTGGTACTCTTCGTTTCCTCTCGGAAGGATCGGCGCCGTAACGCCTCCGGAAATATCCGTATATAAATATGTTTCCATATCGGGAGTGTTCTGGGTACGGATCTCGAGATTTGTCATATAAGTATCGCCCACTCTGTTCCCCGGCATTCTTATAAGAGATGCCGCTCCGAGTCCCACACCTATATACGGAACTCTTGTCCAGTAACCGATATTATGGACGCATTCGAATCCGGGATGGGCAAAATTCGATATCTCGTATTGCACATATCCGTTGTTCTTCAGATTATCCTCAAGAAGTTCCGTAAGATAAAGAAGTACCTTTTCCCTGGGAAGATGCATTGTAGGATATCCCTTGGACTGACGGACTTCGTCTTCATGATACTTTTCATAAAAGGGTGTACCCTCTTCTATCATAAGGGAATATGCGGAGATATGGGTGGGGCGGAGTGACGTTACCGTCTCTAAAGTCTGCATCAGCTTTTCCGGAGACTGTCCCGCTTCTCCGTATCTGAACTCACCGGGAAGCCCTGTCATTATGTCCACGTTTATATTATAGAAGCCCGCTTCCTTAGCGCCC
>JAFOND010000200.1 GCA_017418645.1 Lachnospiraceae bacterium | reverse complement strand
CCATGTCCGAGGAGCCCGCTTCCACCGCGGTAAGCGCACCGTTTATTACCAGTGCGGGATTAAAGATGTTAACGACAACTTCCGACAGTTTCTTATAGCTTAAATCTTCCAGCCACTTCATTTTATAACTCAAAAATCCCAGTCCCATCATGGCAAGAAGCATCAGCATTCTTTCAAAAATAATGAGTATGTTCATATTATTCTCCCTAAAAAAACAATGAGATTATACCACGAAAGCACGAGCAAAGTAAACGCTTGCGTTTATTTTGCGACGCTACGAGATAACCGTCGCTCTGCGGCGGTTATATCATAAACGCGGACAAACGAAAATAATTGTGTTATGATTCGAGTGATACGCTTAGGGAATTTGGGGAGGATCTGATCATGGCTAATGAAGCGGAAAGAATTAAAAGTATCGTAGATTCACAGAGAAAGTTCTTTAATACGGATAAGACTCTGGATGTGGATTTTCGGATAAGGCAGCTACTCCGACTTAGGGCGGCCGTAATATCCCATGAAGAAGAGCTTAAGGAAGCTCTTTCAAAAGATCTCGGAAGAGATCCCTTTGAGGCATATTTTTGCGATATCGGAAGTCTTGTACTGGAAATAAACGAAACCATAAAAGGGCTTAAAACCTGGGCGGAACCGGAAATTCATTTTTCCGGGATCCATTGCTTTCCCAGCATCATCACAAAGGTTTATAAGATGCCCTACGGTGTCACTTTAATAATCAGCCCATTCAATTTCCCGATACTTCTTTCTCTCGGAGTGCTGGTGGCAAGCATTGCCGGCGGGAACACCGCGGTAATAAAGGCAAGTTCCAAATCAAAAGCCTGCACGGAAGTTATGCAAAAAATGATAGCGGAAACCTTCCCGGAGAAGTATGTTACCGTTATCGGAGGCGGTCATGACGTCGCGGACATATGTTTAGAGCAGCGCTTTGACAAGATCTTTTATACGGGTTCGCCGAAGGTTGGATCCCATGTAATGGAGATGGCTTCAAAGAACCTGACTCCCGTTGCGCTGGAACTCGGCGGAGAGACGGGAAACTGGTGCATTGTTCGAAAGGATGCGGATATTAAAGATGCCGCAAGAAAGATAGCCTTCTTTAAGGCGTTAAACTCCGGACAGATATGCATAAACATAAACCAGGTTGCCGTTTCGGAAGAGGTTGCGGAAGAGTTTATCGATGAATTAACCAAGGCATTTAGAAAAAAGCTTGGCAAGAGCCCTGTCAATAACAAAGAATATCCGCACCTTATAAATGATGCTGCGTTTGAAAAATGCGAAAAGGATGCGAACAGGTATCGTGACAGGATCGTTTTCGGCGGAAACGGTGATATAAATACTCTTCGATTTTCGCCTACCGTGATCTTCCCTGTCGATATTGATGAAGAGATTGTTAAAAGAGAACTTTTCAGTCCACTTTTACCGGTTGTAACATATAAAGATGATGATATAGAAACCCTTTTAAAAAAGATAAATGAACGTGAAAGAGGGCTCGCGCTTTATGTGTTTACAAGTGATATGGACTGGGCCGAAAGAACGATGCAGAGAATGCAGTTCGGCGGTGGATGTATTAACGAAGTCTGCCTTCATATGATGGTAAAGGGCGCTCCCTTTAACGGCGTCGGCCATTCAGGCATGGGCGCTTACCACGGAGAATGGGGCTTCAAGGAATTCACGCACCCGCAGACCGTATTGTTCGGCTCCACAAAGTTTAATCTTCCGCTCCGCGAGCACCCCTACCACAGAGCGTGGAAAGATGTTATGATACATTTGTTTGAAAGATAAAATACGGGGGACGGTTCGCCGTCCCCCTGCTACTGATTGGTTCATTTTATATTCCAGCAAACGCCTTCGCTCTTCCAGCCTGCTGCGATCTCCTATCCTATGATTCCTATTTAATCCCACCAATAAGATCCGTACATCTTATCAACATGATCGTTCGTCAGGCTGACATCAAAGATGCCGAAAAGGGCAAGGTTGTCATCGTCGTGATCCGCCTGTATACGATCATAATTTCTCTTCATCCAATCATATACAAGATCACCGGACTCATAGTTCTGTAAATACTGGGTACCCATATTCGCATCAAAAACGGTATTCTTGTCGACAACAAGAGTCATTTCCCGTTCGTTTTCGTCGTTTGCCGCATCAACAACGCGAACGTCTTTTATTAAAACCTTGTCATCTGAAAAATCATAGATATCAAGGCTCGGAGCCGTAACGAATACCCGATAACAAAGACGAGGACCGGATTCCTTTACATATGCATCCGGATATCCTGCAGTCTTTACGTCTTCAAGAAGTTTGTTTGCTTCTTCCTCTGTTTTGCATTCCCCTGCCGTTACGCAATAATACGGTTCGGTATTTAAGTTCTTCCATTCGGAGGAAAGAAGGACTTTTGCGGAGAATCCTTTCTTGCTTACCTCTTCGCAGAAATCAATCGCGTCATATTTCTCTTCAGTTGCCATTACCCATACGCCGTAGAAACTGTCAAATGACACATCGGCAGATGTTTCGGAAGTTGCGGATGCGTCTTCTTTTGTATCCTCTGATTCTGCCTCAGGCTCAGTTGTTTCTTCCTCTTTGGAAGTATCTGTTACCGTTTCCGTCTTATCTGTTGTTGCGGTATTATCCGGTTTTTCTTTTCCGCCGCATGCGGCAAGTGTAAGAACAAGCGCCAGTAAAAGTGCAGTTGCGAGTATTTGTTTTTTCATGGTCGTAATCCTTTCGTTTGAGATCAATGAAGATATTATAGCAAACATATAAAACTATTGCACGCACATCTCTTTAACCAGTAATATGCAACAATATGTTCATTATTATTGACACTTCATACAAAAGTGTTTACAATAATAAACATGAAAGAAAAAGAACTCAAAGCAAAAAGAAAACGTAACAAGGTGGCTATAATGCCTGAAACAGAGGAAAAACTTGCAATTATGGGCGAGCAGATCAAGCTTGCACGCCTTCGTCGGAAATATCCCGTGCAGGTAATAGCCGATCGTGCCGGAATCAGCAGAGGAACCCTATGGAAAGTGGAGAAAGGTGACCCCGGTGTCGCTATCGGCATATATGCGAAAGTGTTAAAGGCAATAGGACTTGGGGATGATATT
>JAFOND010000199.1 GCA_017418645.1 Lachnospiraceae bacterium | reverse complement strand
CTCGACACCGCGGGTATGAACCGCGTGCTCTAGCCAGCTGAGCTATCTCGCCACAAGACGTCTGTCTCGCAGACACCAAGATATATTACAAAATGTGGTATGAATTGTCAAGCACTTTCTTTATATTTTTTACACCAGCCCCTTAAACCCATTCTGTCTTAGTGCCTCATACAAAACAACACAAACGGAATTCGCAAGATTAAGGCACCTCTCTTCCGAAAGCATGGGGATTCTTATGCAGTTTTCCGGATGAGCGTTTAAGATTTCTTCCGGAATTCCCCTGCTCTCAGGTCCGAACATAATAAATGAGTCCGGATCGAATTTCACATCCGTGTAACTCCTGTCCGTCTTAGTTGTTGCAAGAAAAAGCTTCTCCGTTCCGTGTTCGGAAACAAAATCCGCCCATTCGTCATAGGTACGAAGATCCAGTCTCTCCCAGTAATCCATACCTGCCCTTTTTATCTGTTTTTCGTTTATGGAAAAACCAAATGGTTCTATCATGTGCAGCGTTGTTCCCGTCGCCACACATGTTCTTCCGATATTTCCTGTATTAAGAGCAATCTCCGGTTCAAATAATACTATATTCATGTTTATCTGCCTTCTATAACAATCTTCAGACCCTAAATCAAATTTACTGCTTTGTCCAATCTTCTAACTCGAGCCCTTCTACTCTTTTAAATTCCTTAACGTTATTTGTAACCAGAATTCCATCTCGTGCTAAAACAGTTGAAGCAATTATGAGGTCATTGGGCCCGATGATCTTTCCGTCTTTCTCAAGTTCGGAACGTATAATACCATACTTCGAAGCCATATCATTGTCAAACGAAACTATTTTAAAAGCTGAAAAGAAACTATTATACAGTTCCATCGTTGTGTTGTAATCCCTGCTTTTTCTGGCGCCGTATTCTATCTCAGCGGTAACTATTGAAGGGATAGCAATAAGTGATGGATTTACTTTTTTAAAGTGTTCCGCAATAGCCGGATATCTTCCATTAATTGCATATATAATAATATTAGTATCAAGATAGTATTTCATATAAGCGCCTCTCTCGTTGCATCGGATTCAAAGCCGAGTTCTTCAGGTTCCTCATCAAGTCCAAGTGATTTTCCGGCTCCAAATAATTTAAAAAAGCCATCCGGATACATGTTCTCCGTGTCGGACGCATTGCCAGACATATGTTTTATCTGTTCTTCAAGTTTTTTTGTATAATCAAGAAGCCTCTCAATCCTTGCGTATTCCTTTTCAGAACATATTACAACGTTTTCTTCCCTTGGTCTTGAAACTATAAACACTTCCCCTTTATATGCCCGATCGCATACGGATTTGAAGTCTTTTTTTACCGTTGTTCCTTTTATCGCCGTCATAATAATCTCCTTTTTGGTATTCTTTTTAATATTCTTTTTGATATTTTTATGATTATAGCACAATTAAAATAATATAACAACAGAAGCTTACATTATGTTTTTAAATTAACGCGTGACAGGGGCAAAAGAATAGCGTATTATTTGACATAAGAAAAGATCCGGAGGAGTGTAATATGCGAAACCATGAAGTAATAAGAGACATTAAACTTTTAAATAAAGACGGTAATATCACGGAACCCGGGTGGGCAAGAAAACAACTTCTCCATTACAAAAGAAAACATATACAGGCACCCCGGTTCCGAATCAAGGAATGGGATTATTATATCGTGATTCACGACGGGAAATATGACGGAACGGAAAGCTTTGCTGCTGCGTTTACGATTTCCGATGACGGATATGTTGGGCTGCAATCCGTTTCTCTTCTGTCTCTCACCAAAGATCCCGCAGAGCATACCGAAACGATTTTAAACGTATTACCAATGGGAAAACTCCATCTTCCGGAAAGCTCGGGCTCCGGTAATGTAGTATATAAAGACAAACGCTTACGGATGAGTTTCGAAAAGACAGAGGATTCCCGTATTATTAATTGTTCATTTAACAACTTCAAAGACGGTAAAAAACTGATTGCGGAAATAAAGCTTGAGCAGCCGGATATGGATACGATGGTCATAGCCACCCCTTTCGAAAAGGACGCGCACTTCTACTATAACCAGAAAATAAACACCATGAAAGCTTCCGGATACGTTATCCTCGGAGATGTTGAATATAAATTTAACCCCGAGTACGATTACGGGACATTGGACTGGGGTCGGGGTGTCTGGACCTATGACAACACATGGTATTGGGGAAACGGCAATGCAAAAGTGGACGGACACGATTTCGGCTTTAACATCGGCTACGGTTTCGGCGACACTTCCGCCGCATCCGAAAACATTATATTCGTTGACGGTATAGCTCATAAACTGGATGATATTGATTTCGGGATTCCCAATGACAAAAATCCGAAAGATATGGACAGTCCGGCCTATGACAAGCCCTGGAGAATGACATCTTCCGACGGAAGATTCGAAATGAGATTTGTTCCGATCTTAGACCGGTTTGCAAAGATGGATTTTAAGGTTATCGTATCGGACCAGCATCAGGTATTCGGACGTATGTCCGGAAAAGCGACCTTAGATGACGGAACGGTTCTTGAAATTAAAGATGTTTTATGTTTTGCAGAGAAAGTACACAACCGTTACTAAAGAAAAACAAAAATCAAGATAATAAAAAAAGGACGGTGCGATCAGTACCGTCCTTTTACTGTTACATTACTCAATGCTTTGCCATCTGCTTAGCGAAGAATTTCTCCATTTCCTGTAAAAGGTCTTCCTTTGAAATAGTCTTTAAAAGATATCCCGCAGGTTTTAACGCCACAACGCGGCTTACACTCTCTTTATCATTCTTTCCTGTCAAAAAAATGACAGGAATCGTGTTTGTCGCGGAATCGGATTTTAACATCTCAAGAACCTTCGGACCGTCCACCACAGGCATCTCAAAGTCCAGAAGGATAAGATCAACCGGCGTTTTTCCCAGGAAGGTTATAGCCTGCATTCCGGAGTTTGCCATTGATACCTTATAACTTTCTTTCAGCCATTCACGTACCAGACCCATATATGTGGGATCGTCATCGACGATAAGAATACTCTTCTTCTTTTCCTCATAGCTTGCCATATGAAGGTATGCATGAAGGTCTTCCGTAAACTTTTCCTGATTCAGCGGTCTCTCATAAGCGTTGGTGACAAGCTTTTCGGGAATATGTCCCTTTGCGTTCTCAATATCAAGTTTCTCCCCGATCATAAGTAGAATTTTCTTGTCCTCCAGCATTTTATCCTTTAAGAAAAGGAGAACTTTTGCGCTGATCGGATGTGTGCTATCAAAATAGAGGATGAATGCATCCGTCTCTTTATACACACTGTTTATTTCATCAACGGTCGCCGTAATAAAAGAGATATCAACCTTCTCTTCCGCAATCTTTTTCATTGTGGAACGTATAAGAAAACTCTCTTTCGTTCCGACCATCACAACTTTTCCCATAGTTTCCATAAGATAATATCCTGTTTCCTTTCACATTATTTAGGATAATTCTTTGATCATATCCTTTATATCATCCCACTCAAGTTTTTTCAAATGTTTTTCAACTTCTTTAAAGAATGTTTTATCTTTTTCCGGAAGCCTGTAGGAGGACAACTCCGAAATCAGTTCTTCTATCGTATCGTAATCCATAAACTCGGCAAGTTCGGGTATTGCCTCATATGCCTCCGACAAAAGATCCGAAGGCACTTCCGGAAGATCCGCATCCGCATCCGAATCGTCCAGAACGGAAGAAAGTTTTTCTTTATATTCCCTGAATTCGCTAAGCATATCGCCGGTATCAAGCCTTATGGTATCATAGTCCTCACTCTTTCCCGCATCCTCCAAAGCTTCCGCCTTCTTGGACAAAGAGGACGCACCGATTATCCTTGCGGAGCTCTTCAGCGCATGTACCTTGACCGTATAATTCGGATAATCTCCCTCGCGATAAAAGCTTTCGATCTCGTCCGCTTTTTCGTCTATTGAATCATAAAATACCTGTATCGTCTTTAAGAATGCATCTTCCCCACCACAGAACTTAACACCGTCAGATACCGAAATTCCATCCACTTCCGTGAGTTTCTCGATAATGTCATCCTTATGGGACGTTCCGCCTTCACCGTTTTCATCCGGGCTGCCGTCAGCCTGATCAAAAACCTCCTTCGGTGCTTCCGAAGGATCCTTCATCTTTTCTTTGGGAAGATATTTGGCAAGTGTTTCTTCCAGTTTCTTTCCGTCAACCGGCTTTGAAAGATAATCCGTAAAGCCCTTATCCGTATAGAACTCGGAAGGCACGGATGTGTTAGCCGTTAACGCAAGAACCGGAATCTTTTTAACCTTTCCGCTTTCCTCAAGTTTAAGGATGTTCTCCATGGTTTCAAGGCCGTCCATATCCGGCATCATATGATCCAAAAGAACAACATCATAGTCCTCTTCCAACATCTTCTTAAGGCATTCACGGCCGCCGCCCGCCGTCGTAAGATCAACGCCGATTCCCTTAACAAGACCTTCCATAACAACAAGGTTCATGTTGTTATCGTCAACCACAAGAACCTTCGCATCAGGCGCATAGAAAAGCGGAACGTATGCATTGTCGTCCGAAAGCTCTTCCTTCTCGGAAAAATCCCCTATCATCTTGGGATCAACAATCTTCTGCTTTAATGTGAAATAGAATTCCGAGCCTTCTCCGTACTCGCTTTCAACCTTTAATGTATCCCCCATTAGTTCCACAAACTGGCGGGATATGTCGAGTCCCAGTCCCGTTCCCTGGATACCGGAATTTCTCTTTTCATCAAGGCGTTCAAATGCAGAGAAAAGTTTGTCCATATCCTCCGGCTTAATGCCGATTCCCGTATCCTTAACGGAGAAACGTATCGTTGCAAATTCATATGATTTTTCGACCACTTTTATCGATAAGGTAAAGCTGCCCTGTTCCGTGTATTTAACGGAATTCGTAAGAAGATTAAGGAGAACCTGTTTGATCTTTCCGTTATCGCCGTAAAGGGTTTTCGGTAGTTCCGGATCGATCTCCTTATAAAAATCAAGTCCTTTATCCTTTGCGCGGACGTTTATCATCGTAATAATGCCGCGGATAAGATCCTCCGTATCATAATCCGTCTCCACAAGATTCATCTTGCCGGATTCGATCTTCGAAAGATCAAGGATGTCATTAATTATGGAAAGCAGGGATTCCGAGGCGCGTCCGATATTTACGGCATATTCTTTAACGTTGTTTGAATAAGTCTTTAATCCCTCGTTTTTATCCTCTCTCAGGATCATCTGGTTCATGCCCATTATGGTATTTATAGGCGTTCTGATCTCATGGGACATATTTGCAAGGAATCTTGACTTTGCACTGTTCGCACGGTCTGCCTCTTCTTTTGCCACCTTAAGTTCCGCAGACTGTCTCGCAATGATCGTAACGCGGATAAGATGGTAAACCGCGATTGCAAGAAGCGCTGCCGCAGTTACAAGCGCTATGATCCTGACCCAGATAAGTTCAAAAGGTTTTGCAATCTTCTTAACCTTAAAGACTTCGTCACGGACTACCTTTCTATCGTTTCCGTCAAGGATCTGAATGTGATATTTGTAATCACCGTAGGGAAGGTTTGTAAATGAAAGCGCCGTAAGATCGTCCTGTTCCGCTATTATGCCCTCGTCATTCGTATACTTTCTGCTTCCACCTTCAAGAAATACCCGAACTATGGGATTTGTTAATGCATAGTTTAACACGGATGCCTGGAATGTAATACGATTTGCATCCGCTGGGATAATATACGTCCCGCTTTCATCCGGCGTAAGATGGTTTCCGTCATATTCAATGGAATTTACAAGAAGATTATAGTCATACGACGTGTTATTATACTCTTTCGTCGAGATAAGTCTTAATCCGTCCGTACAGCATAAAAGAAGGTTTCCTTCATCATCTAAGAGAGCATTCCAGGAATTGGCGGTAAGGGAAGTATTGAAGCCCCTGGAATAATCAAGAAGCATATAATTGTATTCACCGTTTCCTATAAGATCATCAATGTCTACAATATATATGCCCGCGCTGGAGCTTATCCATGCGGTATTATCGTCCGAAATATAAATATCGTAGTTATTTGTATAAGGAAAAGAAGTAAGTTTATTGATACTGTTTCCGTCATCAAAATACAGGGCGTTGCTTGTTACGTAAAAGTATCCTTTGTCACAGCGTACAATTCTGAGAACTACAAGGGAACCCAGACCGTCCTCTTCGTTTATCCTGTCAATTATCTTCCCGTCTTTAAATAGGATGATACCGTCGCCGTCCGTTCCGATACGGATAACACGGTCTTCTTCCTCCAACATGCAAAGAACCTGGGCAGACGGCATTCCGTCATCTTCATCAAAAGTAACTATGGTTCCGTCATCATGGATAAAATTAAGTCCCAGATTACTTGCGGCAAGAATTTCCCCCCCGTCAAGTTCCATGGCGCATCTGAACCTTCCGCCAACCGTTCCGACAGATTCATTATAGGACTGAACCGTCGACCTGTCCGCATTTATCTTCACAAGTCCGTCTTTTCCGTATGTGCTTGCCCAGATATTTCCTTTGGAATCCTCCATAATGTGTCGGATCCTGACTCCCTTAAACATGGGAACGAAGGAATACATCTTTTCTTTATATGTACTTTTATCTATTACGGCAAGACCGCCGTCCATCGCCACAAAAATATCGTCTCCCGATACGATTACGGAATTTACGACACTTTTATCAATTCCGGCCTTAACAAAAACATTAAAGAACGGATTAGGCGACCATTCAACTATTCCCTGTTTGTTGGAAACAAACCAGACATTTCCCTGATAATCGATGGTACAGTCGGATACCGAGGTATTAAAGTGTTCCTTGCTCATATCCGTCGTCTTGTTATCATGATCTATATGAAGAACACCGTTCTCCGCACAAAGGAAATATCCGCCGTTTCCGTCATATAAAAGCTTGTTTGCATAATTTATCTCGAAGGTCTTAATAACCCCCATAAACTTGGATTGTTTCCCGTCAAAGGAAATCTGCTGGATATAGTTTCCGGAAGTCCCCACAAGATAATTGCCTTCTCCGTCCGCTCCGACCGCAAGATAATACACTCCGTTTCCGTTAAGCGTTTTTTCTTCTATAAGCTCATTATTTTTTAAAAAGAAAAGGGTTCCAGCATTGGTAACACCGGCAATGACACCGTGCCCGCCGTTTACAAGCGAACGGACAACGGTAAGATTTTCCCATTCGTCATGGGTTTCCAACGTGCCGTCGGGTTTTAAAACGGAAAGATATGATACCGTTCCGATAAGAATATTTCCTTTATCATCCTCACAGATGGCACGGATAGAATTCGATGCAAGCCCTTCTTCCGTTGTATAAAACCAGATTTCATTTTTTTCCGTATCGAAAACGCCGATGCCGTTATCGTTTGTTCCTATATAAAGAAGGCCTCTGCTGTCCACAAAAAGAACCATTACGGATGCTATACGGTCGGATACTTCCATCTTTTGGAAGCTTATACCGTCATACCTGTACAATCCTGAATAGGTTCCCGTCCACATATAACCGTCTTTTGTCTGGACTATAGTGTTTACTTCGGCGGATACCAGACCGTCATAGGAATCATATTCGACAGCCTCGTATTCCGCAAGGTAGTCGATTTTCTCTGCAGCATGAACAGTAAGGGAAAGGCAGGGAGAAAGAGACATTCCTGCCATGAATGCCAATAATGCTATAGATATTATCGTTCTTCCCTTCTTCATATTCTCCCCGTGATACGTTAACTAAAATATTTTACACCCGCCTTAAATATCTTCAGATCCTGTTCCCCATATATATTCTTCGCAACATAATCTCCGCGGCGTTCCGCATGGGCCATCTTTCCGAAGATCCTTCCGTCCGGAGACGTAATACCTTCTATCGCAGCAAAGGAACCGTTTACATTCCATTCTTCATCCATGGAGATGTTTCCGTTGATATCCGCATATCTCGTTGCAACCTGTCCGTTTTCGAACAGTTTCTTTATCCACTCTTCGTTCGCGACAAAACGACCTTCGCCGTGAGATGCGGGACTTACATATGTATCCCCAAGGTTCGCCAACGAAAGCCAGGGGCTCTTATCGGAAACAACCTTTGTATAAACCATTTTTGATATATGGCGTCCGATGGTATTATATGTAAGGGTCGGTGAATCGGCATCCTGTGGACGGATCTCCCCGTAAGGAAGAAGCCCGAGTTTTATAAGCGCCTGGAAGCCGTTACAGATACCGAGCATAAGGCCGTCTCTCTCATTAAGAAGCTTCATTACGCTCTCTCTTATCTCGTCGTTTCTGAATGCGCTGGCAAAGAATTTAGCGGAACCTTCCGGCTCGTCACCTGCGGAGAAACCGCCGGGGAACATTATCATCTGGGCATCATCCACAGCCTTTTTGAATTCGTTTACGGATTCTCTGATATCCGCAGCATCCCTGTTCTTAAATACCTTAACAACAGCTTCCGCTCCTGCCTCTTCAAAGGCTCTGGCGCTGTCGTATTCGCAGTTTGTACCCGGGAATACCGGAATGAATACTTTCGGTTTTGCGATGGGATTCTTGCAGACATATACATTCTTCTCAACGTAAAGTTCATCCGAAAGTTTTGTTTTATCGTCATTTGATTTTGTATGGAAAACGTTTTCAAGGGGCTTTTCCCATGCCTCCAAAAGATCCGGGATCTCAAGGATCATATCGCGATAAGTTATCCTACCGTTATCCGTAACCGTTCCGACAGTCTTCATAAAGTATGACATGTCGTTATCCTTAACGATTCCGGAAACGATGGGAAGCTTATCCTTCGGAATTTCAACAATGATGGAACCCGTCATGGGCTTAAAGAGTTCTTCTTCCGAAAGCGAACCGGAAACATCAACACCCAGGCCGTTTCCGAAGCACATCTTTGAAATCGCTGCCGCGATGCCGTATCCGTCAAGTGAATATGCGGAAACCACATCTTTGTTTTTCATCATCATATTAACCATTTCAAAAACAAGCATGTTCTGACGGTAATCCGGACATTCATACTCGTCTCTTGCAAGTTCAAACAGAAGCAGCACGTTATCTTTTTCCTTAAGTTCAGGAGTGATGATATCGGAACCCTCTCCCATTGCTACCGCAAAGGAAACAAGTGTGGGCGGAACGTCGATATCGTTAAATGTTCCTGACATGGAATCCTTACCGCCAATGGAAGCAAGCCCGAGAGCCTTCTGCGCCTCATACGCTCCGAGAAGAGCGGAAAACGGCTGACTCCAGCGTTTCGGATCTTCCGTCATTCTCTTAAAATATTCCTGATATGTAAAATGTATCTTCTTCCAATCTCCGCCGGATGCAACGATCCTTGAAACGGATTCGATTATTGCAAACTGCGCGCCGTGATACGGACTCCAGGATGAAAGATAGGGATCAAAGCCGTATGCCATAATGGAAACCGCATCGGATTTTCCGTTCTGTACCGGAACTTTTGCAACCATGGCCTGGGTTTCCGTCTTTTGGTATTTTCCGCCGTAAGGCATAAGTACCGAACCCGCTCCGATTGATCCGTCGAACATCTCGACAAGACCTTTTTGCGAGCAGACATTAAGGCCGGACACGGTCTCCGCAAAGGCAGCCGCAATGGCATCCTGAGATAACGCGCCTTCTACCCTGGGATTTTCAAATATTTTAAAGAAGTTATCTTCTTCCTTCGGAATCTCAACGGTAACATCACACTCCTGATGCGCTCCGTTGGTATCAAGGAAGGCGCGGGAAATGTTTACGATCTCCTTACCTCTCCATGTAAGAACAAGTCTCGGCTCCTCGGTTACAACCGCAACCTCCGTAGACTCCAAGTTTTCTTCAGCGGCATACGCCATAAACTTATCAACATCTTCCGGAGAAACAACAACCGCCATTCTTTCCTGAGACTCGGAAATTGCAAGTTCCGTTCCGTCCAGTCCCGCATATTTTTTCGGAACAAGGTCAAGATTTACGCGAAGTCCCGGCGCAAGTTCTCCGATTGCAACGGAAACACCGCCGGCGCCGAAATCATTACATTTCTTTATTATTGCGGAAACTTCTTCTCTTCTGAAAAGACGCTGTAACTTTCTTTCCGTGGGAGGATTACCTTTCTGTACTTCCGCTCCGCAAAGTTCCGTGGACTGTGTGGTATGTGCTTTCGAAGATCCGGTCGCACCGCCTATTCCGTCACGTCCCGTACGACCTCCGAGGAGGATTATCTTGTCTCCCGGATCGGAGGTAAGACGCTGTACTGCGCGTCTCGGAGCAGCGCCCATAACCG
Organism: Lachnospiraceae bacterium; assembly: GCA_017418645.1. Taxonomy (GTDB): domain Bacteria; phylum Bacillota; class Clostridia; order Lachnospirales; family Lachnospiraceae; genus FD2005. The sequence continues at coordinate 5,896 of JAFOND010000199.1, read as the reverse complement.
CGCCGATCTCCATCCTCTTTGCAACATAGTCCGGATGATATATCTCGTGAACATAGCCTGTCGCAAGGCCTATCTGGTTTCCGTATGAACTGTAGCCGTGGGCCGCTTCGCGGACCAGCTTCTTCTGCGGAAGTTTTCCGGGAAGGGTATCCTTAACGGGAACCGTGGGATCCGCAGCGCCCGTAACACGCATGGCCTGATAAACATAAGTACGTCCGGAAAGCGGATCTCTTATGGCTCCTCCGAGGCAGGTTGCGGCGCCACCGAAGGGCTCGATCTCCGTGGGATGATTATGTGTCTCGTTCTTAAAGTTTATGAGCCACTCCTCTTCCTTTCCGTCAACCGTAATGGGTACAACGATGGAGCATGCATTGATCTCGTCCGTCTCTTCCTGATCCGTAAGCTTTCCTTCCGCCTTTAATTTCTTGGCTGCAAGGGTCGCGATGTCCATAAGGCAGACATATTTGTCAGATCTTCCCTTATACATTTCCGTATGGTCTTTAAGATATGAAAGATAGCTCTGCTTTATGGCCGGAGCGTAATATCCTTCTTCGAATTTTATGTTCTTAAGTTCCGTAGAGAATGTTGTATGTCGGCAATGATCCGACCAGTATGTATCCAGAACGCGGATCTCCGTCATAGACGGATCGCGCTTTTCTTCGTTCTTGAAATAGTTTTGGATATGAAGGAAATCCTTGAATGTCATTGCAAGGTTAAAAGAATCATATAAAGATTTAAGGTCAGCCTCGGCCTTATCATTAAAGCCCATAAGGATTTCGATGTCCGCCGGTTCTTCAAAGTTATCCGTAAGCGTCTCCGGAACATCTTCTTTTGCTTCTCTTGAATCAACAGGGTTGATGCAATGCTCTTTTATTCTCTGAAGCTCGTCGTCGGAAATGCTGCCTTCGATGATATATGTCGTCGCAGTCCTTATTACAGGCTCTTCATCTTCTTTTATAAGTTTTATACACTGTTCCGCGGAATCGGCTCTCTGATCGAACTGTCCCGGAAGATATTCAACGGAAAAACACTTTCCGGTGTTTTTGAATTCTCCCTCAAAAACATCGTCGACAGGCGGTTCCGAAAACACTGTGTTAAGCGCCTTCTTATAAACATCTTCGGATACGTTTTCAATGTCATAACGTATAAGGATCCGAACCCCCGTTATGCCTGTAATTCCAAGGAAATGTTTGATTTCCTTTCGCAGTGCTTCAGCAGCAACCGCATACTCTTTTTTCTTTTCCGCATAAACTCTTTTAACCATGGTATCCTCCTCTATAAACCCAACTTTAGAATTATATCATTTTGCCCAGAACGCGGCAAGGGTATCACGCACAGTTTCGGCACTTGTCACCTCTATTCCCGTCCACTCTCTGGGGAAGCATGTGCTTACATCCTGATTTAAAAATCTCTCATCCAGCAGAGCTATTATGCCACGGTCCTCGACCGTCCTTATAACACGCCCCGCAGCCTGAAGAACCTTGTTCATTCCGGGATATAGATATGCATACGAGAAACCGTTTTCCCCGTTTTCGTCAAAATGATCCTTTAATACCGAAAGACGGTTTGAAACCTGAGGGAGTCCCGTACCGATCACGATCGCGCCGATAAGACTTTCACCGGTAAGATCGATACCTTCGGAAAAAACTCCGCCGAGAACGCAGAGGCCCAGAAGGGTTGGCGCTGCGTTCTTCTCTTCGTTCAACTCAGACAAGGCCATTTCATCATCCATGGAATCTTCGTCTCCTTCTTCAAAATATCGAAGAAACTCCGTCCGATCCTCCTCCGTCATATCACGGTTCTGCTTTATGATCTTTACACCGTTACCGCTTTCAGCCCCGTCGACGTTCAATATACCTTCGAATGCAAGATCAAGGTATTCTTCCACCTTTTCCATAAATATATATGACGGGAAAAATGCCATATAATTGCCTTTTTTAGACGTTACGATTTCTTTAATGTAGATTGCATATTTCTTGTACATATCGGAAGAACGGTTTTTATACCTGCTGGTAACGTCCGCTCCGATAATGATCTTCCGATTTTCCGGCGGGAACACGGATTTTGCGTATATGGCATCCGGATCCTCTTTTTTACAGAGCAGTTTTTTATAGTATTTAATGGGAAGAAGCGTCGCGGAAAAGAAAACCGCACTCCGTCCGAAATCCAGACATTCCTGTATACGATAAGCCGGGTCCACGCAGAACAGATGGAGCCTGAAACTGTTGTCCGGACCGAAATCGCAATATATCGTATAATCCTTGGAAAGATACTCCGTATGATCAAGGAAATTCCTTATCCTGAAATAAAAATCCCTGACCTCGTCCGGCAGGACCATCTCCGGCTTTTTATCAAACATCCTAAGAAATGCGGTATAGAGATTTAATAGCGCAAAGCAGAGTTCGTCTATATCCGAAAGATACAGAATCTCCTCGCACCTCTTCTTATATGTGAGCATTACCTTATTACATTTTTCAAGGGGTGATACGAGAGGCGGATAAAGATCTTTCATCACCTTCTTTACGGACAGAAACTCTTCCTTAACAAGAGTCTCGCTATACATCTCTCTTGCTCGCTCAAGAAGGTTATGACTCTCATCTATAAGAAAGATGTGTTCTCCGCGCCTTCCGTCCCCAAAGAAGCGCTGCAGGCGGACGTTGGGATCAAAGACATAATTATAATCACAGATAACCGCATCGGAAAAGCTTGAAACATCCAAAGAAAGCTCAAAGGGGCATACAAGAGCTTCCTTTGCATACTCTTCCACAACCGGACGGGTTATCATCTTATTCTCTGTCAGAACCTTGTACAGGCAATCGTTTATCCTGTCCAGATGTCCTTTTGCCCTCTCACACTTTTCCGGGTTACATTCACGCTTTTCCAAGGGGCATATACGATCCTTCGAGGAGATCTCAACGGTACGGCCTGAATATCCCTTATCCGTAAGAAGCGAAAATGTATCCACTGCCACCTTTCTTGTTACGGTCTTTGCGGTAAGATAAAAGATTGTTTCGGCGTATTCGTCGCCCACGGCCTTCAAAGCCGGATATACGGTTGCTATGGTTTTTCCCGTGCCGGTGGGTGCCTGTATAAAGAGGGGCTTTTCTTCCTTCACTGCGCCGTATACACGACCCATAAGGAAGTTTTGGCCCTCCCGCGGTACAAATGGGAACCTTAATGCTTTTATGGACGCCTGGCGGCTTATACGGCCGTAATATATGAGGTCAGCCCAGGGGCGGTAGGATTCAAGAAGATCGTTATACCAGGTTGTTATTTCCTCGTAGGTGTAGATTTCGCGGAAGCGGCGCTCCTCTTCGTTATCCAAATTTACATAGGTCATCTGGACGCAGATATACTCTCCGGGATACCCGTACGGCGGGTCCTGCCTATCAATTACTGATATCGCCGCATAGCACTTCGCCTGTGCCAGATGCACCGGTATCGGGGCTTCGAGTTTCATAACGTCCTTGTAGATGCCCTTGATCTCATCTATGACGACCGTGTCCGGGCGTTCGGTCTCGAGCCCGGCTTCGGACAGAAAAAGGACGGAATCCGTAAAGATTCCGTCCGCACGTCCTTCGACGGTCAGTTCATAATCGCCAAAAGATACAACATTTTTAAGGGGTACTTCCGCTCTGTAACCCGCTCCCATTCTGTTTTGAATTTTTTTGTGGATCCTCTGTCCTTCCTGCATTGCCTTTGTGGTATCTCTTCGGCTTGTTGCCTCATCGATATCTCCGGAGCGAAGCAGGAATTCCACAAGGGTTCTAACGGATATTTTCAAAACTTCTTTCTCTTATGCCACCGCAAATTTCTTCAGCTGTCTGTATGCGCTTCTGTCGCAAACATCTATACAGCTTACATCCATCTTTCTGTGAAGAGCCATTGTCATCACACCCAAAAACGATTTAGCATCTATAAAAACATTTCCGCTTTTAAGATCGATCTCGAAGGGGCACTTGCTTGCTGCTTTAACGAACTCTTCAACTTCCTTCGGGCTGTCAAGTAAAATCTGAAATTCCATGATAAACACCTTCCTTTCATGAAACAACGGGGGAACAATGTTCCCCAAGTCTCGGAGAGTTTATCACTAGACTTTCATTTAGTCAAATTTATGCCATTTACACAATATAGTGTTTTTTTCAAAACATTCCATACAAAATATGGCATTTTTCATCATAATTAACACCGTTTATCAAAACAACCCCCGATTTGGGGGTTGTTTCAAAGCGTTTATGTTAACATTTACACAAAATATATATTCATCAGGAGTTCCTTTTGCGCAATATTTACAAAAATCAACACTTTTACTATTCAGCCAGTTTGAAGAAACTGATCTGCTGATCAAGCTCTGTTGCAAGGTTCTTAAGCTCGTCAGCGCTCTGGTTGATAACTTCAAACGTAGCATTGAGTTCTTCCATGGAAGCATTCGTCTGCTGCGTGCTTGCCGCATTCTCCTGGGAGATAGCGGAAAGGTCTTCGATGATAGCCGTAAGGTTATTCTTCGCATTTTCAAGACCTTCAACACGGCTGGAGATTTCGTCCGTACTGTCGGATACCGACTGAACGCCGCGTTCCATGTGCTCCATATCGCTCTTTGTCTCGTCGAGTTTCTGGCTCTGTTCGCCCAGCTCTTCGTTCAGCTTACCGATCGTCTCAACCGAACGCTCGGATTCCTGAGTAAGTTTTGCAACGATCTGGTTGATCTCGTCCGCGGTCTGTCTTGACTGATCCGCAAGAGTTCCGATCTCTTCCGCAACGACTGCGAAGCCTCGACCCGCTTCACCCGCACGCGCTGCCTCGATTGAAGCATTAAGTGCAAGAAGGTTTGTCTGTGAAGCAATATCCGTAATGAGCTGTGTTGCTGTTGAAATATTCTTAACCGCTTCGTTCGTAGATCTGATCGCCGTATCGATCTCTCCCATGGATTCAACAACACCGGAGTTCTGTTTAAGGAGTCCGTCCAAAGCGATCATCGCGTTGCTGCAGGCTTCCTTCATATCCTTAGTATACTGTGAAAGTGTATTTACATTGTCTGAAATGTTTTCAATGTCTGCACCGATATCACCAACGTTTGTAGCGGAATCCTGTACGCTCTCCGCCTGAGTAACCGCACCCTTTGAGATATCGTCAACCGCATCCGTAACCTGTGAAGATGCTGCCGAAGCCATCTGTGCGGAATTGGAAAGTTCGTCGCCGGATGTGGAAACATTTCCGGAAAGTCCCTTTGCCGTTCCCATAATATCCCGGAGTTTGTCTCCGAAACCCTGAACCGCATCTGCAATAATACCGACTTCGTCGTCTCTCTTTAACAGTTCGTCCGGCATATTTCCCGTCAGGTCTCCGCTGGCCAGTACCTGTATATTGTCCGCGACTTTCTTCATCGCAGTCCCGGCAACCTTTGATGCCAACATGCCCATCAGGATCATTATTACAGCGCCGATAACAAGAACTACTATCATAAGAGTAACAATCTTGCTGACCGCCTTATCAACATCCGCAGCCTTACGTCCCGTGAACATCATACCAACGATGCTGCCATCCGTGTTCTTCATCGGCATGTAGTATCCGTAGAACTTCGTACCGGCTATGTCAAGATTCTGCTTGTAAGAATTCTGTCCGTTTCCGATAACTTCCGACACAACAGCCGCGCTGGCCTGCGTATCCGTAAGGTATGCACCGGACTGATCCTTAAGAGTTGTACAAACTCGTGTATCATTATAGAAGATCGTATATTCAAGTCCCGTTTCTTTCTTAAGGGCTTCCATGGTATCCAGGTATTCATCGTATACTTCCTCTCCGCCTTTTGTAAGAACGCCGTCTTCGTATGCCCAGTCGCCGTCCCACATCCTTGTGAATTCCGAGTCTGCCTGAGATGTAGCGGTATTGAGAACTT
>JAFOND010000198.1 GCA_017418645.1 Lachnospiraceae bacterium | reverse complement strand
TAGTCCTGCAGCGTCAGCGACAGGTTCCTGTTGTAATAGGGATCCGGTTTTTCCAGTTCCTCAGTCCACTTGTTCTTAAAGTACGCTATCTCTTTTTCAAAGCGGGTCCTGCTTTCGCCCGTCATGTCGAGTCCCCGGGATTTGGATTCGTAGTGAAAAAGTTTGGCGTTCGGATCAAAGATTATCTTTTCTCCGAGGGCGCGGACCTTCATGCAAAGGTCGACGTCGTTAAGCGCCACTGCAAGATCTTCGTCGAAGCCCTTTATCTTTTCAAATGTATCCCGTCTTATCATAAGGCATGCCGCGGTGCAGGCGGACATCTCCCGACGGACCGTCGCATACGGGAAATAGTTTTCCTCGTCGCTTATAAAGGGGAGCATGTTTGCGGCAAAGCCGTTTATCCCGATCACTATTCCGGCATGCTGGATGCTCTTGTCTTCGTAATATAGTTTTGCGCCCGCAGCGGAGATTCCGGGGATGCAGACATCGTTTACAAGATGTGCGATGGAATCCTTTTCTATTATTTCCGTATCGTTGTTAAGAAGAAGGAGGAGTTCTCCCTTCGCTTCCTTTGCACCGAAGTTGTTTATTCTTGAGTAGTTGAAGGAGCCGGTGTATGTTACGGTGCGGACGGTGGGGTGTTGCTTCGCCGTATCGTCTGTTACGGAATCTGATGGCGCCTTGTCCTCCGCTGTGCAGATCGAATCGTAGTATTCGAAGGTTTCTTCCTTCTCGCTGTTGTTTTCTATTATTATGATCTCGAAATTCCGGTAGGTGTTCCGCGCGGGATCGAGAAGGGAATCGATACAATTTTTCAGGTCTTCGATGTGGTCCTTGTTGGGGATCAGAATGGAGAGGAGAGGGCCGCTCTCGCTTCGGTCGGCGCAAAGCCGACGTCCACTGGACGTCGTGCGCCCCCTCAAGGGGAAGGCTTTAGAGAATAATACTTCGGGAATGTGCATAACCTCTTCTTCCCTAAACCCGGTAAGTGCTGTATTCTTGAACCCGCTTCGAACTGCGTAGACAGGGCCGATGTAATCATATGATTTTTGGAACTCCGGGGAGTAGTCGGGTTTGAAAAAGGGCTGGGTGTGGATGTCTGTTTTCTCGTCATAGCAGTCTTCGTCCGTATAGACAAGTTTTATGTTTGGGTTTTCGGCGAAAGCTTTCTTTACTTTTTCCTTGTAATCCGGGAAGAGAAGGCTGCCGTCTTTTGCGATAAAGGTTATACCGTCTTCTTCATTGAGATCCTTCTCCGGGCGGAGCATGTTGATCTTGCCGGGATATTTTGAGGCCAGCCAATAGCGGAAGTTGAGTTCCTCCCGGGAAAGGTGGAGAAGGTGCAGCTTAATAAGGGCTCTCTTGATGAGATAAGAGAGGCCGAAGGTTCGGATATAGGTGTTTAGTCTTTTAATTCTATTTCCCATAGTTTATAGTGAAGATTTCTCGCCGCTCCTCGAAATGACACTAGTTCGGCAGATACAGGCTGCCTTCGCTATCCATCCTCATGCAGAGGAGGCGGTTCATGTATCCGTACTCCGTCACATCGAAGCCTTTAAAGTTCTTTATATCATACGGCGGTTCATAGCCGCTATCCTTATCGTATGTTCCCGCCTCGGTAATAAGGCCGTTTTCCGCCACCGTTATGGTTTTTACATTCTCAACATTGAAAAAAGATTTATAATCCAATCCCGTGGTCTTATATATTCCCGGGACGATGGTTTTTTCTACACGAACATTTCCGGCATTGCCCGGTCCCGCATTTGCGCCGCTTTCACCCGCAACTGCATCTTCCGACAACATTCTCCCATAATGCGCCTCGAGAGCATTTAGTCCCGCATCAAACGCATAATCCTTGCTATGCACGTTCTTTGCCGTCGATGCATTGTGAAAGCGCCAGTGATACAGGATCTTTTTTACATGAACGATCTTTTCCGTATCCGTGTTCTCCGTGCAACGGAGCACGAAATCATAGTCCTGGGCGCCGTTATACTCCGGATTCAATCCGCCCACCCTTTCATATAAAGATCTTTTTACCGCCACAAAATGGCAAATATAATTGGTACTACAAAGGAGCGCGGGATCATAATCCGGCTTGAAATGCGGCTCAAAATATTGATTTCCCTTTGAGTCCGTCTTGTCCTCGTCGGAATAAAAGAATTCCGCCTCCGGGTTACCCTT
>JAFOND010000197.1 GCA_017418645.1 Lachnospiraceae bacterium | reverse complement strand
TACGGTTCCGAAGAACTATTATCCCGCAGTTGAAAAGGGCCTTCAACAGGGCGTTGAAAAGGGACCGCTTGCGGCATATCCGGTTGTTGGCGTTAAGGCAGTTCTCTATGACGGATCCTATCATCCGGTTGACTCATCCGAGGCTGCATTCAAGACAGCATCAGTAATGTGCTTTAAGAAGGGTATAATGGAAGCTAAGCCGATCCTTCTTGAGCCGATAGCAACTCTCAAGGTTCTCGTTTCAAACGAGCAGGTGGGAGATGTTATGGGCGAGCTTAACAAGCGCCGCGCAAAGGTTATGGGAATGAACCCGACAGATGAGGATTCAACCATCACACAGATCGATGCCGAGATCCCGTACGCAAGCCTTTACGGCTATGATACGTCTCTTCGTTCAATGACCGGCGGAACCGGAAGATACTCTTATGAGTTCCTTCGTTACGATCAGGCACCGCACGATGTGCAGGAGAAGGAAGTTGCTGCAAGAGCGGCACTTGCTGCGGAAGGTGCAGAGGAATAAAATTTACCTACAGATCATTTAAATCAGGGGGACGGCTCTTGTGATTGTTACAATCACAAGAACCGTCCCCCTGATTCCGTTATCCCCTTCATTCACCTTGACAAAAAGCCCTGTTATGATAGAATTGTGGGAGCGCACTGCGCTAAATTCTATTTGGAGGCAGGATTAATGGCTGCAAAATATAATCACAAAGCAATTGAAAAGAAATGGCAGAAATACTGGGAGGAACATGAGACCTTTAAGACGGACGTCTGGGATTTCTCCAAACCCAAGTATTATGCTCTTGATATGTTTCCCTATCCTTCGGGAGTAGGCCTTCACGCGGGACATCCGGAAGGCTATACGGCAACGGACATAATGTCCCGTATGAAGAGAATGCAGGGATATAACGTTCTTCATCCCATGGGATACGATTCTTTCGGACTTCCGGCTGAGCAGTATGCCGTAACAACGGGAAATCACCCGGCGGGATTTACGGAAGAGAATATTAAGACGTTTTCAAAGCAGCTTAAAGAACTTGGATTTGATTACGACTGGTCAAAGATGGTCGCAACATCGGATCCGAAGTTTTATAAATGGACTCAGTGGATATTTAAGAAACTCTATGAAAAGGGCTATGCAAAGCATATCGACATGCCGGTAAACTGGTGCGAAGAACTCGGTACAGTTCTTTCAAACGATGAAGTAATTGACGGAAAGTCCGAGCGCGGCGGGTACCCCGTTGTTAAAAAGATGATGAAGCAGTGGGTTATCGACCAGCAGGCTTTTGCGGAAGAACTGCTTGAGGGTCTTAACGAGATCGACTGGCCGGAGTCAACAAAAGAGATCCAGAGGAACTGGATCGGCCGTTCTACAGGGGTAGAGGTCGATTTTGATATCGTCGGAGGCGGTAAGTTCTCTATCTTTACCACATGTATCGAAACGATATACGGTATCACGTTTATGGTACTGGCTCCTGACGGAGACATTGTAAAGTCACTTCTCGACAGAGTTGAAAACCGTGAAGAAGCGGAGGCATATATTGCCGAAACCGCAAAGAAGAACGATCTTGACAGAACGGATCTTAATAAGACAAAGTCCGGATGTCCGCTGAAAGGCGTATATGCAATAAATCCTGTTAACGGAAAAGAAGTTCCCATCTTCCTGGGAGATTTTGTCCTTGCAAGTTACGGAACGGGTGCCGTTATGGCGGTCCCCAGTCATGACCAGAGAGACTTTGAATATGCTGAAGTTCACGGACTTGAGTATATTCAGGTTATAACGGGAGAGGGCGTTGATGTTTCCGAACATGCCTTTGAAAAGCAGGATTACCTGGGAAAGGGCTGCACACTTATTAATTCCGAAGAGTTTACGGGTCTTACGGTTGAAGAGGCCAAGAAAGCCATTACAAAGAAACTTGTGGATATGGGAGTTGCCCGTGAAAAGGTAAATTATCATTTCCGTGAATGGATTTTTGCACGCCAGAGATACTGGGGCGAGCCGGTTCCCTGCGTATATAAGGAAGACGGAGAGATCGAATTCCTTCCGGATTCCGAACTTCCCGTTATCCTTCCGGAACTTGAAGATTACAAGGGAAAGAACGGACAGGCGCCTCTTGAGAATGCAAAAGAATGGAAGCATTACGATAAGGATGGATTAAAGGGAGACCGTGAAACTTCAACAATGCCGGGCTCTGCCGGTTCATCCTGGTATTATTACAGATATATCGATCCCGATAACGAAAACGAATTTGCGGATCAGAAGCTGCTTGAACACTGGATGCCGGTAGATCTTTATGTTGGCGGACCGGAGCATGCCGTAGGACATCTTATCTATTCAAGAATCTGGAACCGCTTCCTTTATAATGAGGGACTTTCGCCCGTAAAAGAGCCGTTTAAGAAGCTTGTGCATCAGGGAATGATCCTTGGTGCAAACGGTATCAAGATGGGAAAACGATTCCCGGAATTTGTTGTTAATCCCAGTGATGTCGTTGAAGAATACGGCGCGGATACCCTTCGCCTTTATGAGATGTTTATGGGACCCCTTGAGGTTTCAAAACCCTGGAACGATAACAATGTTGCGGGGGCAAGCCGTTTTATCGGCCGTGTTTATACTTTCTTTACGGAGCCGGAGAATCTTACCGACGAACCGGTAAAGGTGCTTGAAAAGGTGTATCATGAAACCGTAAAGAAGGTTACTTCGGACTTTGAACAGCTTGGATATAATACCGCCATCTCTCAGATGATGATCTTTGTCAATGCGGTTTATAAGGAAGGAAAGTGCCCGAGGGAATACGCCGAAGGCTTCATAAAGATGTTCTCATGTATCTGCCCGCATGTCGGCGAAGAAATCTGGGAACTTATGGGACATAACGACACCATTGCATATGAAAAATGGCCCGAATTTGATCCTGCTCTCCTTGTTACGGATGAAGTTGAGGTTGCGGTTCAGGTTAACGGAAAGGTCAGGACGGTACTCAATCTTTCAAAGAGCATTTCAAAGGAAGATGCCATTGCTGCAGCTAAGGAAGCCTTGGGCAACAGGCTTTCCGGAGATATCGTTAAGGAAATCTATGTGCCGGGCAAGATCGTTAATATTGTAGTAAAGAATTGACCGGGGAAGATTCCTCTTTGAAGTTTAGAATGGCGTCGGAAAATCAGGGGACTGATAAACTATGAATAAATGGAAACAGATAACCGAAAAAAGCTGGTTTAACAATGCGGTAGCACTCTGCATTGCCGTACTTTTCTATGTGATAATAACGCATTTAAATGTTTTCGGAAAAGCGATAGCCGCCATCGGGAGCTTTGTTTATCCCATTTTTGCGGGAGCTATCATAGCGTATCTGATTAATCCGCTTATGATGCTTTTCTACAACAAAGTATTTCATAAGATAAATAAAGATAAGATCAGGAAAATGCTGTCCGAATTGTCTGCATTGCTTTCGGTTATTATTTTTATCGGTCTTTTGCTGGCAACGCTCATTCCGCAGCTTCTCGATTCCATATTAACATTCATTAAACACATACCTGCTTATGTGGATTCACTTAACAAGTGGATAGGCGGATTCGGAGCATCCGGGCTCGGATCGACGGATGCCGCGCAAAATGTAATAAATCTGTCGCAGGAATTTTTTGACAGTATTTCCGAAGCGTTCCAGGAGAACTCCGGGGATATGATGGATACATCAAAAACCGTGGGCGGACATATCGGAGCATGGTTCATAGGCTTCATCCTGGCGGTATATTTTTTATCGGCCAAAGAGAAGATAATAAAGAGTTTTGCACATCTTGCACTCCTTATAATGAAGGATAATTACTGGAATGTTCTTCCTTTTATAAAGAAATGCAATGAAATTCTTTCGAAGTACATTATTTACAGCATTATCGAAGGCATTATCGTCGCGGTCATAAATGCAATACTGATGGCAATATTCGGCATGTCGTATATCGGAATGGTGTCCGTTACGGTCGGCGTAACAAACCTTATCCCGACCTTCGGTCCCATGATCGGTGCGGTTATCGGCGCATTTATCCTCCTTTTGGTCAATCCGAAGCATGCCCTTGTTTTCCTTATAATAACCGCGATAATACAGACTTTTGACGGATATATCCTTAAACCGAAACTTTACGGAGATACCTTCGGAGTGTCGGGGCTATGGATACTTATCGGTGTTATAGTGGGCGGAAGAATGTTCGGTGTTATCGGAATCCTTCTTGCTATTCCGGTAGTTGCGATGATAGATCTTTTGATTAAGACATGGATCGCGCCGAAGATAAAGGCCGCCGAAGCCAAAAAGAGCAAGGAACATGAAGATATAGATAACGGAAGGATATGATCATGGATAAAATAAAAATGCAGACACCGCTTGTGGAGATGGACGGGGATGAGATGACCCGGATTCTCTGGCAGATGATAAAGGAGGAACTCCTTCTTCCTTATATCGATCTCAATACTCAGTACTTTGATCTTGGATTAAAGAACAGAAACGAAACCGACGACAAGGTTACCGTAGAATCCGCGGAAGCCACCAAGAAATACGGGGTTGCGGTAAAATGCGCAACAATCACGCCGAATGCAGCAAGAGTCGAAGAATACGGTCTTAAGGAAATGTGGAAGAGCCCCAACGGAACTATCCGCGCCATTTTGGACGGTACGGTTTTCAGAACTCCCATCATCGTTAAGGGAATCGATCCGGTCGTAAGGAACTGGAAAAAGCCCATAACCATCGCGCGTCATGCGTACGGTGATGTTTATAAAGCCGTTGAAATGAAAATCCCGGGTCCCGGAAAGACCGAACTTGTCTATACACCGGAAAACGGAGAGGAGCAGAGGGTTACGATACATGATTTTAACGGCGCGGGAATTATCCAGGGACAGCATAATATCGTGTCTTCCATAGAAAGCTTTGCAAGATCATGCTTTGAATATGCTTTGGATCAGAAACAGGAACTCTGGTTTGCAAGCAAGGATACAATATCAAAGCAGTATGATCATACATTTAAGGATGTTTTTGCGGAAATATTCGAAGCTGAATATAAAGACCGTTTTGAAAAGGCGGGAATCACGTATTTCTATACGCTTATCGATGATGCCGTTGCCCGTGTTATGAAGTCCGAAGGCGGCTTTATCTGGGCGTGCAAAAACTATGACGGCGATGTAATGAGCGATATGATATCATCCGCATTCGGTTCTCTTGCAATGATGACAAGTGTTCTTGTATCACCCCAGGGCTATTTTGAATATGAGGCGGCCCATGGTACGGTACAGAGACATTATTACAAGCATTTAAACGGAGAAGAGACGTCAACTAACTCCGTTGCAACCATATTTGCATGGACAGGCGCTCTTCGAAAACGCGGAGAACTTGACAATAATCCGGAACTTGTATCCTTTGCGGACAGACTCGAAAAGGCGTGCATAAAGACTATCGAGGACGGAAAGATGACAAAGGACCTGGCACTTATAGCAACAACCGGGAATAAGACGGTTCTTAATTCTTTCGACTTTATTAAAGAGATAAGAAACACACTGGAGAATAATTAATGCTTTTATCCATACAGAATCTGAATAAATCCTTCGGCGCGGAAACCGTGCTGAAGGATGTTTCTTTTCAGATTGAGCCCGGGGAAAAGTTTGCCGTAGTCGGTAATAACGGCACCGGAAAGTCCACGTTATTAAAAATCATAGCCAATGTCGAAAAGGCCGATGACGGAAACGTTGTATTTTCAAAAGACGTGACATTCGGCTATCTTTCGCAGTATCAGGAAGATACGGGCGAGGGAAAGATAATGGATCTTCTTCTTAAGGAAAGGGAAGATCTTATTGTGATGGAAAAAGAGCTTCGGGATATGGAAGCCATGATGTCGGAAAAGACGGGAGACGAACTATCCGAACTTTTAAACGATTATCACGAAAAGAACAGGGCTTTCGAGGATAACGGCGGTCTAACCTTCAGATCCGAAGCTAACGGCATCTTAAAAGGACTCGGTTTTATAGAAGAAGAATTTTCTCACGATATGTCCGCACTTTCCGGAGGACAGAAGACCAGGGCATCTCTGGGTAAACTACTTATGAAAAAACCGGACCTGCTGATGCTTGACGAGCCCATAAACCATTTGGACCTTTCCGCCATTGAATGGCTTGAAGGATATCTTCAGAAGTATCGGGGCTCGCTCATTATCGTTGCCCACGACAGATATTTTATGGACAAGATAGTGGATCACGTCGTGGATCTTTCGGATCATAAAGGCTCCGTTTACAAAGGAAACTATACGGACTTCGTTCGTCTTAAAGCCGAAAGACAGAAAGCCTATGCCCGTGAATACGAAAAACAACAGGACGAGATAGCTCATCAGGAAGCCGTTATTAAAAAACTTAAACAGTTTAACCGGGAAAAGTCCATTAAACGCGCTGAAAGCCGGGAAAAGATGCTTGATAAGATCGATCGTCTCGAAAAACCCGTGGAGTATAAAGACAAAATGAGGCTTTCCCTGTTTACGGACGTCACATCGGGTAATGATGTCATGAAGATAGAGGACCTCTCCATGAGGTATGGAGAAAAGAATCTGTTTTCCGGATTTTCCATGGATCTTTATAAAAAACAGAGAGTCGGGATCATCGGCGATAACGGTACGGGAAAGACAACGCTTCTTAAGATAATAAACAATAAAGTTACTCCGCTTTCCGGAACGATCACTTTCGGAACCAATGTTACAATTGGATATTATGATCAGGAACAGCAGGCTCTTTCGGATGAAAAGACACTGTTTCAGGAATTGCAGGATACATATCCGGACAAGAACGATACGGAGATAAGAAACGTCCTTGCCGCATTCTTGTTCACGGGAGATGATGTCTTTAAAAAGATATCGGTACTCTCCGGAGGAGAGCGTGGCCGTGTTTCCCTTGCGAAGCTTATGCTTTCGGGCTCAAATCTTCTGATTTTGGACGAGCCTACCAACCACCTTGATATGGAGTCCAAGGAAATACTTGAAAATGCGCTTTTGTCCTATGAAGGAACGCTTCTTTTTGTATCGCATGACAGATATTTCATAAACAGGATCGCAACTGATATATATGAACTCTCGGGCGAAACCTTTGAACATTTTCAGGGGAATTACGATTATTATCTTGAAAGAAAGGCTTATTTGAAGGAAAAAGCACTTTCGGACAATAAAAACGGACAGGCGGATACATCGGAAGAGAATTCAAAAAAACTTTCCTGGCAGGAACAGAAAAAAGAGGCGGCGGAAAAGAAAAAGAAAGAAAACAGGATAAAAGAAATCGAAGAAAAGATAGATGTCCTGGAAAATGAGATTTCCGAAATAGAAGAGAAGTTTCAGAGCCAAGAGATTGCGACCAATTCGGCGAAGCTTAATGAACTTACAAAGCAATCCGAAGAAAAGAAAGAAGAACTTCAGATTCTCTATGAGGAGTGGGAAGAATTAAACTCAAATTGACATTGGAGCGTAAAGAATTTATAATTTTATATTATTCTTCTGAGGGGGGCATAATATGAACGAAGCAGCTTTTACGGAAGCTCTTTCTCTTGTCAAGATACCGATTCTTACGCTGGATCAGAAGTGGCACAGGCTATTTGCCATAAGCGGAAAACCCGACGACGTAAAGGAACTGGAAAAGGTTCTTGATGAGAAACTTCAAAGACAGGGAAAACTGAATAACGATCTTAAGGATTATAAAAAGCTCAAGAATACCCTTATGGAGAGTATCCGTGAAAACATGAAGGGCGCGGAAAGAGGCGAGGACACTGCGGAAGAAGAACGAAAACTCGACGAAAACAAGCGCCTTCTCGAGGAATTGAACGGAAAGATCGAGGCGGCAGAGGATGAGCTTAAGGATCTTCCTCGTTCCATATACGAAACGGATAAAGAGCTGATGATGCTTACCATGACGTTCTGTTACGATAAATTAAGACAGAATGAACATGAAATCGTGGATATCACCGAATGGATCACAAAATTCAGGATTGAGTTAAAGCAGAACATCATTAAAAAACAGAACCGTGAGATAAACAACAGGGAAATATATTCCTATATGCATGACATCTTCGGAAAAGACGTTATTGATCTTTTTGATGTAAGATACGAAAACGCCGATGACAGGAAAGAAGAAGCGGATAAGAAGGAAGGCGAAAACAAAGACGGTCAGGGAAATGAAAATGCACCCAAGAAGAGCGATAAAGTCCTTATAAAAGGTGCAAAACTTAAAGAACCCGAAAAAAAGAAAGAGGATTTTAAGACATCGGAGGAATGAGATGAAAAGGATCCTTTACCAAAAAGAGATGAAGTCATGTGATGAAGCGACTTCAACACAGTTTCATATTCCGGAATCCGTTCTTATGGAGCGCGCAGCGCTTTCCGTTGTTCGTATACTCTTTGAAGAAGGACTTTCCGACAAAAAAATACTTGTACTCTGCGGTACGGGCCATAACGGCGGCGACGGACTCGCCATTGCAAGGCTTTTAAAAGAAAAGGGAAAGAACGTATCCTTTACGCTTCTGGGCGATGAAAAGAATATGGACGGCCTTGTGAAGGAGCAACTTTTATCCGCAAGAGCATATAATACGGAAGAACTCATTTTTGCGGGCGGAGATTTTTCGGGTTTTGATGTAATAATCGATGCGATATTCGGAATAGGACTTTCAAGACCGCTTGATGAAACCATACTATCCGTTATAGAGAACGCAAACAGTGCCAACGCCATAAGGATAGCTGTGGACATGCCCTCAGGCGTATACACGGATACGGGAGAAGTTCCGGATACGGCATTCTTTGCGGATCTTACCGTTACTTTCGGTTTTGCAAAAGTAGGTCAGCTTTTATTTCCCGGAAGAAGTTTTGCCGGAAGACTCTTTATCGCGGACATTGGAATAACGGAATATTCGCTTCCGGAAAAGAAAGAAGCGCTTTTTGCCTACGAAGATGAAGATATAAGGCACTATCTGCCGAAAAGAAAAGCGGATACCCATAAGGGGTCATACGGAAAGGTCCTTGTTGTTGCAGGAAGTTTCGATTGCGCCGGGGCAGCGTATTTTGCCGCGAAGGCCTGTTATCTTTGCGGAGCGGGAATGGTCCGGATCCTTACTCACGAGACAAACAGGAGCGCATTGCAGTCTCTTATTCCGGAGGCGCTTCTTACCACATATCAGGACAAGATAAACGAAAAAGACGTTTTATCCGCGTTGGAATCTGCCGATATAGTCCTTATGGGACCGGGGCTTTCAACCGGGAAGACCGGCAAACAGATTTTTGATATAATATTTAAGAATGCATCTGTGCCGATGGTCCTGGATGCGGATGCACTAAACATAATCTCGGAGGATACGGGAATACTTTTAAAGCCACATACCGAGCTTGTTTTAACACCGCATATAAAAGAAATGTCAAGGCTTCGGGGTGAAGGCTCATCATACATAAAAGAAAACCTTATTCGTATCGCGGAAGAGTTTTCAAGAGAATATCAGGTAATATGTCACCTTAAGGATTCCGCAAGTGTTACGGCCATCCCTTTCAGGGAGACATATATATGCACTTCGGGAAACAACGGAATGGCAACGGCCGGTTCCGGAGATGTTCTTTCGGGAATCATCGCAGGACTTATGGCCACCGGAGCGCCTGCGGATGTTGCGGCGTCGCTGGGAGCCTATATACACGGAAAGGCCGGGGATATTTCGGCTGAAAGCAAAGGATACGAAAGCCTTATGGCATCGGATATCCTTGATGGAATCCCCGAAGCCTTATCAGGTAACTTATAGTTTTTAGAGGAGAAAGGATTTTATGGACAAAAGCCGAGTCTGGGCGGAGATAGACCTTGATGCCATTAGGGAAAATCTCCTTTCCATGCATGAAAACATGAAAGAAGACTGCAAGATAATGGCAGTAATGAAAACGGACGGATACGGACACGGAGCCGTACCGATCGCAAAGGATATCGAGGATATTCCCTTCCTTTTCGGTTTTGCGACAGCAACGGTTGACGAAGCAATGGAACTTCGCAATGCCGGCGTTAAGAAACCTATTCTTATTTTGGGATATACTTTCCCGGTGACGTATGAAACCGTGATCAACAACGATATACGTCCCGCAATCCTTTCGTATGAAATGGCTTACAGATATGATGAAGCCGCAAAAAATCTGGGTAAAAAGATTCCGGTACACATAAAGATAGATACCGGAATGGGAAGGCTCGGATTTCAGATTGATAAGGATTCGGTAGAAGAGATCGTTAAGATCTCGGAACTAAAAAATATCGAACTTGAAGGCATATTTACTCATTTTGCGAAAGCCGATGAGGAAGACAAGACTTTTACAAGAGAACAGACCGAACTCTTTGAGGAGATGATAAGAACTCTTTCCGACAGGGGAGTGGAGTTTAAGATCCATCATGCTTCAAACAGTGCCGGTATCCTTGAATTTCCCGAAGCAAACTTTGATATGGCCCGGGCGGGCATCACTATGTACGGACTTTGGCCGTCGGAAGAGATGGACCACGATTTCCCGCTTAAAGCCGCGCTTTCTCTATACAGTCGTATAGTTTCCATCAAGGAATTCTCCGCGGGACATCCCATAAGCTACGGCGGAACATATATAACGGATGACGATACTACGGTTGCGGTTGTACCCGTAGGTTACGGAGACGGCTATGCCAGACTTTTATCCGGAAAAGGATACGTTCTTGTACACGGGCAAAAGGCTCCCATAATCGGACGGATATGCATGGACCAGTTTATGATCGATATAACCGGTATCGAAGACGTATCTCTTCACGATAAGGTTACACTTATCGGACAGGACGGTTCTCACAAGATCACATTGGAAAAGCTGGGAGAGATGTCGGGTAGGTTTAATTATGAATTTGCATGCGACCTCGGAAACAGGATAAAGAGATGCTATCTTAAAAACGGAAAGATCGTATCCGAAAAGGATTATTATGTTTTTTAATATAAAAAAGAAAAAAGAAAACCAGACTCCCGACGAGATTTTTGAAGACGAACTGATCTCGAAGGTCAACGAGGGCCAGGAGCAGGGCGCGATCCGCATAAACGAGGCTGCCATGATCCAGAACATTCTTTCTTTTGACGAGAAGGATGCAAAGGATATCATGGTGCACAGGAAAGATATAAAGGCTATACATGCGGGAACGACGCTTTCCGAAGTGTTTGATTTCGTAACGGAAAACCATTATTCAAGGTATCCCGTTTATGAAGAGGATATAGATGACATAATCGGGCTTATCCATATTAAAGATCTTTTTTCTTATATTAGAAGAGAAGATCTTTTCGGTACCGCAATAAGAGATATAGAAGGACTTATCCGTGACGCGGAATCAGTCCCCGAAACTCATGGGATTGACACCCTGTTTACCACAATGCAGCTTGAAAAGTCCCATATGGTGATCGTCGTCGACGAATACGGACAGACGGCGGGACTTATTGCTATGGAGGATATCCTCGAGGAAATAGTCGGAAATATACAGGATGAGCATGACGAAGAAGAGGAATCCGTTTCAAAGATTTCCGAAGATTATTACCTTTGTAACGGACATACGCCGCTTTCGGAGATAGAAGAGAAGCTCGGTGTTGATCTCGGAGAGGATTTTGAAATCTTAAACGGGCTTCTTGTTTCGCTCATAGGGCGCGTACCGGATGAACATGAAACCTTTTCCGTGGAAAAGGACGGGATCATATATGAGGTGCTTGATGTGTCCGATAATATGATACAGGATGTAAAAGTAAGAAAAAATGCTTGACAAGGCGTAAGCTTTATGTTAAATTACCAAGCGTTGTAAGACAAGCAGAGCTTCCACTCTCACCTGAGCGTAACCGAACGACTCAGTGTTTACAAGCTTAAATTAAGGTTCATACTTATCTTAAGTTTTTGTGGAATGCTTTTGCGTTCCGCTTTTTTATTGCATTTGAAGCGGAGGAGATTCACAGGGAGGAAACAGCCATTAGCGAATTAATGATCAACGGACAGATCAGAGACAAAGAAGTAAGACTGATCGGACCCGACGGAGAACAGTTGGGTATCATGTCTGCGAGAGATGCACAGAATATCGCGGACGAAAAGGAACTGGATCTTGTAAAGATCGCACCTAATGCAGTACCGCCGGTGTGCAAGATAATCGACTACGGAAAGTACAGATATGAGCTTGCACGTAAGGAAAAAGAAGCCAAGAAAAAGCAGAAGCAGATTGAGCTTAAAGAGATCCGTCTGTCACCGAATATTGATGACAATGATCTTAACACAAAGCTTAACAATGCGAGAAAATTCCTTGCAAAAGGCAATAAGGTAAAGGTGACACTCAGATTCCGCGGACGTGAGATGGCACATATGAAACAGAGTCAGCATATCATGACGGATATCGCCGAAATGATGAGCGACGTGGCTGTAGTTGAAAAAGATCCCAAGCAGGAAGGCAGGACCATCAGTATGGTGCTTGCAGAGAAAAAACAGTAATTAGCAGGAGGTAACATCATGCCAAAGATTAAAACAAAGAGAGCAGCAGCTAAGCGTTTTTCCGTAACGGGAAACGGCAAATTAAAGAGAAGCAAGGCATATAAGAGCCACATCTTGGCAAAGAAGACAACCAAGAGAAAGAGAAACTTAAGAAAGCCGGCTATGACGGACGATACGAATATCAAGAACATGAAGAAGGTACTTCCTTATCTTTAAGATTCGGAACAAACTTTCGGTACATATATTTAAGGAGGTATTATCATGGCAAGAATCAAGGGCGGATTAAACGCCAAGAAAAAGCATAACAGAGTATTAAAGATGGCAAAGGGCTATCGCGGAGCACGTTCAAAGCAGTACAGAGTTGCTAAGCAGAGCGTAATGCGTGCCTTAACAAGTTCCTATGCGGGACGTAAGCAGAGAAAGCGTCAGTTCAGACAGCTCTGGATCGCACGTATCAATGCTGCGGCACGTCTTAACGGACTTTCATACAGCAAGTTCATGCACGGACTTAAGGTTGCAGGCGTTGATATGAACAGAAAGATGCTTGCTGACCTTGCGGTTAGTGATGCTGCAGGTTTCACGGAACTTTGCGAACTTGCAAAGAAAAATGTAGCGTAAATACGGTTCATTTAATATAAAATGAAATCATTTCAAGAGGTAATTTTTCACAAAATTACCTCTTGTTTTTTATATGTTTATTCTGCACATATTTTTTCGTCTTTTTGTTGACACGCTCTGAATTAAAGTATATAATGCCATACGTATCAAGAAAACATGGGTCTTATTTTGTGCATTTTTACAGACAGAGTAAAGTGCATGACCCGATAGAATGAGGAGGGATTCATTCATGAAAAAGAAATTACTGTCAATCATTATGGCAGGCGCGCTTGCGTTCACAACACTTGCAGCCTGCGGCGGCACAGGATCTGACAACGGCGGAGACACAAGTGCTGACAACACAACGGAAGAGACAACAGAGGCTGGCGGCGAAGAAGAAGAGGAACTTGCGGACCTCGGCGGTACATCCGACGATCCGAATACTCTTACGGTAGCTGCATGGGACGCAAACTTCAATATTCCGGCGCTTGAAGCTGCAGAAGCTGCATTCCAGAAGAAGAACCCGGATTTCAAGCTTGAGATCAACACGGTTTCCGGTTCTTCAGACGTAGAACAGAACATCACAAATGCCGGTAATGCAGGCGATTACAGCACACTTCCGGATATCGTTCTTTTCCAGGATCACTACATTCAGCAGTATGTTGCTAACTATCCTGATGCATGGCAGGATCTTGAAGATGCAGATATCGACTGGAAGGATTTCGGTGCTGAAAAGCTTTCCTACAGCACAATCGGCGGAAAGCACTACGGCGCTCCGGTTGATAACGGAACAGCAATCTTCGCATATCGTACAGATATCCTTGAAGAGTGCGGATACACGATCAAAGACGTAACAGGTATCACATGGGATCGTTGGCTTGAGATCGGTAAGGAAGTTAAGGATAAGACAGGCAAGTACCTTCTTTCCATGGATCACTCCGGTGATGACCTTCCGTACATGTTCATGCAGGCTGAAGGCGAATCTCAGTGGAAGGACGGAAACCCGAACCTTGTTGATAACGAAACATACAAGAAGATCCTTGAAGTTATCGTAAAGGGTGCAGATGACGGCGTTATCCTTCTTTGCGACAGCTGGTCAGACTACACGGATCAGTCAATCGTTGGTGATCAGGTTGCCGGCGTTATGAACGGAAACTGGATCATCCCGACAATCAAGCAGGTTAAGGAAAACAGCGGTAAGTGGGCTATTACAACAATCCCGACACTTTCCGGTAAGGAAGGTTATGCTGCTAACGGCGGTTCTTCACTTTACATCACAGGAAACTGCCAGAAGACAGACCTTGCTAAGGAATTCCTTGCATATACATTCGGTGGCGGCGAAGGCGCTATGGATACATATGACAACGCTCTTAAGAACGGTGGTGTTATCACATGCTGCATCTCTGCAGGTAAGTCTTCCGTATATCAGGAACCGGATGAATACTTCAACGGCCAGGCTATCTATGCCGACATCGTTGCTATGGGTGCTAACGTACCGGTAGTTGAGCAGAACGACTTCCATTATCCGCTTCGTACAGCGATTGGAACAGCCATCACAAACGCTACACAGCAGGGCGGCGGAAGCGATCTTGCTGCAGAAATCCAGGCTGCTCAGGAAGATATCGAGAGACAGATGAGTCTCTAATCTTAAACTGAACAGTACCGGTTTAAAGCTAAAAAATGCGGGGAATCGGAAATTCCGATTCCCCGCTTTTTCTTACTGAAAGAAAGGGGGATGGGTTTGACATGAAAAAAGCAAAGTCGGTTACGGCGAAGCAACAGACTGCCGGTTGGTTGTTTCTTGCTCCCGCTTCGATCCTTATCTTCATAATGAGTTTCTGGCCAATGATCCAGGCATTCGTTACGTCGCTAAAGACCGGATCGGGCGTCAATCTTAAATGGGGTGATCCGCTTTTTGTCAATTACATCAAGAATATTCCTGCGGATAAGACATTCATCCGCTCAATGGGTAATACTTACCTGTATCTTATTATTGAAGTGCCTATAATGCTTATCCTTGCGATACTTTTGGCACAGATCCTTAACAACCGCGATCTTAAATTCCGCGGCG
>JAFOND010000196.1 GCA_017418645.1 Lachnospiraceae bacterium | reverse complement strand
GATAATGCCGTTGTATACACATCCTCCGGAAATAAGAGCGGAACGGTGCAGCTGGAGTGTTTCGATATTTTCAAAAACGGTAACACCAGGGCAACATATACAAAGTCCTTTTTTAAGACCGCGGATAACATAATAGCCGCGGCCAACAAGAAAAATTCAACGGAAGAGAAAGAAAAGTATATACATGACTATCTTTGCAGGAATGTAAGATATGTCGCAAACGATTATGACCAGAGCTGTTACTCGGCCCTGATGCTGAGAACATCGGTTTGTGCCGGGTATTCGGAAGCATTTGCGCTTCTTTGTAACGGCGCGGGAATAGAAACCATTTCCGTTACAAGTCAGGAGCATGAATGGAACCAGGTAAAGATCGGCGAATACTGGTATGCGGTGGACTGTACATGGGACGATCAGGATTACGGCATAATATATGACTTCTATAATAAGAGCGACAGCACGCTTTTGAGCTACAACGAAAGGTCGAATCTGTATCATACACCGACCCCTCAGTGGGCGGAGTTCGGAAGACCTCTTTGCATGTATGATTACGGAAAAGAGACAGGAAGCCAGCCGACCCAGGATATGCGCGATGATGATTATGTAGAGCCGGAACCGGAACCCGAACCCGAGCCCGAGCCGGAACTGGTGGATCCGGTGGATCCGGAAAAGAACGGGATCGTTATGTACAGGCTTTATAACAGGAATTCCGGAGAACATTTTTATACCGCAAGTATGGCTGAAAGACAGCATCTTGTAAACGTCGGATGGCAGGACGAGGGCGAAGCCTGGGAAGCGCCGGCGATATCCCTTACTCCGGTTTACAGACTTTATACCCCGTATTCCCCGGGCGGAGAGCATTTTTACACGACAAATGCCGCTGAGAGGGATTATCTTGTAAGCCTCGGATGGCAATATGAAGGTATCGGCTGGTATTCTGACGATAACAAGGCCGTTCCGGTATATCGCCAGTTTAATAAGAACGCAAATACAAACAGTCATAATTATACAACAAATCTTGGCGAGGTAGTTATGCTCATCCTTTCCGGTTGGGCAGACGAAGGAATCGCCTGGTATGGTTTATAGGAGGACGATAAAATGACAGAAACAGGTTTCTTGATCTTCTTTTCACTTATCATTCTTTTGGTGGTGATAGTGGCGGTTGTCGTGGTTGTATCCGCGGTTTCGGGCGCTGCTGCCGCCATTGCGGATGAAGAGGATTCGTTGGAAGAATAAAGAGGCGTTGTAAAAAATGGATATAAAGGTTCTTGTGGCTCTCCATAAGAGCTATCCCGTATCGGAAGATCCCATGTATGCTCCGATACAGTTGGGGGCGCTCGGAAAAGAGACATTAACGCTCCCCGAACAGCCGGGAAAGAAGCTGCTCCGTGATGACAAGGGCGACAATATTTCCCGTAAAAACCCCTCATATTGCGAACTTACCGGGTTTTACTATGCCTGGAAGAATATGAGCTGTGATTATCTTGGCCTTGTACACTACAGAAGGTATTTCAAAGGAAAAACGCCTTTCGGGAAACGCACGGTCAGGGATGCGCTTCACGGTGTCCTGAAAAAGGAAGAAGCGGAAGAGATCTTAAAGGATGCGGATATCATTGTTCCGAAAAAGAGAAGATACGTGATAGAAACCCTTGAGAGTCACTACGCCCACACCATGACGGACAAGCATCTTCCTCTTGCGAGAAAAGTTGTCTCCGAGAAGTATCCTTCGGATCTTCCGTATGTGGACGAAGCTTACAGGCTTACTTCCGGGTACATGTTCAATATGTTCATAATGAAGAAGGATCTTGCGGACGAGTATGCAAGATGGCTTTTTACCATATTGAAGGAGCTGGAATTTCGGATAGACACGCAAAATCTTTCCGCATTCGATATGCGCTTTTACGGCCGTATCTCGGAGATTCTGTTTAACGCATGGATCCTCAAAAAAGAGGAAGAGGGGCTTGTAATAGAGGAGGTTCCCGTAATCTTCCTTGAAAAAGAGAAATGGGGAAAGAAGATTCGCGCCTTTTTGGCGGCAAAGTTCTTCGGAAAAAAATACAAAGAAAGCTTTTAGAAGAATGCTTGTATCAATAATAACACCTTTTTATGAGGGAAACCGGTATATCGAAGAGTATCAGGAAATGATACTGGAAAACGAAAAGAATTTAAAAGACGGGGATTCCCTTGAGGTTCTTATCGTTAACGACAGCCCGAAAACAGCGGTTGCGCTCTCGGGAACATCTCTCATACGAAAAAACTGGAAAATACTTACAAACAATGAAAATATCGGGATCCACGGATCCCGCATAAACGGTCTATCGGAAGCTTCCGGAGAATATGTCATATTTTTGGACCAGGATGACCTTCTTACGGAAAATGCGGTTCCGGAACTTATAAAAGCGGCGCGCGGAAACGGGGACGCGGCGGTGATAGTGGCAAACGCATATCTTACCCAGGAGGATTTCAGGTCGGAATGGTACAGAACGGCGTATCATAAGGAAAAGATCGGAGACTATGCCACATACAGGCATATCGGAACACAGATAATATCGCCGGGTCAGTGCCTTATAAAAAAAGATAAGATACCTGAGTTTTGGATCAATAATCCCCTCAGGAAGAACGGAGCGGACGATTATTTCCTTTGGATACTGCTTTTGCAGGCCGGGGAGAAATTTGTTTATACGGACGAAGTTTTGTATACTCATTCCTACACCGGAGAGAACATTTCAAACCGTACGGAAAAGACGGATGCATCCGCTTATGAGTTTTTGGACCTCCTTTCAAAGAAAGAGGGCTTTCCGGAGAAGGATATAAAAGAAATAAGGACGATGCTTTCCGTAAAAGACGGATTTAGGAACGGCGGAGCAGGGGAAAAGCTTAGATTATCGCTTATGCATCCGCTTATCATGTTAAGAAATTTTAGATTCAAGATCGGGAGTCATACAAAATATGGATTTAACCGGGCTAACAATCAGCATACCCAAGGTCCCGCAAACAGCGGTACTTCTGGCAACTCATAACGGAGAAGAATATCTTTCCGAGATGCTCCGTTCTCTTGAGTTGCAGTCCTATCAGGATTTTGTATGCTGTATCCATGACGACGGCTCCACCGACAGGACCAGAAAGATCATATTTGACTATGTTGTCCGTTCGCCCAGGCAGTTCTGTATATTGGATTACCCGGCGCAGGGCTCCGCAAAAGCCAATTTTTTATCAATGCTGGAGCATGTTGAGGCGGATTATTATCTTTATGCGGATCAGGACGATGTCTGGCTTCCGGAAAAGATAAATGCCATGATGAACGAGATGGTGCAGCTTGAAAACGAGGAATTCTTTATACAGGAAGAGAGCAAGGCGAGAGTAAACGATCATACCATGACCGTTGCGGACCCCACACACACTCCGCTTCTGGTATATTCGGATATGATCGTCGTGGACAAGGACATGAGCGTTATAAGCGACAGTTTTCACCGGTATATCGGGAGAAATCCGTACAGGCTCCGCTATCAGGATATTCTTATAGACAATCCGGCAGCAGGTTGTTCGATGATGTTCAACCGGGCGCTCAGGAACAAGGTTATTGAATATACGGATGTTTCCGAGATAGAGATGCATGATT
>JAFOND010000023.1 GCA_017418645.1 Lachnospiraceae bacterium | reverse complement strand
TAAATATAGAAAACGCCGCTATCTACTATATGGGACCCTCTCCCGCAAGAGAAGGCCGCCCCATAGGTTCCGCAGGCCCGACAACCGCAAGCCGTATGGATAAATATGCTCCGAGGCTTTTGGACCTCGGATTGACGGCAATGATAGGAAAAGGGAAGCGGACTCCGGAAGTCATTGATGCGGTAAAAAGAAACCACGCAGTATACTTTGCCGCAGTGGGAGGAGCGGGTGCGCTGCTCTCAAAATGCATAAAAGAATCTGAAATCGTCTGCTATGAGGACCTTGGAGCGGAGGCTATAAGAAAACTCGAAGTTGTTGATTTTCCGGTAATTGTGGTTGTTGATTCAAAAGGCAACAATCTATATGAGACTGCTGTTGAGGAGTATAAGAGGTAGGGAGTATTATACGCTATTCAAAGCAATTCTATCACCCATTCGCAGGGCACGCTTCGTGCATAGCCCGTGTTCAGCAAGCTGACACGGTCTTACGCACGAGACTCTACCGTCGCTGTCGCGACTGCCCTGCTCATGAAAGATAGAATCGCTTACCAGCGAAAATCAAAAAATACGTTCCGACATGCAAACATGAGGAACGTATCTTTTCGATTTTCGCTTTGAATAGCGATTGCAGGTGCCACCCAGATTTGAACTGGGGATCAGGGAGTTGCAGTCCCACGCCTTACCGCTTGGCTATGGCACCATATTATATTATTTCGAAGCTCTTTTGCATCGAAACGGAGAAGGCGGGATTTGAACCCGCGCGCCGGTCACCCGACCTATACCCTTAGCAGGGGCACCTCTTCAGCCAACTTGAGTACTTCTCCGGGTAACGGCGTCCTGCCGAAACACGCCCAAAAAGCTGAATTTTTCAGACGCAAAAGGTATTTTACTAAAACAGAGGAGATTTGTCAACCATGAATCAGTGTGAAACCTGCGCATATTATGAATATGACGAAGAATTTGATGAGTATTTCTGTTCAGTTAATATGGACGAGGACGATTACGGGCGTCTGGTATCCGAAAGCGGAGGCAGATCCACCTGTCCTTATTACAGGGACGGGGATGAATATAAGGTAGTCCGTCACCAGATGTAAAATCTATATTTTGTATAAATAAGTATGGAAAAAAACAAAACCTTGTGGTAGAATACTTTCGTTTAGAGAACACACACACTAAAACTTTTCTTATTAAGGAGGGAAAGAACACATGAAAAAGAAGATAACAGCACTGTTTCTTGCAGCTGCAATGACAATCTCACTTGCAGCCTGCGGTGGATCCGGAAGCTCTAACAGCGGATCAGACAGCGCAAACACAGGCGACAGCACAAACACGGAGAGCACGGACACAGCATCCGGCGATTCCGACATGAAAGTTGCCATGATCACGGACTACGGCGATATCACGGACCAGTCCTTCAACCAGACAACATACGAAGCATGCAAGGCCTTCTCAACAGACAACGGTTTAGACTTTACATACTACAAGCCGGAGGGAGATTCCACGGCAGAGCGTGTAGCGATGATCGATAAGGCTATCGCAGACGGCTATAATGTAATCGTTATGCCGGGATTCGCTTTTGCGGAAGCTATCACAGAGACAGCTGAAACTTATCCGGATGTTAAATTCGTAGCACTTGACGTTTCCGAATATGATCTTGAAGGCGACAATTCCGATTTCAACAACGAAACATATGACAACGTATTCTCAGCTGTATACCAGGAAGAGATTCCGGGATACATGGCAGGATATGCAGCAGTTAAGCTTGGATACAAGAAGCTCGGCTTCCTTGGCGGTATGGCTGTTCCGGCGGTTATCCGTTACGGTTCCGGATTCGTTCAGGGTGCTGACGCAGCAGCTAAGGAACTTGGTCTTACGGATGTAGAAGTTAAGTATGCATACGGCAACCAGTTCTTCGGTGATGCTGATATCACGGCTGCTATGGATACATGGTATCAGGGTGGCACAGAAGTTGTATTCGCTTGCGGCGGCGGTATCTTCAACTCCGCAGGTGAGGCTGCTGAAAAGGTTGGCGGCAAGGTAATCGGTGTAGACGTTGACCAGGCCGGCACGATCGATGAGAAGTTCGGTAAAGGAACATGCGTAACATCCGCAATGAAGGGTCTTCGCGCAACGGTTAACACACTTCTTTCCGCAATCAAAGACGGTGAGTGGGATTCCTATGCAGGACAGATCCAGAACCTCGGTCTTGTATCTCCGGATGATGACAGTCTTAACTATGTTGGTCTTCCGGTAACCACAACACAGTGGAAAGACGGCGCTTTCAGCAAAGATGATTACTATGCACTTATGGCTGATATGGCTAACGGCAAGGTAAAGGTTGACAACGATTCTTCCAGCGAAGAGCCGAAGGCTTCAACAGTAAAGGTTGATTTCCAGGGCAATATCAAATAATCAGGGTCAGATTATAAGTTTTCTGATAGACGGCATCCGCGAAAGCGGGTGCCGTTTTTTATGCAATCGCTTAGCGAATGCGAGTATATATTGTCAAAATAAAAAAATACCTGTATAATGCAGGCATCTATACACATTTCTAGGGGTTATATTAAGGGGGAAGAAAAAATATGAAAACATTGCCTGAAACGTGAAATAGACGGGAAGACTATATATTTCCCGCATAAACATATGTAAGATTTTTCTCGGCGACGCTGCAGAGGTCAAGGATACTTGAAATCTCTGTGGCGTCGCGGTCTGTCATCCTATAACGGGGGAAGAACCGCGTTATATGAAGAGGTATGCTTCCTTTTCCGTCGGCATCGTGTTCCGGAGATATGGAAGAAAGCCACTTTGAGAGAGCTTTTATCTCGTCCGGATCGTCGTTTTCCCAGGGGATTATCAGGGTCGTAACCTCCACATGTGCGGATTTTGCGGCTTTTTCAACAAAATCCATGACCATCTTCCTGTTTCCGCCCACAAGTTCATCGTAAAATCTGTCGGAAAAGGCCTTAATATCGATATTCATGGCATCGATATACGGTAAAATCTCATCAAGGACTTCGACAGAAGCCGTTCCGTTTGAAACCAGAACTGTCTTCATGCCCATCTCTTTTACGATTTTTGCGGTATCGCGCACATATTCATAGCCGATAAGCGGTTCGTTATATGTAAATGCAACGCCGATATTACCGGCATCTTTATAGCTTGCGGCAATCTCCGCAAGCTCCATGGGGCTTATATATTTCGCATTTCTGCTGTATCCGTAGGCCGTGGGGTCGTATGAGATCTCGTAATTCTGGCAGAACGGGCATCTTAGGTTACATCCGAAGCTTCCCACGGAGAGGATCATACTTCCGGGACAGAAGTTGTTTAAAGGTTTCTTTTCTATGGGATCGAGTGCTATGGACGTGATCTTTCCGTAGTTATCGGGACGTATAAGACCATCGGCGCAGGTTCTTACACCGCAGAAACCGTACTGTCCTTCTTCCAGATTACAGTGATGAAAGCATACATTACATTTCATGATCATTCCTCCGTGATTTTATCCTAAATATACACAAAATTCTTCTGTAAATCCATACCTTCTTATGGTAAGATATAAAAAGTATGTAACAGCCCGGAAGACTTCCGGAGCAGCAGGGGGAAACATGGATAAAAAGGCGTTTCTTTCGCTTATTGAATATCTAAAAGGAAAGCAGGTCTTTGTACAGACCCATAATTTCCCGGATCCGGACGCGATCGGCACGGGATTCGGGCTTTGCCATATCTTAAAGCATTACGGGATCGATCCGGTCCTTTGCTATGTCGGTAATATCGACCGCGTAAATACCAAAAAGATGACGGAGCTATGCCATATAGATATATTTTCGACGGATGAGCTTCCCGTGGAGATGAAGGAAGATGATCCCATAATATGTGTGGATTCCCAGAAAAACGGCGGAAATATCAAGAATCTTCCCGGTAATGAGATCGCTTGCATCGATCATCATCCCCTGATAATAGGTGAAGAATACAAGTATCTTGATGTAAGAAAGGTTGGCGCCTGCGCCACTCTTATTTCGGAATATCATAAGGAGCTTGAAATCACGCCGGACACGGATACCGCAACTGCGCTGCTCTACGGCTTAAAAATGGACACGCTGGATTTTACCCGGGGCGTGACCGAAGAGGACATAGAGATGTTCGGCTTCCTTTTCCCGTATGCATCGGATGACGCTCTGACGGAGCTTTCCATAAACAATATGGAGTTTAAGGATCTTAAAGCATACGGTTCCGCGATAGAGAATATTTTTGTATACGAAAAGGTGGGTTTTGCGGGCATCCCGTTTTCCTGCGGGGATGCGCAGATCGCAACGGTTGCGGACTTTATTCTGTCACTGGATGAGGTTGACGTTGCGGTAATATATTCAAAACGTCCGGACGGATATAAGTTTTCCGTACGTTCGGAGACCATTAAGGTTGATGCCGGAAACCTTATAAGCAAGGCGCTCTCGGGCATCGGAAACGGCGGCGGCCATGCGTTTATGGCGGGCGGCTTCCTGCCGGAGGAGAATGCAAAGGAATTCGGGGATCATGCCGATCCCGCGATAAGGGAAAGATTTATTGAGGTTCTGAAGAATCT
Organism: Lachnospiraceae bacterium; assembly: GCA_017418645.1. Lineage (GTDB taxonomy): Bacteria > Bacillota > Clostridia > Lachnospirales > Lachnospiraceae > FD2005. The sequence goes on along the minus strand of JAFOND010000023.1, from coordinate 6,277 downwards.
ATAGTATTAGAGATAAAGCCAAAGTGCGCAGTAGACGAAGTGAAGATTTCTCACTGCGTTCGGAATGACAAAAAGGAGGGAAATATTTTGGCAGAGGAATACGCTATCGAGATGCGAAACATCACGAAGCGCTTTCCGGGTATCGTTGCTAACGACAACATCACCCTGCAGCTTAAAAAAGGAGAGATCCATGCGCTGCTGGGCGAAAACGGTGCCGGAAAGAGTACACTGATGTCCGTACTCTTTGGCCTTTATCAGGCGGAAGAGGGAAGCATCTATAAGGATGGAAAGGAGGTCCACATCAAGGACCCGAATGATGCGAACGATCTCGGCATCGGTATGGTGCACCAGCATTTCAAGCTTGTGCAGTGCTTTACGGTACTCGACAACATCATTCTCGGTGTTGAGACCACGAAAAACGGCATCCTTCAAAAGGATGAAGCAAAAAAGAAGATAATGGAGCTTTCGGATAAATACGGTCTTTCTGTTGATCCGGATGCAAAGATCGAGGATATCACCGTTGGTATGCAGCAGCGTACAGAGATCCTGAAGATGCTCTATCGCGAGAATGATATTCTTATCTTCGACGAACCGACAGCCGTGCTTACGCCCGGAGAGATCGACGAGCTTATGGAGATCATGAAAGGTCTTGCCAAAGAAGGAAAGTCCATTCTTTTCATTTCACACAAGTTAAACGAGATAATGGCGGTTGCGGATCGTTGTACGGTTCTCCGCCGCGGAAAGTATATCGGAACGGTTGAGATCGAAAAGACCACAAAAGAAGAGCTTTCGAAGATGATGGTCGGCCGCGACGTCAAGTTTGAGGTTGATAAGAAGCCGGCAGAGATCGGGGAAACCATTCTTTCGGTCCGCGATATGACCGTTGCTTCAAAGCTTCATAAGAATAACGCGGTAAAGAATGTTTCCTTCGATGTTCATGCGGGTGAAGTTCTCTGTATCGCCGGAATCGACGGAAACGGACAGACGGAGCTTGTTTACGGGCTTACAGGTCTTGAGCCGGTTGTTTCCGGAAATATAAATCTTATGGGAAGAGATATCACAAAGGCGAGCATAAGAGAACGTTCCACCTCCGGTATGAGCCACATTCCCGAGGACAGACAGAAGCACGGTCTTGTTCTTGACTACTCGCTTGCATATAATCTCATTCTTCAGAGATACTTCGGTGACGAATTTTCAACAAAAGGCGGTTTCTTAAAGCAGGGTTCAATAAAAGCCTACGCCGACCGTCTTATAGAGAAATATGACGTTCGTTCGGGACGCGGAGCGGACACTTTGGTACGTTCCATGTCCGGCGGAAACCAGCAGAAAGCCATCATCGCGCGCGAGCTCGACAAGAATCCGCAGCTTCTTATAGCGGTTCAGCCCACACGAGGCCTCGATGTCGGCGCGATAGAATATATCCACAGCCAGCTCATCGCGCAGCGCGATGCGGGACATGCGGTTCTTCTGGTATCTTTGGAACTTGAGGAGGTATTCTCCGTATCGGATCGCATCCTTGTTATGTACGAGGGCGAGATCGTCGGGGAATTCGATCCGAAGACCACTACACGCGAAGAACTGGGACTTTATATGTCCGGCGCTAAGAGAAAGGAGGTAGCCGCATGAATACGGAAAAAGAAAAGCGGACTATTCTGGCAAATGACGGCGTACAATCCTTTTTGACAGCGCTTTTATGTATAGTGATCGGTCTGTTTGTCGGATTTATCGTTCTTCTTATAATATCCCCGCAGGGAGCATGGGAAGGAATAATCACGATCTTAAAGAACTATTTCACCTATCCTTCGGGACCGGCGAAGATGAAATACTTCGGAAATACCCTTGTTAAGATGGCGCCCCTTCTTTTATGCGCGCTTTCGATCCAGTTCTGCTATAAAGCCGGTCTTTTTAATATCGGCGCCGCGGGACAGTATGTTGCCGGTGCGGGTGCCAGCCTTTACGGTGCGCTTGCTCTCGGACTTCCCTGGTATGTGGATGTTATCCTTGCGATCGTAGCGGGATTGGTCTTCGGAGGAATCGTCGGGATCCTTAAGGCATATGCAAATGTTAACGAGGTTATATCCGGTATTATGTTAAACTGGATCGGCCTTTATACCGTTAACATGTTACTTACGGGAGTCAAGGAAACAGCGAGCCCGTACACGGTGACACTTGCCTCAACTAACGAAAGTGCCCTGCTTCCCAACATGGGACTGGATAAACTTTTTACAAATAACAAGTATGTAACCATAGCGATACCCCTTGCGATAATCGTTGCCATCGTGATCCAGATCATATTAAAGAAGACCGTATTCGGATACGAGCTTCAGGCAACCGGTTATAATAAGGACGCAGCAAAGTACAGCGGAATGAAGGAAAAGAAAAACATAATCCTTACGCTTATGATCGGCGGTGCCCTTGCGGGTCTCGGTGCCTCTTTCCTTTATCTTACGGGTTATGAGCAGTGGAGCGTTACCCAGTCATCCGTTCCGGTTATGGGATTCAACGGCATTGCGGCAACTTTCCTGGGCGGACTTGATCCCATAGGAACCATATTTGCTTCATATTTCATACAGCACATAACATCAGGCGGTTCATACCTTGACAAAGCCGTATATCCGTCTCAGGTTTCGGACCTTATATCTGCGATAATCATTTATCTCTGTGGGTTTGTTCTGTTTTTTAAAACAGTATTTAACAAACGCTTAAATGCAAAGAAAGGGGGTGAGAAGGCATGAGTTTCTTACTTCTTGTTCAATACACACTCATCTTTGCATCCGTTCTTATGCTTGTTGCGCTCGGAGGCTGCTTCTCCGAACACTCCGGTGTTATCAACCTTGGTCTTGAAGGAATAATGGTAATGGGTGCCCTCGGCGGTGCGCTGGCAATGAAATATCTGGGAAAAGGAACGTCCGCTGTGGTTGTTATCCTCGTTGTGGTTCTGGTTTCCGTCCTTTCCGGGGTAATATATTCTTCGCTCCTTGCTATTGCCAGCATAAACTTTAAAGCTGATCAGACGCTTGTAGGAACCGCAATGAACATGCTTTCCGCTGCTCTTGCAACGGTAATCGTAAAGTCCATAAATATGGCGGAAAACCCGGATAACGTTTCGGCAACGGTTGAATACGGTATAGGAAAGAAAGCTCTTCTTATTAATATAGGAAGTTTCCAGATCTCATATCTTACGATACTTGCCGTAATACTGCTGGTTGTTTCTTATATTCTCTTATATAAGACAAAGTTCGGTCTTCGTCTTATGGCCTGCGGTGAGCATCCCCAGGCAGCGGATTCCGTCGGTATCAGCGTATACAAGATGTGCTGGGCAGGAGTGCTTATCTCCGGATTCCTCGGCGGACTCGGCGGAATAGCGTATATTACTGCCGGCGTTTCCGAGTGGAAATTCGAGATGGGCGTTGCCGGATTCGGTTTCCTTTCACTTGCCGTTATGATCTTCGGTCAGTGGAAACCGGTAAACATCGCGCTTGCCGCGCTTCTCTTCGGATTCTTCAGAGCACTTTCCAATGTGTACTCCGGATTCGATTTCCTTGCGGCTCTTCATCTTCCGGGATCGGTATACAATATGATGCCGTACATAATCTCACTTCTGGTTCTTGCTTTTACATCCGCAAACTCCAGAGCGCCGAAAGCGGAAGGTATACCTTACGACAAGGGACAAAGATAAAAATAATAATATTGCACAAAAAGTGGACGGGGTTTTTGTACAAAACCCCGTCCTTTTTTTATTTTTGTCACCGTATATAGTGGTAAGAAGTAAAAAAGTCACAAAATGTGTATAATTTTTGTTGATTTTTTAAAAATCAGGTGTTAAAATGAAACAAAAACCAACTTCGGAGGTAAGCATGAAACGTTTAGTTTCAAACTTCATATGCTTATGTTTTGCAATCATGCTGGGGGTAGTGCTGGCACCACCTCTGGTTTCGCATGCTGCAGAAGCAGTTCCGAAATCCGTGACAACATTGCTTTCCGAGGAGCCGACGGACGGCGCGGTACTGACAGAAGAACCGCAAAGTAAGGCAGGAGAGAACGAAGAAGGCACGGAAGAAACGGCAGCGGAACCGATTGAGCCGGATACCGGAACCGAGACAACAGGGGAAGACATACAGCAGGACGGTGAAACACCAACCGACGAAGGACAGGCAGAAACGGGACAGAACGAGACGGGCCAGACAGAACAGACCATACAGGTTGTAGACGAAAGAGAATGGACAGACGAAGCAGACACCAAGGGCGAGGCAATAGCAGAGTTTTCGGAATTCGACAACAACGGAGATTACGTTCTTACCATTAAAGATTCCGAAGGCGAAGCAATAAGATCCAAAATCGATGAAGAAAAAATCAACTACTCGAACATTAAAACTTATGACATCACGATGGTGAACAGAGACACCGGAGAAAAGATAGCGACTGATTTCGGAACATGCGACATACTCCTTCCGGTAGAAAAAGACAGTGTAGATTTTGAAACATCGGAAGTCAACATGATGAGCGTCGGAGAAGACGGAGCATTAAAACCGGTGATAAAGACTGTAGGGCTTACCGGAACGGACGGATCGAAATACATTCTCTTTACAACGGACCACTTTAGCGAATATGCACTTCTCTTTTCACTGAAGAATTCCGGAGGAAATACGGAACCGCAGCCACAGCCGGAACCGCAGCCGGTAAACCCGACACCCGATAACGATAACAACGGTCAGAACGTACAGCCGATAACAGATAATACAAACACAAACAACACAGCGATCAATAATAACACAAGCAATACAAATACAGGAAGCAGAACACAGAAGAGCAATAACGAGACAGCAAACAGAGGAACAACAAAGACTACTACAGAAACAACGAATACGGTAAACGAAGCAGAGAACAAAAATACAGTCGATAATACAAAAACAGAAACAGTTAATTCGGAAGCAGAAAAAACAGAAACGGAAGTAACGGTAACAGTAACAACGGAAAACAGTGAAACGGCAGATGACAGCCTTTCGGTTATAACGGAAGAAACCGAAGAAGTTGCCATGTTGAATTCCGACAGTGCGGAAGGACTGATAAGCGATGCAGGCAGCCTCCCGGCAATAAACGGAGCCGTTAAAGAAGAGAATAATACGTCATCGTCACATTCGGGAAATCTTTTCTCGATCGTGTTCCCGATAATGATGACGCTTATTATCCTTGTGATGTTCTTCAGCATATTAAAGCAGCTCGAAAAGATGGAAGAGGAAAATAAGAAGGAAAGACTCGGAAGTCGATAGAATAATAGAATAGCTTTTGATAATAAATAAAACCCGCCGACAGGCGGGTTTTTTGTTTATCGTTTATTAAGCTTTCTTTTCTGTTGCATCCCGATGGAAGCGATAACTATGTTTTCCGGTACAAACCGCCAGATAAAACATACAAATTGGATTATGAAGGTGGGAACGATAACCGTCTTTTTGGCCTTCATTTTTTTATAGGCATAAGACGCACAGTATTTTGCGGTTATGCCGGGAAGAGCAAAAGATACGTTTGCAACGTTATTAAAGTTTGTATCCACGGGACCGGGACAGAGAACGCCGATATAGACCCTGCTCTTTTCGTTTTTCAATTCCCTTGCCAGGGCTTTTGTAAGGGATACAACATATGATTTTGATGCATAATAGGTTGCCATATAAGGTCCTGCAGGGAGAAGTCCGGCGGAAGAGCCTACGTTTAAGATATAACCGGTACCGCGTTCTTTGAAGTACCTTATCATCAGTTTTGAGAAGATGTGAACAGCGTTAACGTTAACCTTCAGCATGGAGAGGTCCTTATCAAGGTCGGTCTCGTAAAAACGCCCAAGATCGCCGAACCCAGCGTTGTTGATAAATATTTCAACATCTAGTTTTTTAAACTCGTTAAAGCTGCGGATAACCTCTTTTTTACGGGAAAGATCCGCTTTGATGATAAGGGATTCGCGACCGTATTCTTTTTTTACGCCCGCTGCGATGCTCTTTAAAACGTCTTCGGATCTTGCGATGAGCACAAGATCGTATCCTTCTTTTGCGAGAAGTCCCGCAAAGCTTTTTCCTATTCCCGAACTTGCGCCGGTTATAACTGCATACATAACGATCCCCCCGTACTTTAATAATTATTCTAACGATGACGCTTCGATCTCGGAATGTCGGTCTTTCCTGCTTTTTTGGCCTCTTTTTCGCGTTTCCTTTTGTCTACGAGTTCGAATAACTCGCCCAAAGAAACAGGTTTGCTGAAGAGATAACCCTGGAAAGCATCGCCTCCAAGG
>JAFOND010000195.1 GCA_017418645.1 Lachnospiraceae bacterium | reverse complement strand
TATCTACATTTGTTTTTGCCTTTCGACACGTAGGTTTTTGCTGTTTTGTTCTCCGTTTTTCCTGTTTCCTACGTGTCAGAACTTATTTTTCCCGTTTGACACGTAGGCCTTTGGCTTTATGTTTTATGTTTTTTCTATTTTCTACGTGTAGAATCTTACTTTTGCCTTTCGACACGTAGGCCTTCCCTGTTTTGCTCCTTATTATTTGGCTTATGTACGTAAAATATCAAGTTTTAGTTAATTTTTACGTACATTTCCGCGGTTTGCATCTCGTACAACAAACTTTCGTACGTGAAAATACTTGTTATTTTGATTATTTACGTACATTTTCATACAAATGCGCCATAACAATCAAAGTTTTGTACCTAAAAAACCTTATTATTCCTGATTTTTACGTACAATCGTATGTTTATGGTGTTATTTCTTCTATTTTTGTACGTAAAAATTTACATTTTCGCCATATTTTACGTACAATCACTGTAATTTGCAAAGTTCATCCTCTTTGGGAGGCTTTATGTATGTTGTGCGGTCACCGTTTGTTACTATGCAATCGTGGCCTTCGGTCAGGTTTCCTATGCGTGTCGCGGGGATCTGATTCTTCGCAAGTTTCATAAGCAAGTCTTTTACATCTTCCCGCCCAACGAGTATCAACGTTGCCCCGAAAGACTCCAGCATATACGGATTCAGACCGTAGAACTCGCAGACTTCTATAGTTTCCTGCCGGATCGGGATCGCTTTTGCTTCCACGGTTATTCCGCAGTTTCTCTCTTTTGCAATGTCGTACAGAGCTTTGTACAAGCCGCCCTCGCCGAGCTTATATCTTCCGGTCTCCGGCATACTGCCATCCACCGAAGGCAATTTACGCTCCGGTCCCTCAACGCTGTCATTTACCGACGCTGCACAGGCTTTGGGCAACATTTCGGTTTCCACCTCAGTATCAAGATACTTTCTGAAACCGATTGCATCTTCTATCAGATATTCCGGAAGCCTTGTCAAAAGTTCTTCCTTTTTCTCTTCCGCGATCTTTACGGTTCCGGAAAGCCCCGCCCATTTGGTCATTATGATAACATAATCTGACATTAAATACTACTTTCTTTCGGCATCTTGCCGTACTTCTCTATCAACTTATCCTGGTATCTTGAGGCCTCGCTCCGGGTCATGTTCGGAAGCTCCTCGGAAAGCTCGATTCCCATATACTCCGCATAACGCATAAGATATCTTATCTGCTGCTGCGTTACGGGCGTCTGTTTTTTCAGTGTTGTCTGAACGATCTTCGGCGTGAACTCCTTGGGGTTGTCTTCCTCGAATTCCGTGGAAAGACATCTATACAGGATGTTTGTTGCCTTCGCATCCGAAAGTGCCCTGTGGGGGCCGTCCGTTTCTATTCCGTAATACTCGCAGAGGCTCTCAAGTTTATATGAAGGAAGCTCCCTCAAGAAACTACGGGAAAGCTTCAACGTATCAAGAAGCATCCTCTCGTATTTTATCCGTTTGTTTATTGCCCACTGCTTAACAAAGGAATAATCCACGGTGATCATATGTCCCACAAGCGGCGCGTCTCCGGAAAAATCCAGAAACGCTTTCATCGCCTCATCCAAAGAAGCGGCATCGCTTACCATGTCGTTTGTTATCCCGGTCAGTTCTTCTATTGTCTTCGGAATCTTTGTTCGCGGATGAACAAGCATTCCAAAAGTTTTTACGGTGTCCCCCGTAACACGAACGGCACCGATCTCCGTTATTGAATCGCTTTTCGGGTTGACCCCCGTCATTTCCAAGTCTAAGACTACATAGTCACTAAGCATACTCTATTACCTTGTATCGTGGGGATGGTTCCTGTGATACCGTCCCCTGTTTTTTATATTTATCTCTTACCATATAACGAGAACTATCCCTGTGGTACACTTGTTGCAGTTAAAATTCCTCACTTCGTTCGGAATGACACCGTGCTACACTCGTTTGTCTTTTGACCGACACACTTCCGCCAGCGGGCATTCGCCGCACTTCGGATTTCTTGCAAAACATATCTGCCTTCCGAAGGTTATTATCTGAAGATTCCAAAGGATCCAATGGTCCTTCGGAAGTGCTTTCATAAGATCAAATTCTATCTTTTCCGGATCGGTATTTTTCGTAAGGCCGAGACGGTAAGATATCCTTTTAACATGTGTATCCACAACAATCGACGGCTCGTCGTATATGTTTCCGCGGATAACATTTGCCGTCTTTCTACCCACGCCGGGAAGGGACGTCAACTCTTCAAGGGAACGGGGAACAACCCCGTCGTATTTTTCTATCAGTTCCTTTGCGCAGGCCTTAATATTCTTCGCCTTATTATGATAAAATCCCGTGGAGCGGATATCGTTTTCGAGTTCCTTCAGGTCCGCATCGGCAAAGGCTTTAAGATCTTTATATTTAACAAACAGGTCCTTTGTTACCATGTTGACGCGCTCGTCCGTACACTGCGCGCTCATGATCGTGGCAAAGAGAAGCTGCCACGGCGTCTCGAAGTTTAAGTAGCAGCGCCACTCCGTGCCGTAGGTGGTATCCAATATATGTAAAATCTGTTCTGTTCGTTTATTCATAGGCATTTGTTTAGATCAACGCTAACCCCAGCACATTCTCCAGCAGCACGTCCGTACCGGCAATGAAGAGGAGAAGAGCACCCGTGATATACACAATGGTGCGTCCCTCATAGCCGTAATACATACCCACATACACTCCGCTAAGGCAGACGATAACCGATGCAATAACTATAACGATAAGCGAAAGGATGACGCTGGATTCCAAAAGTCCGCAGGCCGCGCCTGCAGCGATGGTATACAGCGATGCCACCACGATCATCTTTACATACTGCTTTACAGTGCTTTCCTTAAGATGTTCATGAATAAACTTCCTGCTTATCGCCTTAAAGATAAGACGTCCGCCCAAAAGATACAGGATCACCGTCGCGATTATGTCCCCCACCATCTGGGTATTCTTTATGGACCCGTACTTGTCCAGAAAATATGTTGCGCAAAAGCCTCCAAAGTAAAACGCTATCTGAAGGAGGGTAATAAGCGTTGTGGATATAAACAGCTTTTTCTTATTGACCTTTGCAAGCATTGAGCCTTCTATTTCCATAGAAGCGAAAAGATCAAGACTCACTCCCGCTATTATTAAAACGTTTAAGAAATTATTCATAGTCTTACCGGTTCCTCCAAAAGAATTAATGTAACCTCCGCCAGTTCTTCCTTCGGCGCCTTCATTCCGAGACGGATCCATTCAATTACGATTCCGGCAATAAATCCGCCGTACATGTCCCCTATCATCTTTTTTTGCATCCATTTATATTGTAATGCGCCCGAAAACGGCTGCTCGTCCATAAACTCAACAAGCAACCTGCTTACAGCGGCTTCGAAGGTTTCCTTAAAAGAATTCTGTCCTTCAAGTTTTACCGCATTCTGATAAAACTCGCGCTCGGATTCGATTTTATTAAGAGCATTAACAAATCCGCCCTTAAAATCGTTTTGGGACAGAGCCACCCGCATGGGAGCCTCAAGATCTTCTTTTACTATCCATTCAAGAAGCTCATATTTGTCCTGGAAATGGTTATAAAAAGTAGGCCGGATCACTCCCGCCTCATTTGTTATCTCTTTTATTGTGATCTTTTCTATCGGCTTCTTCTTCGAAAGTTCCTTGAAGCTCTCCGAGAGAAGAATATCGATAGCGTTTTTCTTTACATTTTCCAAGTGGACACCTCATCCGTATCAGGGGGACGGTTCTTGTGATAGCGTTGTATCACGAGAACCGTCCCCGTGATACACTTAGTCCTCGTTAAATTCTACCGTCACAAAGAACCCCTTCTCAGTTTCCTTGACGTCTATAACCTTGCCCTCACGGGATTTCAGGCGATTGAGCGTGTCATAGTTTGCGGACATGGCATATGAACGTCCAAGGACATAGTAATACGATGAAGGAAGTTTGAACTCCTCCACCGGTAATACTTCGCCGACCGAAAGAAGGCCGGTACGCTCCATTTTGAATTCCATTGTTCGCATTATTCTACATCCGTTTCGCGTAGTACCTTCCCATCTACAACACCGCGTTCCGCTTTGTTTACGCGGTGTACGATAAACATATCTGAAAGGCCGTCATATATAAGCATTATTCCGATAAGGCGGAACGTAAACTTCACGATTCCGAAAGCGTTCATTATACAGAATGCTCCGAGAAGGATCGAAAGCACCGCAAGCACAACGATGCCCACCCATTTATCCGATTTCGCCTTTCTTCCCGCAAATGCAAGGGATACGTCCTGCACGCCGTGGGTAACAAGGAGCACGCCAAATATGATCGGAACTATAGTCGTTAAAACGTTGGGATTAATAAACAGGAATCCGCCGACAATAATGACTATTGCCGCAACAACAATTCCCAGAGCTCTCCTGTTCTCGTCCATAAGGCTTCCGATAAGCTGGAGCACGCCGATTATGACAACGACAGCAGCTATTACCTTCGCAAGGACATCAATCACGTTTTCCGGCCACACCAGAAGGACTATGCCGAGGAGCACCACCAGAAGTGCCGTGAAGGTTATGTTTAATTTCAAATTCTTTATTTTTTCCATCTCTATCCTTTCCCTGTATCGAAATTTTCGGACGCCTGCTCTGCTCCCGGGAGCAGCGTATTAAGATGCTTTAATATCGCGCTCTCCATCACCATTTTGCTGCCCTGCACCTTTTCAATAAGGTCCGGGACCTTGTTGAGTTTTCCCGTATTAGCATAACAGTCTCCCAGGACCGTAAAATTCTTGCTTATGTCCGTTCCTATCGAAATTCCGAATTCAAGGACCGTAACGG
>JAFOND010000022.1 GCA_017418645.1 Lachnospiraceae bacterium | reverse complement strand
GCACACTGAGGAATGTGGCTTACATATGACAGATTGTATATGGAGGTACATATAATGAGTAGAGAACATTTTATGCGGGCGAACAAGACCGTATATCGGGTCAATGTGATCATCGTAGTGGTTGCCACACTGATGGTATTTCTGGATATGGCCGTACACGGAGTGGGACCTGCACTGATCGCTGAGTTATTATTCTGCTTGGCGGGATTGGGGATCATGACCTTCGGGTACTTTAAGTTTAAGGACAAAAGACTCGGTGCGGTTTTGATCATGTTTGGCTCCACGGTGATGTATATCGTGGTGATGCTGATCCAGAATGATATGATGTTTTACGCATTTGCCGTTCCGGTGATGTTTTCCTGTGTGACCTATCTGGACCTGAGGCTCCTCATCGAGGGCCAGGCCATCTTTACCGTGATGCCCCTCATTGTTTTGATCCGGGGAGTGATCGCCACCCATGAACCGAACCGAGCACATATCGTGGCGGGATTTATCATCATCCTTACCGGCATTGCTTCCATCGAGAGCATGAAACTCCGTAAAAAGCTGACCATGGAGGATGAAGAGGAGATCCAAGAGAACGTATCCAAGCAGGAAAAGGCTACGGAACAGATGACGGCGGTAGCCGGGAACATTACAGAGCTTTTTAACGACGCAAAGAATTCCGTTGAGGAGTTAAAAGAGATCATCACCAATAACCGTGACGGAATGCATGAGATCGCCGGTAGTACGGAAAACACTGCCCAGTCCATTACGGAACAGTCCCATATGATCGCCGATATCAACCAGCAGACGGAAGCTGCCGAGGAAAAGAGAAACCAGATGATGGAGGTTTCCGGAGAGACCCAGCAGGCAGTACAAAACGGTGTTGGTGTGATCCAGGACTTAAGAGCCAAGACAGCCAGCGTGGTAGACTTAAGTCAGGTGACAGTGGATGCCACAAAGGCTTTGACGGAAAAGGTAAAGAGTGTGGAAAGTATTGTGGATACCATTCTTTCCATTTCCAGCCAGACCAATCTTCTGGCACTAAATGCTTCCATCGAAGCAGCCAGAGCGGGAGAAGCCGGCAAGGGCTTTGCCGTTGTGGCGGATGAGATCCGGGTACTGGCGGAGCAGACAGCTTCCGCTTCCAACCAGATCACCGAGATCATCGAAGAACTGACTCAGGATGCGGAAAAAGCCATGGACAGCACCAATGAAGCAGCGGATTCCGTTCGGGATCAGAACGAACTCATCGAGAATACGGCAGAGACCTTCCAGAGGATCGACGAGAACGTAAACAACCTGATCCAGCGTTCCGATGATATCGGAGACAGCATCAGCGCCATCGGGAGATCCGCAGCGGAGATCAATGAGAGCATTACAAATCTTTCCGCCACCAGTGAAGAGGTGGCATCCCTTTCCAGTACGGGAGAGACGGATGCGCAGAATGCGGTGGATCGCTTTGGAGCATTTAATGATGTACTGAACAATATCTACGAAGAAGCAAGTCGGTTGCAAGCATAAAGAACTGCGGGCAGTGGCAGGGGTGAGCCATGGGCTGTGGCAGGGGTGACACCGTCCCCACGGCTCACCCCTGCCACAGCCCGCAGTTATCCTGTTTTTATTGAAAAAAAGTGCGAAAATCACTATAATATTGCTTGTGTCCGGTTGGAGACACAAGAGTGACGGCTGGGCTGTTTTTGTCCAGCCGTTTTTCTATTTTTAGAAAGAGGGAAACTGCCATGTCAGAGATTGAAGCAATCAAAGAACGTCATTCCGTCAGGAATTATAAGCCGGAGAAGTTACACCCCCAAAAGGTAGACCTGATCAAAGAAAAGATTGACGAACTTAATACGGAAGGGAATCTCCACCTGCAGCTTATTGAGGACGCAGGTAATACTTATAACAAGCTTCTAAACCGCATGGCAGGACTTGGTACTGCTCCTAGTGTGATCGCCTGTGTAGGACCGGATGATGAGACTCTGGAACAACGTATAGGCTATTATGGTGAGAAGTTAGTGCTCTTTGCACAGGAACTTGGACTGAATACCTGCTGGGCAGGAACTTTTAATAAAAAGAACATCAATGCAGAGGTAGGAGCCGGATCACGCCTGGTAATCTCCATTGCCATCGGATATGGACAGGACAAGGGCAAACCCCATAAGTCAAAGACTATGGAGCAGGTAGTGGAGGCAAAGGGAGAACGACCTCTCTGGTTTAATAAGGGCGTAGAGATGGCTCTTCTTGCCCCGACTGCCATTAACCAGCAGAAGTTCAAGATCCGTCTGAACGAAGATGAAACCGTAGACTTCATTGACAAAGGCGGCATGTTCAGCCAAGTGGATCTTGGAATCGTAAGATGTCACTTTGAGATTGGTGCGGAGAGAAGTACCGGAGAGATTAAAAAAGGATAAAGAACGGAGAAAGAGATATGGTAAAAATATATGGAATGCCCACCTGTCCCTATTGCGACTATATACACGAGCAGATCAAGGGACGCGAGGAAGAATTCGAGTACATCAATATCGGCGAAAACATAAGAAACATGGGAGCATTTACAATACTTCGGGATACAAACTCTGCCTTTGATCACAGCAAGGAAATCGGGGATGTCGGCATCCCCGCCTTTGTACTTGAAGACGGAACGATAACTTTAGATCCGGCAGATGTAGGCTTGATCGAATACGGAACACCCGGTGCCTGTTCTATCGAAGATCATAAGAACGGAAGAAAAGGTTGTTAGAGAAAACAGGGGATTTCTGAAGATGGCAGATATAACACGTTTCATAAAAGAACAACAAGCGGATTTTGAAACAGCTCTTTCGGAGATTCGTTCCGGAAGGAAAAGAAGTCACTGGATGTGGTATATATTTCCTCAGTTAAAAGGCCTCGGCATGACATCCACGGCAGATTATTACGGGATTGACGGAATAGAAGAGGCAAAGGAATATCTTTCGGATGAATACCTCTCGAATAATCTTTTGACAATCTCTAAGGCGTTGCTTGATCTAGAGGAGACAGATTCGGGTATAGTCTTAGGATATCCGGATGATCTGAAACTCAGATCCAGCATGACATTATTCTATTACGCCGCTGATGATGAAGAACTGAAAACTGTCTTTAAGGGCGTGATAGACAAGTTCTATCATGGCGAGTTCGACCATAGAACAGAGGAGATGCTTGGTATCTAAAACAGAAAAGGAAAGCACCAGCGAAGCAGTGTCCGATATGTAGGTAAGGCATAAAACTAACCGGCAAAGGCATTGCGAACGATAGTGAGCATTGCCGTAGCTAATAGTACAAAACATTGAATATTTAACATAACGAGGTATTATAATCTAAAAGAAGTTGTCGTTCAGGTGAATAATCACCTGAAGCGGCACTTTTTTATAGTCGGGTTTTTCATGACTTGTGCTCCACAGGAGCACAAGTTGCCCTTCAGAAGAACTTGTGGTCAATCTGACCACAAGTGGAAATTGAGGTTTTAGGATATGCCTAAAGCGGGCGACATGGAAGCACGGAAATTTGCGTAAAGGAAAGTATGTACCTTTATGCGTATCCTGTTATATTTTTTGGTTTTTGTTTGTAAAGATTGTTGCGGAACAGTTGAAATCGCAGAGGACATGCACCGAAGCGACATTTGTGTAAAAGCCGGTAAAAAATAATTTTTTGCCGAGAAATTCAGATTTGACAAAACGGCTATCAGGCGTTATTATGAGCATACAAAAAGGGTGCCGCCAGTAGACGGTTAGCCCGGATTTATTTTCAAGCTAAAATAGCCGTCAAATCTTTCCAGGGAAATGGGCGGCTATTTTTGTGTCTTATTATCCTTGCGTCCGATGGCGAATCCGACGCTGAAGCAGGTCAAGCCAAAGCTTAACACCGCGATAAGGCCTTCAATCGTCAACATATCACAAGCCCTCCTAACACGTATTTCCGCTCTTAGACGGATTATGTAAACGGAGGGTCACAGTCCCTCCGGAGAGGGCTAACCGTCCACCATCTTTTAGGGGAAAACCCCATAGGCGACACCCGTGAAAGTATTATAGCACCCGAATTGCCAGAAGTAAAGAACATTTGTTTGCGTTTTTAAATCCCGATGTGAGGTATGAAAAAGAACCTCATGTCGGGATTTTTGCGTGAAAAAAGACGGGGTATATCCCCGCCGCTTGGTGGGCCAGGGTCTTTCGACCAGCCCATGATCACTTTAATCATATCACTTATCCCGATAAAAGCAAGAAATACTATGAAAAAGGCGTTGAGAGGAATGAGCTTTAATGCTATAATCTTTGCGTTTGTATCAGGCTCATTTCATTGGAAAGGAGTCATGACAGAAGGATGGCTTAAAAATGGCGTAAACCATCTTGACCAAATTGCAGAATACGCTGAAACCAAAGGTGAATAATTCGGCGGGATTTACAAAAGGAGATATAGAAGAAAATGAAACTAGGTATCGTCGGACTCCCCAACGTCGGGAAGTCAACATTATTTAACTCGTTAACAAAGGCGGGAGCGCTTGCAGCGAACTACCCGTTCGCAACAATAGATCCCAACGTGGGCGTTGTTCCCGTACCGGACAAGAGGCTGGATGTTCTGACACAGATGTATAATTCAAAGAAGACAACTCCGGCGACTATAGAATTCGTTGATATCGCGGGACTCGTTAAGGGCGCCAGCAAGGGGGAGGGCCTGGGAAACCAGTTCCTTGCAAACATCCGTGAGGTGGATGCCATCGTGCATGTTGTCCGCTGCTTTGAAGACGGAAACATCGTTCATGTTGACGGAAGCATCGATCCCAAAAGAGATATCGAAACAATAAACCTTGAGCTTCTGTTTTCTGATATGGAGATTCTTGAAAGAAGATACGGAAAAGTAGGAAAGCAGGCAAGAAACGATAAGTCTCTCCAGAAAGAGGCTGCGCTTCTCGAAAGACTTCGTCCCTTCCTTGAGGACGGAAACCTTGCAAAGAAATTTGAGCCGGCGGACGAAGAGGAAGAAGCGATATTCAAAGGCTATAATCTTCTTACCGCAAAGCCCGTTATCTATGCGGCAAACGTTTCGGAGGACGACCTTGCGGACGACGGCGCATCAAACGAATTTGTAAAATCCGTAAAGGAGTATGCAAAAGAAGAAGGCTCGGAAGTGTTTGTCATCTGCGCAGAGATCGAGGCGGAAATCTCCGAACTCGATGACGACGAGAAGCAGATGTTCCTTGAAGACCTGGGCTTAAAAGAATCCGGTCTCGACAAACTTATAAAGGCAAGCTATTCGCTTCTCGGACTTATATCATATCTTACATGCGGCGAGGACGAATCCCGCGCATGGACGATCACAAAGGGGACGAAAGCTCCCCAGGCAGCAGGCAAGATCCATACGGATTTCGAGCGCGGATTCATCGCTGCGGAAGTTGTTAAATTCACGGATCTTACGGACTGCGGAAGCATGACCGCCGCAAAGGAAAAAGGCCTTGTGGGACTTCAGGGAAAAGAATATGTTGTTCAGGACGGAGACGTTATCCTGTTCCGCTTCAACGTATAAAAACCGGACACAACATCTATTGCTTTTTATGTTGAAATCTGCTAAACTAACACCAAATGTTGTTAAAAGACCGCAAGGCGGATTTTCAGGAGGAAAAGCAAGATGAAATGTCCTTTCTGCAGCAGTGATAACACAAGGGTTATTGATTCAAGACCCGCGGACGAAAACACAAGCATAAGACGTCGTCGCGTTTGCGATTCCTGCGGCAAGCGTTTTACGACATACGAAAAGGTCGAGACAATACCGCTCATAGTCATTAAAAAGGACAATACGAGAGAGCAGTATGACAGAGCCAAGATCGAAGGCGGAGTGCTCCGCGCGTGCCATAAGAGACCGGTATCCGTTAATTCCGTTGCGAATCTTGTGGACGAGGTCGAGACGGAACTTTTCGGCAGAGAGGATAAAGAGATAAGCTCGGACGAGATCGGCGAACTTGTTATGGACAAGATAAAGGATCTGGACGCAGTCGCATATGTCCGCTTCGCATCGGTTTACCGTGAATTCAAGGATGTTAACACATTCATGAACGAGCTTAAGAAAATGCTGGATAAATAGTAATGAAAAAACCAAAGATTTTTCCGGATATATACATTGATTCAATCTATGATGTGGATTTTTCGGCGCTGTACAATGAAGGGTACCGCGCCGTTATTTTTGATGTGGACAACACGCTTGTGCCCCATGGCGCTCCCGCGGACGATAGGGCAAAGAAATTCTTTTCATATCTGAACGACTGTGGCTTCAAGGCGCTTCTTCTTTCGAACAATAAGGAGCCGAGAGTCAAATCATTTTCCGAGGACGTTATATTCTCTTCCTATATGTTCAAGGCGGGAAAACCCAATCCGAAAGGATACTTAAAGGCAGTGGAAAAGATGGGTGTGAAGAAAGAGGAAACCCTCTTTGTGGGAGACCAGATCTTTACGGACATAATGGGCGCAAACTACGCAGGCATAAGGAATATCATGGTTAAGCCCATCCTTAAATGGAAGGAAGAAATACAGATAATCGCAAAGCGCTTTCTGGAATTTATCGTGCTGGCGGCATACAGGGTTTATGTTAGAGCCGGGGGCGAGACGAGGCCTGTACCGGTTGTATCACAAGAACCGTCCCCTTGATACGTTGCAAATGCTATGTTATAATACCCTTTCGATATAAAATCCAGAATTAAGAGGAATATAAATATGTCAAACAAAAACATTCTTGAGGTAAAAGATCTTAAAGTTTCCGTTAAGGAAGAAGAAAAAGAGATCCTTCACGGCGTTAACCTTTCCGTTGGAGAGGGCGAGACCCATGTTATAATGGGACCGAACGGCGCGGGTAAATCAACCCTCGGCAGCAGTATCATGGCAGATCCGAGATATGATATAACCGCCGGAAGCATAAAGTTTAAAGGCGAAGACATCACCGGAATATCAACGGACAAGATCGCAAAGAAAGGTCTTTTCATTTCGTTCCAGAACCCCATCGAGGTTCCGGGAATCACACTTTTTAATTTCATAAAAACAGCAATAGAAACAAAGACGGGAGAGCATATTCGTTTCTTTGATTTCCAGAAAGAATTAAAGAAGACCATGGAAGTCCTCAACATGGATCCCGCGTATGCGGAAAGAGATCTTAACGTTGGCTTCTCCGGAGGCGAGAAAAAGAAGGCGGAGATCCTTCAGCTTTTGATGTTAAAGCCGGAGCTTGCAATCCTTGACGAGACGGATTCCGGACTGGATGTTGATGCTGTCCGCATCGTTTCCGAAGGTATTAAAGAATATAAGAAATCCGTGGGAGGAGCGCTTCTTATCATCACCCACAGCACAAGACTTTTAGAGGCACTTACCGTAGACAGGACCCATGTCCTTGTGGACGGAAAGGTTGTTGCGGAAGGAAGCGGAAAGCTTGTTGACGAGATAAACGAAAACGGATTCGAGAAGTATTTATAAGGATTAACAATAATGAGAGAGAAAGCAAAAGTTTCGGATATAGACAGAAGTCTTTACGACTTTCGTCTTGAAGAAAAGGATGCCTTCAAAGTTGAAGAAGGGCTTACGGAAGAAATCGTAAGACAGATAAGCGACGAAAAGAACGATCCGGACTGGATGAGGGAATTTCGTCTTAAATCATTAAAGATATATAACGAGACACCGTTCCCGGACTGGGGCCCCTCCATCGAAGGCCTGGACATGGATAATATCGTAACCTATGTACGTCCCAAGGATAACAAGATGGTTGCGGACTGGAACGAGGTTCCCACGGAGATAAAGGATACCTTCCAGAAACTGGGTATTCCCCAGGCGGAAAGAGAGTCTCTTGCGGGTGTCGGAGCGCAGTTCGATTCCGAACTTGTATATCATAACGTAAAGGAAGAAGTTGCGGCTCAGGGTGTGATCTATACGGATCTTGAGAGCGCGCTCTGGGGCGATAAGGCGGATATGATAAAGGATCATTTTATGCATCTTGTGCCGCCTACGGATCATAAATTTGCGGCGCTTCACGGCGCGGTATGGTCCGGAGGATCCTTTGTTTATGTTCCCCCGGGAGTGTCAGTTGAGATTCCGTTACAGTCATATTTCAGACTTAACGCGCCGGGCGCGGGGCAGTTTGAGCATACGCTTATCATAGTTGACGAGGGCGCATACCTTCACTTTATCGAGGGATGTTCGGCACCGAAATATAACGTTGCAAACCTTCATGCGGGTTGCGTTGAACTGTTTGTGGGAAAGAACGCAACGCTTCGATACAGCACCATCGAGAACTGGTCAAAGAACATGTATAACCTTAACACAAAGCGTGCCCGGGTTGACAAAGACGGCAAGGTTGAATGGGTTTCCGGATCATTCGGATCTCATGTTTCATACCTTTATCCCATGAGCGTTCTTGCGGGAGAGAATGCGAGAACGGAATTTACCGGCGTAACCTTTGCGGGAAAGGGCCAGAACCTTGATACGGGAACGAAGGTTGTTCATAACGCAAAGAATACATCTTCATATATAAATACAAGATCAATCAGCAAGGACGGCGGAATCTCCACATTCAGAAGTTCCGTTACGGTTGCAAAAGACGCAACGGGAAGCAAATCCGCGGTATCATGTCAGAGTCTTATGGTCGACGACATCAGCCGCTCGGATACGATCCCCGCAATGGATATAAGGACCGATGACTGTGATATCGGACACGAAGCAAAGATCGGTCGTATCTCCGATGATACCGTGTTCTATCTTATGTCCCGAGGCATGAGCGAGGAAGATGCAAGAGCGCTTATAGTCAGCGGCTTTGCGGACAATGTGGGAAAAGAACTTCCCCTCGAATATGCGGTAGAGATGAACAATCTGATCCGTCTTGAGATGGTCGGATCCATAGGTTAAGCGGGAGGATACGAAAATGAAAAGTAATGAAGCAAGAATAAATTTTCTGCCCGCGCCAACATGGAACTTTTTAAGGATGAATTATTCCGATGTCTCCGATGTCGGATTTAACACTTCGGCAGAGTGCCATGTTTCCGTTCCGGAGGGAGTAACATATAAGAAAGCGGACAGCTTTAAAATTGAAAAGAGAACGGGACTGGGAAACGATATGTCCCTTCTTACGGAAGACAATGCAGCATACGTTGATTCCTATACGGTAAAAAAAGGAAAGAGCGTGGAAGAACCCCTTCGCCAGGTGTACTTCTTCGGTAAGGAACCCACCGTAAACGCGGTGGAGATAGTATCCGAAGAAGGCTCGGAATGTACCGTTATAATGGACTTCTTCTCGGAAGAAATTAAGGGCAGCGCCATTTATGACGCCGGGATCCAGACAAGATACGAGGTAAAGAATAACGCAAGTCTGACTCTTGTTACGATACAGAGACTGGGCGATAACCATCGCTTCTTTAACGACATCGGTGGTTCGGTTGCCGAAAACGGAAAGTTCAAACTTATACAGCTTGTACTCTCCGGAAAAGAAACCTATATGGGATGTTTCTCATCGCTTTATGAAAGAAAAGCGGACTTTACATCAAGGATCGCATATCTTTTAAAGGACGATGACAAACTGGATATGAATTACGTTTCGGATCATACCGGAAGAAAAACCACATGCGATATTAAGGTTTCCGGAGTATTAAGAGACAAGTCAAACAAGACTTTCCGCGGAACCATCGATTTCCACAAAGGCTGCAAAGCCAGCACGGGAGCGGAACTCGAAGACGTGCTTTTAATGGACAGGACCGTACATAATAAAACCATCCCCCTCATCCTTTGCGACGAGGAAGATGTTGAGGGAGCCCACGGCGCAACCATCGGCCGCGTCAACGAAAACGAAATGTTTTATCTAAAGTCCCGCGGCATACCGGAAGAAAAGATATATGAAATGATGGCGCAGGCAAAGGTGAAGAGCGCGCTTTCGGATATAGAAGATGACTTTACATCATGCAGCGTTGCAAGGACACTGATAGGGAAATAGCCCCCAATGTCATTTCGAGCCCCAATGTCATTTCGAGCGAAGCGAGAAATCTTCAGTAGGAATTAATGTAATATGAAAGAATTAGATGCAAGGATAAAAAAAGAATATCCGGTACTAACGTCCCGGGACATCGTATACCTTGATAATGGCGCAACCTCGCAGAAACCGCAGGTTGTTATCGACACCGTTAATGAGTTCTACGAGAAGTACAACGCGAACCCCATGCGCGGACTTTATGATCTTTCGTACGAAGCAACGGAAGCATATGACAACGCAAGAAAAAATGTTGCGGATTTTATCGGCGCAAAGGATTCCGATTGCATCGTCTTTACAAGGAATGCAACGGAGAGTCTGAACCTTGTTGCATATTCATATGCCGAGAGCGTTTTAAAAGAGGGTGATGAGGTTATCGTATCCATCGCGGAGCATCATTCGAATTTTCTTCCCTGGCAGAACGCCGCAAAGAAATGCGGGGCGGAAGTCAAGTTTTTCGAGTGCGAACAGGACGGATATTTTGATCCGGAAAAGCTTCGCGGGATGGTTTCCGAAAAGACAAAGATCCTTGCGATAACCCATGTTTCAAACATATTCGGACGTGTAAACGATATAAAATCATTCGCGGAAATAATCCACGGCGTGGGCGGAGTTATTGTTGTGGACGGAGCGCAGAGCACGCCTCATATTCCGGTTGACGTTACGGAACTTGATGCGGATTTCTTTGCTTTTTCCGGACATAAGATGTTCTCTCCCATGGGCATCGGAGTGCTTTACGGAAAGAGAGAATTATTGGAAAAAATGCCTCCGTTTTTATACGGCGGAGAGATGATAGAATATGTTTTTACGGACAGAGTTAAGTTTGCGGAAATACCACATAAGTTTGAGGCGGGAACGGTAAATGCCGGCGGAGCTGTTGGACTTAACGCAGCCATAGAATACATAAAAGGCTACGGCTTTCCGTTTATCGAGGAAAGGGAGAATGCGCTTACGGTTTCTCTTATCGAAAAGATGAAAGAGATCCCGCATGTTAACATCATCGGGGCAAAAGATCCGCTTGAGCATCATGGCATCGTAACCTTTACGATAGATGATGTTCATCCCCATGATATTTCAGCGATATTCTCCGACAATAAGATCTGCGTTCGTGCCGGACATCACTGTGCGCAGCCGTTGCATAAGCATCTCGGCCTGTTCTCCACAACCCGGGCGAGCCTTGCGTTTTATAATAACGAAGACGATATTGATGCGTTTATAGATACTCTTAAAAAGATAAGGGGACTGATGGGATATGAATAGTACTTTTTATAACGAGATACTTACGGATCACAACGTGCATCCGGCACATAAGCATAAGATGGAGGGCGCCAACTTTTCTCTCGAAGGAGTTAATCCTTCCTGCGGCGATGACATTATCCTGAACCTTCGGGTTGAAGACGGGATAATAAAAGAAGGCGCATACGAGGGAGACGGCTGTGCGATATCACAGGCCTCCGCGGATATGATGCTGGACCTTGTGATCGGAAAAACAAAGGAAGAAGCCCTCAGGCTTTCGGAAATCTTTCTTAGGATGATAAAGGGAGAGATCACGGAAGAAGAGAAGGAAGAACTGGAAGAAGCAGCGATCCTTCAGGACGTTTCCCATATGCCCGCAAGAGTTAAGTGCGCAGTTCTCGGCTGGCATACGATGGAAGAGATGCTGGCAGAATAATAATTAAATATAAAAGATATTAATTATCCCGGACCGATGATGGACATTTGTTGGTCCGGGTTTGTTATAATGTTAAGGCATTTATCAGTATGATCTGTAAAGGGGACAGATATGTCGGAATTATTCAAAAATAAAACGGAAAACGCACCGCTTATGGAAGCGGAGGAAAAGAAATACGACAATGCGGTTATGCAGCGGAATAAACAGCCGGAACAGCCGCAGGAAATACAGAGAGACGAGTTCATTCAGATGGATAACTCGGAGATACTGGATGAAACAATCGAGCGGGTGAACGAGAACATGCCCCCGCTTTATTCCCGCGAATATGCAAAGGATCTTTTCAAAGAGGTCAGGCTTCTTGCGGAAGATAAAGGAAAGGCATCGGAGTTTTTTGCGCCTGTAGTAGCAGCCGCAAAAGAGCTTATGAGCGAAGAAAAGGACGAGGAAAGAAAGGCAACTTCCTTTGCGCATCTTCTCGGGAGAGCGCTTTATTATCTTAACAAACGTTCCTCTTCCATGTTTTCCGGACAGCGTAACAGAAGAAGGGCGGCCTGCGAGAGACTTATCGAAAAAGCGGGAGCTTTTCTTGCGGATGCGCCTGCAGTATATTCCGACGCATTAAAGGATACCATTTCCGATCTTAAGGAAAGCGATAAGAAGAAGGAGGAAGGAAATGCCCTTTCTCAAAAGTTCGGATATTTTATAAGTGACGAATATATCAGTGCAAAGGATGCGGAGGATAAACTGAACGAGCTCGAGGAAGACATGATTCCGGCGGAAGTAAGAAAGATCCTCGATACTCTGGAAGGCGTCCGTTCAACGGAAAAACTGCCCATGCCCGTCCATCCCGGAAAAAAGGCACAAAGGGCGGAAATCGACAGATTTCAAAAAGAAGTTTTTGAGGGCGGCATCGCGGTAACAAGGATGTATGATATCCTTCTTGAACGCTGCAACGATTATCTTAAGGCAAACGATCCGTACGACTGGATCTCTTTGCAGGTTACTTCCATAAAAGAAAGAACGGAACATATAAGAAAAATCTTCTCAAACAGCATCAGCGATTTCATTGAAGGAAATATCACCGACGGAAGAACAACATGGGCAGACGCGCTTTCGGCAAAGTCCGGTCAGCTTATGCAGTTAAACAGTGAAGAAACGCAGAAACTCGGGGACGGAACATCCGTCGTTTACAAGATGAAAAAAGACGGAAAAACCGTGTTCTTTAAGAGCGATGATAAGATGGCCGACGACTGCGTTGATGCCTGGACAATGACCCGGGAAGCAGCGAAAAACATGAAGGGATATAAGGAATCCTTTGAAGAAGAACTTAACAAGATCGACGTTATGATGACGGAAGCATATTCGGAATATACGCAGTCCAAAATGAAAAAGAATGAAGATTATGCAGACATAGCGGAACAGTATTTTTATGACAATTTTATTGCACCGCTTATCCCGTATGCGGGAAGGGAACTTGCAAGGGGTATAAGGAATAACAGACATGGCAGATATTCATTTGCGGTATTGCCCCACCTTCTTACATATGAAAAAACGGATCCCGAATTTCATGAGTTTATCATGAATGTGTTTTCGGATTATGTAAAGAAGTTCAATGCGTATTATTTCGCGACCCATACTGTCGGTATAAAGGCCGGGAAAGTTATCTCCGACAGAAATGTTTTAACGTCACGTATGGCACAGCTTATGAACATCGGCCGCCTTGTAACGAAGTCCGAAACGGCGGATGTTATGCAGGGCGAAAAGAAGGTTACCGGTATCGTTATGGAGGAGGCAAAGGGCAAGGAAGCGCTGGAGTGCTATAAAGATAAGACCAAAAAAACAAAATACACGGATCAGACCGTAAGCGACATCCTTACGATGCAGGTGTTTGACATCATCCTGGGACAGGTGGACAGAAATGTGCGGAACTACTTTTTCACAAAGAAGGACGGAAAACTTTCAGGTCTTAAGATGATAGACAACGATATGTGCGGCGGCGTTGTTCCTGCGGAGCTTATGTTCAAAGGATATCAGGCAATGCCGAAGATGGAGAGAGCGCTTCTTATTTCACTGCCTCTCGAGATCAGAAATAAGATCCATGAAATGGCAACGTATCCGCCGGAGTATTTTACTCTTGTGTTCGGAGACATCATGGATAAACGGGAGATCAAAAATATCATAAATCGCATAAAGTATGTTGATAAAGAAATAAAGAAGGAAGAAAAGAAACTTAAGGATAATAAGAATAAGAGCGATGAGGATGCGTTCATAGCCGATATGATGGAGAAAAACGATCCGGTATTCGGCGCTCTTTATTTCCAGAAGAAGATGCTTGAAAATGCAATTGAAAAAGCCAAGAAAGATAACGAAGATTATGATAAAATGACGGAAGCGGAAAAAGACGAGGAATTCAAAGAGTACGTTGCGGATCATTCATACATGAGCTATTACATGTTGCTGCCGCTCAAAGAGGTAAACGAGCGGATAGCGGAATATAGAAGTAAATGGAAGAAGTAAGGTATCACGGGGGGAGAAAAAATGTCGGAAACATTCGGTACAGGGTATGTAAGGGAAGAAAAGTACGGAACGGATCAAAGACATGAAGAAAAACGGGAACTTGACAGATATTTAACGGGGATGCTGCCGGAAAGCGAGATGGCGGATCTTCGTGAGACAAAAGATCTTAGGATAAACTCCGAGCTTTTGGAACACTGCCGCCGGATACTGCAGGAGAGAAATGTTTCATCAAAAGCTCCGGGTACGGCAAAGCAGATCGTTGATCCTTCCGAGCTTTCCTGGAAGGAAAGGCGGGAACTAAATAAAAAAATCAAAGAGGCAAAAAGCCACATTCCAAATGCCGATATAAGCACATATTTCGGTGCAACGGCATTGGAAAAAGTAAAGAGCGAGCAGGACTCCGAGAAGCTCGACTCTTTTAATTTCGGAGAGCAGACGGAGGATTACAGAAGGCAGATCGTTAATGAACTTCTGGCAATCGATCTTGATGAAAGAATGCTCACCGAAGACTACATCATGTCTCATGTGGAGGAACTCTCCAGATATTCAAGAAATCTTACGGCCGCAAGGAATTATTTTCACAGCGAAGAGGGACGAAAGTTCCTTGATGACACCGATGATTCGCAGCGCGCCATCATCACCACAAGGATCCTCAGTATGGCGGTGCCTGTGGAAAAGCATATCAGAAACATTCTGTTAAAGAACGGACTCTCCCTTAAAAACATGACCTATGTTGATCTGAAGGACAACAGCGAAGGTTCCGAAGGCTATCTTTACAGGAACACGGATCATGTTAATGCGGCAACCCGATCATATGAAGAATTGTTGGATGTTATCCGCGCGCAAAAAGAGGCGGAGAATGCATTCTTAAATTCCATGCCACAGATATCGGATGTAAAAGAGGCGGAGGAACCCGCACCGGTATTTGATGATGCAAAGCAGGAAGAAGTGCCGGAAGAAGTGCCGGAAGAAACAGAAGTTACGGAAACCGAGGAAGTTACGGTAGACGAGAGCGATGTCATCGCGGAACAGATCGCGTCCGAGGATACAATAAAGGCAAACGAAGCCACTGCGCGAACATTGATAAGAAGCAGGGAAACAAGGGATATAACACTCGGCCTTCCCCAGCTTGAAAGAATGCTTTTCGAGAAGCTTAAAGAAGATAAAAAGCTCTTCGAAAATGAAGACGAAGAAGCGTTTTTACAGAGCATAAAGACGCTTATAAAAAGAGAGACCGTGGGGACGGAAGAAGAATATGAAACCTGGGG
>JAFOND010000194.1 GCA_017418645.1 Lachnospiraceae bacterium | reverse complement strand
TTCACTAAGCCTAAACAGATTATCCACAGACGGAAGTATAGCACCTTTAAACCATCTGTATACCGGTTGCGGGCATGACAATCCAAGATACTGTTGAATATCCTTTACGCTATATCCATTCTCATATGCATATTTTCGGAGGTTGTTTCCGGTCTTCTCCATATCGATTATAGTTTTACTTTCAATCATTCGTCCTGTCCCCTTTTATTCTGTAATAATCCTCCATTTCAACATCCAGAGTAATGGCTTTCGGACGGGTGTTGCTCACCCTCTGCAAAAGCACGCAGCTTTCGAACCCTGATGTAAAAGGAAACATGTCCACGCCACAGATCTTTTTCACCTTATAGCCCGCTTCAAATAATACGGGAAGATCACGAACAAGACTTGTGGGTTTACATGATATATAGATAAGATTTTCTACACCGTATGAGAGTATTTTGGGAAGTGCCTTGGGATGAACTCCGTCACGGGGCGGATCAAGTATTATGGCGTCAGGTTTTTCATGGGTATCGTTTATGTCATCAAGAACTTTAAGAACGTCCCCTGCAATGAAGGAACAGTTTGAAAGACCGTTAAGACCGGCATTCTCTTTTGCCGCCTCAACGGCTTCCGGAACGATCTCCACCCCTACCACTTTTTTGCAATAGGGAGACATCATCTGCGCGATGGTACCGGTACCGGAATAAAGATCGTATAAGACCACCTCATTAGTAGCCCCCTCAAGGGGAAGGCTCTCGATGAGGTATTCGCCCGCCTTCTTATATAATACTTCCGCGCCGAGAGAATTTGTTTGGAAAAACGAAAACGGAGTTATTTTAAACTTAAGTCCGGACAGTTCTTCATAGAAGAAATCTTCCCCGTAAAGCACATCCGTCCCATCGTCCTTTATAACGTCCGCGATGCTGTCGTTTTTCGTATGCAGAATTCCTTTTATACTTCCTTCAAGATCAAGAGTCAGAATCTCCTCTTTCCATCCGTTTAAAAGAGTTGCCTCATCGGTTTTTTCCGTGGCATCCGTTTTATATGCGGTTGAAAAATCACTTACGGTAACAAGATCCATAAGGATTTCTTTGGAATTTACCGCACGACGTAAAAGAAGGTGTCTTAAATATCCTTCCTGTGTGGATTTATGGCGATATGTCACATTTCTCTCAGAAAAATAAGAAAGGGTGCAAAGCAGGATCTTTCTCATATCGGGATCGATGATCCTGCAGTCCGATACCGTGACGATATCGTAAAAAGAACCTCTTTTATGCATTCCAAGAGTAAGGGGCCCGCCTTTTTCTTCGTCACCGAAGGAAAACTCCATCTTATTTCTGTATCCGCATCTTTCGGGACTTCCCGTAAATCCGTCATAGGCGCTGTTAAAATCCTCTTCTCCGATCACCGGGATAAAGAGGCGTTTTAACTGTTCCTCTTTTATCTTCAGTTCGTCCTCATACAAAAGAGACTGATAAAGGCAGCTTCCGCATATTCCGAAATGCGCGCAGGGATCTTGGTTTTTCTCAACAAAAGAACGCCGCGTTGTTTCAAGCGGCGTTCCTTCTTCCCTGTTTTTTCTTGTTTTTTTGACCCTGCAAAGGATTTCCTGTCCCGGAAGAACGTTTTTTACGGTAAGCCTGTCTCCCTCATTCGTTTCCACGATCCCCTTATTCGGAAAATCCAGTCTTATAACTTCTCCGGTAACAATATCACCTTTTTTCAGGCTCAAAGTGACTCGTCCTCGAACTCATCGTCGAAATCGTCATCGAATTCATCGATGAAGTCATCATCATAATCCGGCTTGAAATAGCGATAAAGCGCATAAGCGATACCTGCTATTGCAGCAACACAGAGAACGATTGCGATGATTCTTTTTACTGTCTTTTTCATTTTATATTTCCTCCCCGTTTATTAAATTACATGATGATTAATTACTATAGCACATTCAATTAAGTTTAACAAGCCTTGCAAATGATGCAAACATCTTTTTTGTTCCCGCGGAATCAAAATCCACGGTAACCTCGTAATCTCTTCCGCCGTCGTTTATCATTGCAACGGTTCCTTCCCCGAATTTTGCATGTTTTACCCGGTCGCCTTCCGAATAATCCAAAGGATTCTTTTCTATCTTTGTCCCGAAATTCTTCGGTTTCGCGCGTTTGAACAGCTCGGCATTCGGAGATTCTTTTGCCGGCGGCGCATCAAAAGGATCGACAAGAGGTTTCTTTTTCGGAATGTATGTATCTCCCTTGATGTTTTTTTCGTCTATCTCCCTGACGAAACATGAAATGTTATTAAACCTTGTCTCTCCGCGGATCATCCTCATCCTTGATGACGTAAGGGTAAGGTGTTCTTTTGCCCTTGTGATGCCCACATAACAGAGACGTCTTTCCTCTTCCATCTCACTTTCATCCATCATGCACATCTCGTTCGGGAAAAGTCCGTCTTCCATGCCCGTAATATATACATTCGGAAACTCCAGTCCCTTCGCGGAATGAAGCGTCATCAGCGTAACACGCTCAAGACTCGTATCCAGCGTATCTATATCCGCAACAAGCGCAACTTCCTCAAGGAATCCGGAAAGTGTGGGTTCCTCGGCATCATTTTGATATGTTGCCGCCTTGCTCACAAGTTCTTCTATGTTTTCTATTCTTCCCTTTGCCTCGTCCGTTCCTTCGAGTCTCAGTTCATTAACATATCCTGTTTGCTCGATAACTTCCTTTACGAGTTCGGGAACGGTTTTTCCTTCGCGAAGGAAGGATTGAAAAGACTGTATCAGGAGCACAAATCCTTTCAGTTTGTTTGCGGCGCTTCCAATTCCGGGAATGTTCTCCGCGTCGCATATCGCGTCATAAAAACTTATGCCGCATGAATCCGCATACATTACGGCTTTGTTCACAGTTGTCTGCCCTATGCTTCTTTTCGGTACGTTTATGATACGCTGCACGGCGATATCATCCACCGCGTTATCTATTGTCTTAAGATATGCAAGCACATCCTTGATTTCTTTTCTTGAGTAAAAGTTAACGCCGCCCACGATCCTGTAGGGAACGTTCTCTCTTATGAAGCATTCTTCCAAAAGTCTCGACTGCGCATTGGTCCTGTAAAGAACCGCGCTCTGTCCGAAGGAAAACTCGTTTTTGCGGGCCTTTCTTTCGATGTCGTCAACAACGAATTCCGCTTCTTCAAAGGCGCTCTCAAACTGTCTTAAACTTATGGGTTCGCCCTCGTCGTTTTCCGTCCAGAGTGTCTTTTCTTTTCTGCCGTTGTTGTTTCTTATCACATCGTTCGCGGCAGCAAGTATCTTCTTTGTAGAGCGATAATTCTGCTCGAGTTTTATTACCGTTGCATCCGGATAATGCATTTCAAAATTTAAGATATTATAGATATTAGCTCCGCGGAATTTATATATGGACTGATCGTCATCACCCACAACGCAGAGATTTCTCCTGCCTCCGGACAAAAGGCGCACAAGTTCAAACTGAGCCGTGTTTGTATCCTGATATTCGTCCACCATTACATAATGAAACTTTTCCTGATAGTATTTTAAAACTTCGCCGTCGCGCTTAAAAAGTTCCACGGTTTTCATAATAAGATCGTCAAAATCAAATGCGTTGTTTGAACGGAGCTGTTCCTGATATTCGCGGTAAACCTGGCCTTTTTTCTCCTCGTTAAAGTCCCCCATAGCTCCCTGCAGGAATGTCTCCGGATCCATTAGTTCGTTCTTTGCGTTTGATATGGCATTTAAGAACATCTTGGGACTGTATCTTTTTTCATCGATCTCGAGTTTTTTAAGAACATGTTTCATCAATGTTTTCGAATCATCGGCATCATATATTACAAAGTTTGTTTTATATCCGATATGATCCGCAAAACGTCTTAAGATACGAACGCACGACGAATGAAAGGTGGCAACCCAGATCGCTTCCGATCCGAATTCCACCATATTGTCGATACGTTCCCGCATCTCGCCCGCAGCCTTGTTTGTAAAGGTTATCGCCATTATGTTATAGGGCGATATTCCTTTTTGTATAAGATAAGCTACCCTGTGGGTTAAGACTCTGGTCTTACCCGACCCTGCGCCGGCAAGTATGAGAACCGGTCCTTCGGTTGCAAGAACTCCTTTTTTCTGTTCTTCGTTTAAGCCTTCAAAAATATCCGTCATCTATTTCTTTCCCAGCCTGTCAAGGACGATATCATAGCCGCCGTCTCCCTGACTCATGGATCTGTTCACACGGCTTATGGTTGCCGTGGATGCTCCGGTTTCCTTTGCTATGTCATGATATGTTTTATCTTCGCGAAGCATGGCGGAAACGGAAAGTCTCTGTGCAAGAGAATCAAGTTCGTTTACGGTGCAGATATCACCGAAAAACTTGTATGCTTCTTCTCTTGTGTTAAGAGTTACGATCGCATCCATTAAAAAGTCCGTGTATTTTCCGTGTGTATTTTTATTCATAATATGATAACCCCTTTTTCAGCTGCAAAATCGATTTCTTCCTGCGGCCATACCGAAACCTGAACTTCACCGATATGTGCCTTTCTTAAGAAGAACATACAGATTCTTGACTGACCGATTCCGCCGCCGATGGTAAAAGGAACTTTTTCTTCAAGTATGGATTTCTGGAAAGGAAGGTTTGCTCTTTCTTCACATCCCGCTTCCTTTAACTGTTCGGTAAGCGCGTCCTTATCGACTCTTATTCCCATTGACGAAAGCTCGAGCGCAATATCCGTCACGGGATAATAAACAAGGATGTCCCCATTAAGCTTCCAGTCATCATAGTCCGGTGAACGTCCGTCATGCTTTTCTCCGGACTTCATCTTTCCGCCGATCTGTTCAATAAATACCGCTCCGTGAAGTTTTGTTATCTCGTATTCTCTTTGCTTCGGCGTAAGATCCGGATACTTATCTTCAAGTTCCTGTGATGTTATGAAGAATATTGTTTCCGGAAGGAAACATTCAACGTAATCATACTTATTCGAAACGAATTTTTCCGTTACCCGAAGTGCTTCATATACCGCCTTTACCGTTTCGCGAAGAGTTTCCTCCGTACGTGTTTCCTTTGTTATTACTTTCTCCCAGTCCCACTGGTCAACGTATATCGAATGAATGTTATCCGTATCTTCATCGCGGCGGATAGCGTTCATATCCGTATAAAGACCTTCGCCGACTTTAAATCCGTAACGGCCGAGGGCCATTCTCTTCCATTTTGCAAGGGACTGGACAACCTCCACTTCCTTGTCTTCCTGCTCTTTTATGCCGAAAGCAACCGGACGCTCGATACCGTTTAAGTTATCGTTAAGTCCGGATTCCGGTGCAACAAAGAGCGGTGCGGAAACACGATGCAGATTAAGCTGCGTCGCAAGCTGCTCCTGGAAGAAATCCTTAACGCGCTTTATTGCAATCTGTGTATCCTTTAAATTAAGAGCGGGTTTATACCCGTCCGGGATGTTGATCTTGCTCATTTTTTTGCTCCTTTAATTACCACCGCATGAGACGGTATATATCTTCACGAGTGACGCTCCCGCTCCGCAAAAAACGTAGCGGTATGCTATATTAACGTATCCTACAGTTCGCAGTTACCAACGGTACGGGGGAAGGGGATAACGTCGCGGATGTTACCCATACCCGTAAGGTACATAACCGCGCGTTCAAATCCGAGTCCGAAGCCGGCATGGCGGTTTGTTCCGTACTTTCTGAGGTCCATATAGAAGTCGTATGTGCTTTCGTCCATGCCGAGTTCCTCTATACGGTTCTTTAATATATTGTAATCTTCCTCTCTCTGTGAGCCTCCGATTATCTCTCCGATTCCCGGTACAAGGCAATCCATTGCGGCAACCGTCTTTCCGTCCGGATTCAGCTTCATGTAAAACGCCTTAATTTCCTTCGGATAATCCGTTACGAATACCGGGCGCTTAAAAATCTGTTCCGTTAAGAATCTTTCGTGCTCTGTCTGAAGATCGGAGCCCCAATGCACCGGATACTCAAATGAATCGTTATGCTTTTCAAGTTCTGCGATGGCATCCGTATATGTCATTCTTCCGAATTCGGATGATGCAACATGCTGCAGTCTTTCCTTTAAGCCCTTATCAACAAAGGAGTTAAAGAAATCTATCTCTTCCGGAGCGTTTTCAAGGACGTAATTTATAATGTATTTAAGCATTGCTTCCGCAATGTCCATATCGCCCTCAAGATCGCAGAATGCCATCTCCGGCTCTATCATCCAAAACTCTGCAGCATGACGCGTTGTATTGGAATTCTCGGCGCGGAACGTGGGACCGAATGTATAGATGTTCTTAAATGCGCATGCAAAAGTCTCTCCGTTTAACTGACCGGAAACCGTAAGGTTTGCGGACTTTCCGAAGAAGTCTTTTGAGTAATCAACCGTACCTTCTTCCGTCATGGGAATTGCCATGGGGTCAAGGGTTGTAACACGGAACATCTCTCCCGCGCCCTCTGCATCGGATCCCGTGATTATTGGTGTATGTACATATACAAAATCTCTTTCCTGGAAGAATTTATGAATCGCATATGCCGCAAGGGAGCGAACGCGAAATACTGCCTGGAAAGTATTGGTTCTCGGTCTTAAGTGAGATACCGTACGAAGATATTCCATTGTATGGCGCTTCGGCTGGATCGGATAATCCGGTGTCGACGTTCCTTCGATCTGCACTTCCTTTGCGTGTATCTCGAAGGGCTGCTTAGCCTCCGGTGTAAGAATAAGCTCACCCGTTACTATCACTGCCGCTCCAACGTTAAGGTGCGCAACTTCATCAAAATTATTTATCTTATCGGCATCAAATACCACCTGTAATGTTTCAAAAAAAGTTCCGTCACTCATTACAAGAAATCCGAATGTTTTGGAATCTCTTATTGAGCGTACCCATCCTCCGACGGTTACATCTTTTCCTCCGAACTCTTCTTTGTTCCTGTAAAGAGTTCTGATGTTTGTAAGTTCCATTTGTCTTTCCTCCGTGCAAAAAATATGCTAAAATGTTTTCCCTGAACAATAACTTTTATAGTTTACCGCACTAAAGTGCGAAATTCAAGCAGAAAGGTATATCAAAATGAATAAAAAAGACGTAACGGAGATAAAAAGAAGACTGAAAAAGGAAAGCTGTACCATAAGCCGCATATCCGGCTGCTATGTGGACAGCGGAAAAAACAAGGTTCTGACCTTTTCGAAATCCTTTTTAAACCTGGAAGACGAAGAGTTTTACAAATATCTTGATATTGCAAACAAAGTACTTTCCGGAAAACTCTTAAACAATCTTCTCGTTTTGGATTTTCCCGCGGATGCGGAAGGTCCCGGAGGCGCCCAGGCATCTCTTCTCGCTTTAAGAAGTTCCGAGCTTAAGGACGATAATCTCCTTAACGTTTTTTACGATAAAGTCATAGAGACCTATGACACCGTTGAGAATTATCTTATTCTCCTTTTCCACGACACCTATGACATTCCGATGAAGACCACGGACGAATTCTCCCTCGGTGAATCCGAGGAAGTATATGAATATATTATTTGCGCGCTCTGCCCTGTGGCTCTTGCAAAGCCGGGTCTCTCCTATCATGAAGACGAGAATACCATCGCGGCTCTTCAAAGAAGCTGGATCGTCGGCGCACCGGATACGGGATTTACATTCCCCGCGTTTTCGGAAAGAAGCGCGGACATACATTCCGTTCTCGCATATTGCAAGAATGCAAAGGAACCCCATAAGGAATTCTTCGAAAACTGTCTTGCATGTCCGGCAAAGCTCACATCCACGGAAAAGAAAAAGGCATTCAACGATATGATGACAAATGCCCTGGGACCGAACAACGACGATGCCGTTGATATCTTAACGGATGTCCAGCAGTCTCTTTGTGTTTATATTGAAGATGAGATAAAAGAAAACGGAAACGACGAACCCGTGATAATACCCGCAAAGGACATTGCCCCCATCCTTACGGATAACGGCTTTTCGGAGGAAAAGGCGGCAAAGATCCAAAAAGAATACGAAGAATACTTCGGAAGCGAACTTCCCGAAGCGGAAGAGCTTCTTGACAATAAACTTCTTAAAGACAATGAAAAGCGGGTTGAGAACAAAGTGCTCCGCGAAACAATAGTCGACATGGGAAAACAGCTTAAAGAAGCGGGACTTGTAAATGAAGACGGTCATCCGGCGGACATCGTGGTAAAAATAGACGAAAACCGGGTCGACGAAGTTACCGCCGCTTTCGTTGACGGAAAACGATGCATCGTTATCCCTCTCGAGGATGATGATGAACTTCTTCTGAACGGGGAGAAGACGGTATTGTAAAAAAAGGGGGGGACGGTTCTTGGTTTACTCTAAGTTCTCATCGTAGTGCGCTCTCTCGCCGCCGATGTACTTCGGTCGAACACGAGCGGCTACGACATGGCCTTCCCCTATTTCTTTATTTTTAAGTCTCACCGGAACGGCAACCTTTTTAAGATGCATTCCGATAAGCGTATCTCCGATATCAAGTCCGGCATCCGCCTTTATCTCTTCCACCGCAACGGGATCTTCAAAATGCTTATACGCCGCTGTCGCAAAAGATCCTCCCGCCTTGGGCTGCGGGATAACATTTACGATATCATCCGCATTTGCGGCAGCTCTTTCGATTATTATCGCCCTGTTAAGATGTTCGCAGCATTGAGCGGCGACAAAAACGCCGTGTGTCTTTGCGGTTTCATATATTGCGGAAAGAACAACTTCTCCCACGTCCGGTTTTGAGTCGCTTCCTATTCTGCTTCCGCAGATTTCAGATGTAGAGCATCCCACAACAAGGATCTGTCCTTCTTTAAGCTTTGCTCTTTCAATTATCTCTTCCGTGGCCGCCTTAGCCTGTTCTTTTATATCTTCGTACATAATATAAACGTCTCCTCCGTTAAAATGCTGATAGTTATTATATCACATTCCAAACAAAGGAGACGTTTTATTTTCAGTTTTCATTCTGAGATATTATATTGGTATAGATTTTATGTATCCCGCACTTCCAGCAAAGAAGCATTCCGCATACGGCTCCTATGGCTCCCTGCGCAATCTCGTACGGAAGTTTAAGCATCGCATAGGCAAACGTACTGTACACAAATGTCTTGCCCAGCGTATATCCCACAACCATTATAACCGCGCCGACTGCAACGCCTATTCCGGAAGCAAGTTTCGGTCTGTTCTTAAAAGCGTGGTGAGATATCAATGAGATCACAACCGCCTGCAATCCGTGCGTAACCAATGAAACAAACATGGGAAGCGGATAAAAGATCATATCCCCCAGGAATGAGCCTATTCCTCCGACAACGAAAGCATAAAGGGGATTTAAAAGGATTGCCGCGAGACAGATCACCACATCGCAAAGATATAGATGGCCGCCGGGAACCGGAATTCCGAAAGATGCAAGCGCTATGGTCATCGCCATAAAAAGCGCCGTCATCGTTATGTTTACGGTTGTAATCTTCTTATTACCCATTTACATATTACCTTACCTTCCGCTGAATTAAGCCCGTATTATAAAACTGTTGTATCGGAAGTGTCAAGTGGGTTTTATAATTAAAAATTACTTCCGTTCCATCCCCAATCCGGTGTTGCTGAATACTTGATATACATATGATCCGGGGCTATGCCAAGAACATCCCCGAATATCTTTGTTATCTCTGCGGTGAGTTTTTCAAAAGCATCCCTGTTCTGTCCGCCGAAAATACGAACCTCTATGAAAGCCGTGGGCTGGCTGTTATCGCCTCTGAAATAAAGATGGTAGTTGTCCTCAAATCCCGTCATGAGCCATGTCTCGCTTTTTCCGGGGATAAGGGATATTGCCTGTCCGAGTCTGCTCTTTAATTCTTCTTCCTGTTCTTTTGAAATACTTACACTTACTTTTGAATCGATAAACGGCATTTTGTTTTCCTCCTTTAAAATCCTAATCTTCTCTCTTGTTCTTTGACTTCATCTTCATCTGATACATTCTTTCATCCGCAAGCATATAAACTTTATCCGCCTTATGTTCCGGAACTTCCGTTGAAAAAGCTATCCCGTATGAACACTCGATCGGGAAGGGATGCTTCTTTGAAACTTCTCTTTCAAGTCGTATCATCTTTAAAAGGCATGCCTTAAGATGGCTTATATTCTTCTTGTGATTTATCATTATAAGGAATTCGTCTCCGCCCATTCGCATTATGGTCCCGTTATTTTCAAAAGAAACCCGAAGGATCTGGGAGAACAGGGATATGAGAAGATCTCCGGCTTCATGCCCCCATGTATCGTTTGCCTTCTTTAATCCGTTAAGGTCGCAGAGAATAAGCGTACATTCCGCATCACGCTTATTGTCAAATGCGTTAAACATCTCGTCGCATTTTGCACGGTTATAAAGGCCCGTCATCGGATCTTGATACGCCATCTTTGTAAGCGTTTCCTTCTCCGTCTTATCCATTGCTATCGTGTAGATATAAACAAGATAACTGATAAGAAGAAGTATGATAAACGTCATGGTCCCGACGGGAAGAACACTGTTTGTAAGGTTTTCGTTCTCGGGAAGCATGTATTTTTGAATATTGAACCTTAGAATATCCAAAAGGCCGAACATAAGAAGCACAATAAGTCCGATGTTAACTATGATCTCGTCCTTAGCCATTTTTTTCGGATTTCTGATGCCTACCGCAAGTACCGTTATTACGGAACATACCGCAAGAATATGGAAGGTGGTGACCGTTGCGGGAAGATGCAGTATTCCAAGAAAGTGAGCTGCAGTGGATGCCGTTCCGAATAAAAGAAGAACGATTATGTCTATCCAAAGAACAACCTTGTGCCAAACCTTTTCGTCGTTATTCATCATAAGAATAAGAACCACAACCGGAACGATCGCATAATAAAGCGAAATATATTCCAGTTCCGTGTTGAACGTCAGATTCACGGAAAACATCTCGAAAAGTTTTATACTGCACATTGTCCAGAGTCCGATAAGGAAACTGAACACTCCTATAGGAACAAGACGCGCATAGGACCAGTCCCTCATCTGTGCGACAAGCGCGATAAGTGTCATTGCAACTCCAAGAACAAAAAGGAAAGCGCTTATGAATATCGTTAAAACATTGCTGTCAAAGAATTCCGAGAACACATAATCCGTAGCGCAGATAATGGGTTCCGGAATATTGGTAAACGCAGCCGTTTCGTTGGGCTTAAAAACGATGTATATGTCTTTTCCCGCACTGTCCACGGGAAGCGCGATAAAATGATATCCGGAACCGACAAACCCGTTTTCCTCCTGAATGTCCGTACCGTAAGAGTACACAAGTTCACCGTCAACAAAAGCTTCAACGGTCGTAAGATAATTGAGGATTCTGAATGTGCTGTATTTGTCGATGTCAAGCGGAAGCGTGTTTCTGATAGTTACAGTATCCCCTCGTTTCATTGATGCGGGAAAATTGAAATTGGAAAGAGTCTGGTCGTAATATACGTTTCCGTTATAGTTTATCTCCCAGCCCTCATTAAATTCATGGGTGTAATTAAGATCAAGATTGGTTTTTCTTACAGTGGTAAAAAAATAGAAAACAAGAAACAGAAGGAAAATAACCCCAAATGTTGAGCCTATTATTGTAATGACCTTTTTAGCGTTTTCTGACATTTATATTCCCCGACGCCTTTTCCTTCCCCGAAAAATCTTCTGTTAGTTTATCATTTTGCAAGTAAAGACGCAAGGGCAACAAAGAGTTTTTCCATCTCTTCATCCGTGCCTATCGTTATACGAAGATAGTCGTCGATTCTCGGCTTATTAAAGTATCTTACATATATCCCCCGGGACTTTAATTCCTCGTATATTTTTTTAGCGGAAACATCACTATGCTTTACGAAAACAAAATTTGCAAGAGAATCTCCGAAAGTAAATCCGAGTTTTTTTAGTTCCGTCTTGGAACGTTCTCTGGTTTCGATAACTTTCTTAATGTTTTTTTCCATCCATTCCGGATCGGAAAGCTCCGCAACTGCCGTTATTTCCGTTATACGGTCGATCGTATATGAGTTAAATGAATATTTGACATCTTCCAGATATTTGATGAGTTTCGGGTTTCCGAAGGCATAACCTATTCTCGACCCTGCCATGGACGCAGACTTAGAGAACGTTCTTACCACAAGAAGGTTGTCATACTCATTAATGAGCGGAAGAACCGTCTCTGCTCCGAAATCCACATAGGCCTCATCTATAATAACAACGGAATCAGGATTTGCTTTTATTATATCTTCATATAACTTAACGCCCTCCGTAACGCCGGTAGGCGCATTCGGATTAGGTATAACTATTCCGCCGTTTTCCTTCATGTAATCCGAGGGATCTATTGTAAAGTCTTCCCTAAGTGGCATTGTTTTATACGGGATCCTAAAAACCTCTGCCCAGACATCATAGAACGAATATGTTATATCCGGAAAAAGAACAGGCTTTTCTCCGTTAAAGAACGTCATGAAACTCATCGCAAGAACATCATCCGAACCCACTCCGCAAAAAACACTTTCCACGGGAACATCATACCTTTCGGACAGTGCTTTCTTTAAACTGCTTATTGCGGGATCCGGATACAGTTTAAGTTTCTCCGGATCAAAATTAAGAAGAGCCTCCTTCACCCGGGGTGAAGGAGGATATGGATTCTCGTTGGTATTAAGCTTTATGATGTTTTCTCCCGAAGGCTGCTCGCCGGGAGTGTAAGGAGTTACTTTGCGAACATTGTTTTCGTATGACATATTAAATTTTCCTCTACGGTTCAACGGCGGGCTGCAACGGATCCGGTGTCGGTTCCGGTGTAGGCTCCGGCTGAGGTTCCGGTTGCGGCTGTTGCTGCTGTTCCTGTAATTTCTTTAACGCATCTCCCACAACTCTTCCGTATTCCTTTTCTGCCGCGGTAAGAGTTCCGTAATTTGTTACGCGTGATTTCAGATTATCGGAGAGCTTGTCATAAGAAGATCTTGCATTGTTTATCGCTGCTCCGGATTCCGATGTAACGGTTCCGATAGAATTTATCTTTGCTATTACTGCATCCACTGCAGTCTTCTCCGCATCCGTCTCCGATCCCGGCATCTGATATACAAGCACCGGGAAACCGGCATCAACATACTGGAACATATTCTTTGCCACGGAGAAAGGCAGGTTTACGCAACCGTGGGATCCGCTTGTTTTATATATATTTCCGCCAAACGCTCCTCTCCAGGTTGCATCATGAAGTCCTTCTCCGTTATGGAAAGGCATCCAGTAATTAACCGGGGTTTCATAGCCTCTTCCGCGAAGGATTGCATCTTTTTTCTTATACAGAACATAATATGCGCCGGGATGGGTTATCGTTCCTCTGGACTCGTTTCCGGAAACGCAGTCCGAATCAAGAATAAGCTTTCCGTCCACATAAAGATATACATGCTGTGACGTAAGGTTAACCTCCACATATGAGTTACCGTAGTCGTTTTCACCGTGACTTGCGGCTTTCTGCTTAAAGTTCATCTCTCTCTTAACGGGCTCGCCCGCTTCAAGATCCGCAAGAAGCTGCTCGTATTCTTTTTCTTCGTCAAGCTTCCATCCGTATGTTCCGCCTTTTACGGTAACTGTCGTGCCGCCTGTCGTCAAAAGGGTTTTCGGCTTATACACCGTATTCAGCTCTTCCGCCCTCTGTGAAACATATTCACGCACGGCAAACGGATTATACTCTACGGTGTCGTCGTCATTAACCGCCAGCCAACCGTTGATCGTCTCTTTGGATATCTGTTCGTCATAATCTCCCATTATGTACGTGATATCGATTGCAAGCTTCTCGTTTAATGTATTAACCTTATTATTAAGTACCTCGTCTTCGGATGTTATCTCAGGCTGATAGTAGCACTTGTCCGCATCCATATCTATGGAAGGCGAAAGCGTTGAAACAGCCTCTTTTAACTTTTCGTTAAGCGCTTCCATGTCCACGTTGGTTCCGTAGACTTCGTCTATTATCTTGTATTCCTGCCCGTCAAATTCATACCGGGCATCTTCCGTCATTATAACTTTTGTATTTTTTACGGCTTCAAGGTTCTTTGCGCGTTCCTCCAGAAGTTTCGGATCGTATTCGACAAGCGTGAAGCTCTTGTATTCCTGGGGTGTAAAGAGCGCCTTTACCCAAAGGAAACCGTTCTGTTCCCTTAACACCTCACGTATCATGTCTTCCGTAACATTGATCTTTAACCCGATCTCGTCCGGGTGGACCGTTTCAAGACCGTCCCGATATTTTACGGTAAGAGAATAATCATCTCCGGTCTTTCTTATTTTCTTTGCAACGTCTCCCGCGGATGCGCCGGAGCTTTCGACACCGTTTACCGTACTGTTAAAGTAAAAGTGACTGAAAAAGTAGACGGAAAAGCTGATGTAAAAAAGGGCGACGATTATAAATAACCCTCCCAAAACAAATCCGACTGTCTTTGCTGTTTCATGTTTCATTTTAAATCTGCCTCTTTTATAAATATATTGGATGAAGCGTCACTGGGCATTCTTAAATCCCCTCTCGGCGAAAGAGATACGGTTCCGACCTTCGGACCGTCAGGAAGCGCGGAGCGCTTGTATTGCTGTGAGAAGAACCTTCTGTAGAATGTTATAAGCCACTTCTTTATAGTTTCATCATCATATTCGTCTTTAAAAGCATATTTCGAAATCCTGAAAACCTTTTCCGGGGTAAACAGATTTCTTATTGCATGATATAAGAAGAAATCGTGGAGTTCATACGGACCCACAAGTTCCTCCGTTTTCTGGGATATCTTTCCGTCTTTTGCGGGAAGAAGTTCCGGCGAGACCGGCGTATCGAGGACATCGTAAAGAACCTTTTTCTGTCCTTCGTTTTCACAAGTATCCGCGTAATATCTCACAAGATACCTGACAAGTGTTTTCGGAACCGAGCCGTTCACTCCGTACATACTCATATGATCCCCGTTGTAGGTTGCCCAGCCGAGGGCAAGTTCGGAAAGGTCTCCTGTGCCGATAACAAGTCCGTTCTTTTCGTTTGCGATATCCATAAGGATCTGCGTACGCTCCCTTGCCTGAGCATTTTCATATGTCACATTCTTATTATCGGGATCATGTCCGATATCTTTAAAATGCTGTGTAACGGAATCCGCGATCGGTATTGTCCTAAGCGTTGCGCCAAGGGTTTCGATAAGCAGAAGCGCGTTATTATATGTTCTGTCGGTGGTCCCGAAGCCCGGCATCGTGACCGCGATTATATTCTCTCTTGAAAGTCCCGAGATGTCGAAAGCCTTTACCGTAACAAGAAGCGCAAGTGTGGAGTCCAGTCCTCCGGAAATGCCTATAACCGCACTCTTCGCGCCGGTATGAACAAGCCTCTTTTTAAGCCCCATAGCCTGTATGGTAAGGATTTCTTCACAACGTTCTTCTCTCTTCTTTTCATCCGAGGGAACGAAGGGCATTTTGTCTATATATCTCGTAAGATGCGTTTCTTCTATATTAAGATCAAAAGGCACTATATTATATCTTTTGTCCGTTTTCTGTTCAAAAGTCGTCGTCATACGGCGTCTTCCCGAAAGAAGATCAATATCGATCTCGGAAAACGTCATCCCGTTTTCATAAAGTTTGCTTTCCGCCAGTATGTTTCCGCCTTCGGCGATGATGCCGTGTCCGGAAAACACAGTATCCGTCGTGGATTCATCCGCGCCCGCGGATGCATAAAGGTATGCCGTATAAGTCCTTGCGGACTGAGTCTTTACAAGTTCTCTTCTGTACTGCCTTTTCCCCGCAAGTTCATTACTTGCGGAAAGATTAACTATAACCGTCGCTCCGGAAAGGGCATGCTTTCCGCTCTCCGGCTCCGCCACCCAAAGGTCCTCGCATATTTCGGCGGCGATGTAAAGATTCGGGAATTCAGGCGCAGTAAACATCTGGCGCGTGCCGATCATCGTCTTTATCTCCGGTGTAACAAAAGTCTCTTCCGGATTTTTCATTCCCTTTTCAAACTGCCTTGCCTCGTAGAATTCGTTATAATTCGGTATATGTCTTTTGGGGAGCAGTCCAAGGATCTTCCCTCCAAAGATCGCTGCCGCAACATTATATATCTTACCGTTATGTTCATACGGAAGTCCCACAAAGAAGATTCCGTTCTTTCCCTCGCTGGCTTTTGCAATATTTAAGAGTTCATGGCGCGCGGAATTCAAAAGTTTCTTTTGAAGAAAAAGATCCCTGCAGGAATAACCCGTAATGGAAAGCTCGGGAAATACCGTTATCCTGCTTCCTTCCTTATCCGAAAGCTCCATCATTCTTCTTATTTCCGCACCGTTTGTTTCCGTATCCGATACCTTTACGGCCGGTGTACAAACGCAGACTTTTATATATCCGTCTCGCATGTTTTTCTCCTATTTCCACAAAAAGCGAAAAATATTTTACCACATTTTCCCCAAAACTTCAAAGGTAAAAATCTTTTTTGCCAGCCTTGATTATTATTCAGTTTCATTTATACTATATGGTATGAAAGATGAGCATAGGATCAGCAATAACATAAGGTCTTACTACAAATGGAGGCTGGTTTTTCCTGTCCTTTTTTTGCTGCTCATCCTTGTCTTATCCTTTTTTTACCCCCTAAAAAGTTCCATATGGGTGGATTGGGCAACAATTTATTCCGATTTCCCCGCATTATATAAGGAAAAAACGAGAACCGTAAACGTAGGTGTCGAAAAACTGTACTTCACGGGATACAAGAAAGAATTCATGGGACGTACCGTGGGGTACTATTATTATGCGCCCAACGAGGACGAGACCAGCCTTATTCTTTTCCTTGTTTCACCGAAGACCTCTTCCGAAGGTATTCCCGTGATCGAGGATAAAGCGATAATCGCGGAGATAAAACCTCTGACCCCCTCGGAAAACACTCTCCTTTCACATCTTGCGGAAGATCTTTCCTGGTCGGAGAAGGGACTTTCGGAAAGCGTGTGCATGTATTATCTTGATGAACCGGAAGCTTCAAATATCGCCGGATGGCTGCTTCGTGTTTCCATAATAGTCTTCTCCCTGTACTCTGTAATCATCATGATTCATTATATAATTTGTATTTTATTTCCACATCTTGCCCCGCCTATCCGCAGGCTGCGCGCGTACGGCAAGCCCAAAAGACTGCTCCGCAGAGCGGAAAGGGAACTTGCGACTCTTCCCCAGCTGGCTACCGAGGATATGTTCATTACGGAGCATTTCTTTATAGAGACATCCGTGTACGGGACAGCGATAGTTCCCATCAAAGAAATTATATGGATATATAAGTATTCAACTTTACATAAGTTTTTATGGCATCACTTCAGTATATCCTATACTTTACATATCACGGCCAACAAGAGGATCTATATCCATTGTCCCAAAAACGACAAGACGGATATAGACGGAATCATAGATTATCTTTCGGAAGCAAACCATAATATACTGGTAGGCTTTTCAGAAGAAAATCGCCTCAAAGTTGAGGCGATCTTCGGTGATTTAAACTTTATGCGTAAATTCTTTGCTTTTCTTTCCAAAAAAGTCTGAATCCGGTTTAAAAGCGATCTTTCATCCAGTTATAAAGGTCTGTATATACCGTTTCACGGTCAAGTTCGTTTAATATCTCGTGACGGTCTCCCTCGTAAAGTTTCATCGTAAGGTCCTTTACGCCTGCTTCTTCAAACTTGGCTTTTGCAGCCTTAACACCTTCTCCCATTGCTCCGACGGGATCTTCCGAGCCGGAAACAAAGAAGATCGGGATATCCATATTCATCTTTTTGATGTTATCCATATTGTTATCAAATCCCGTTGCTTCAAGAAGCACCCTGTAGCCGTTAAGCGAGAACGGACAGCAATCCTTTTTGTTTGCAGGATCGTAATATGCCTTAACGTTTTCAACATTCTTCGAAAGCCAGCTGTTTTCCGGATGTTCTCCCGTTATATCAAACTTTTTGTAGTTTGCATCAAACATAAGGCCTGCAACAAAACTGCTCTTATGATCCCAGCCCTTAAATTTTGCGATAAGCTTGCATACCGTCATACCCGCCTTAATGGCAGAATCCTGAACCGTACCGGTTCCCATAACGATGGCGCCGTTAACACCTTTAAGT
Organism: Lachnospiraceae bacterium; assembly: GCA_017418645.1. Lineage (GTDB taxonomy): Bacteria > Bacillota > Clostridia > Lachnospirales > Lachnospiraceae > FD2005. The sequence continues at coordinate 36,369 of JAFOND010000194.1, read as the reverse complement.
TCCGACCCCTTCTTTGAAAGGTATTTACGGAGAAGGTATGAACCCATGCTGTGTCCCAGAATAAAATACGGGATGTTCGGATACTGCTCTTTTATGAGCTTATAGTTTGTGAACATATCCTCCACCATGGTATCGCTGGGAGTATCGGTATGCATAAGGCCCAGTTCCGCCTCCGACGCAACGGATTCACCGTGTCCGATATGGTCATGTCCCATAACAACAAATCCTTGCTTATTAAGATACTCGGCAAAACCCGCGTACCTTTCGATATGTTCCTGCATACCGTGCGCTATCTGAAGAACGGCAACGGGCTCGCCCTCCGGAGTCCATTTTACCGCATGGATAGTGGTCTTTGTATCGTCCGCAGATTTGAATGAATAATTTTCAATTGACATTTAATTTTCCCCTTTCGTTATTTCTTCCTCGCCTTCGCTCGGAATTACAGTATTTTCAGGATTAATCTCCTTCAAAATCTCTTTTATCTTAGCGATATTTTGATTTTCTTCTATATAATGTGTTCCGATCTTTTCTATATGATCCATTATCTGCTTCTGTTCTTCAAGAATACCGTTCTGTGTTTCCAAAAAAACCTCGGCAGTTTCTTTTATATCTTTTAAATCCCTGACCGGATCGATCTTTCTCTCGCCCTTTACCGCTTCGTTATCCTCGTCCACGGCAGAAACGATCTTCGTAAGACTGTGGCTTGTGTTTCTCATGATGTCAAGAAGGGCAACCATCGAATCCTGTGTTTCCCTAAAGGACCGCTTAAGTTCGGTAACGTTATCCCTTGCCTTGGAAACAAAGTCCTCAAATTCTTCCGAGTATGACCGTATCTCTTCCGCAGCCCGGACGAAATCCATTCCGGATTCTCCCATCCTTCCGGCTTTCATGGCGGCATTTAATGACATTTCACTTATGCTTCCGGAAAATTCCGCGAGTTTATCTATATCCGTAAGAATGCTTCCCGCCTTCGTCTCGAAAGATTCGGAAGCTTCCCTTAAGGTTTTTGCTATTCCCGAAGAATGCTTCGATTCGTCCATCAGCGCATATAACAGCTCTTTTTCCGTTTCCGCGCGCTGTTTCATACCGTCGTTGAATTCCTCGCGTTCTTTGATAATCGTTCTTAACGATTCCTCGGCATCACTTAACAAACCGGCTTTCTCTGCCGATTCTTCTGCCATATCCTTGATTTCTTTTGCGGAGTTTACAACGGAATTAAGCTCACGGTCCTGTGCATCCGCGGCAATCTCCGCCGCATCGATCTCCGTAAGCATATCGCCCGATTTTTCTATGATCATCTTCTGTCTCGATTCGAGAGCATCGAGCTGTGTTGTGATGTTACTCAGTTCTTCCTTTAATTCAATTTTTGCTTTTCTTCCCAACATATTTTTATTTTATATCCTCATACCCTTTATTGCAACGCTTTTTTATTTGGTCTGATATGCGTATGCCATTATCCCCGCAACGGTTTTTCCGTCCTGTATTTCCCCCGCATATATCTTTTCCGTAAGTTCGTCCAGCGTAAAGAGTTTTATGCTTATATCCTCCGCACTGTCAAGTTCCTGTTCCCCCTCGCGGACAACGTCTTTCGCAAGATATATGTCTATAAGCTCATCGCAGAAAGCAACCGTGGATTTTAAGGAAAGAAGCCTTTTCCAGTTGTCCGTGTCATACCCGGTCTCTTCCTTAAGCTCTCTTTTTGCGCAATCAAAAGTCGGCTCGTCTCTGGAATCCCGGGATCCCGCGGGAATCTCCCATGTATACCTTTCAAGCGCGGGTCGGTATTGCCTGCACATAAGTATCCTTCCGTCCGGCGTGACCGGCACCACCGCTGCCGCACCGTTTCTGTGCGATACAAAATCCCAGACCTCCGTAGTCCCGTCCGGGCAGAGCATTACGTCCTCATACATATCAAGGATCGAGCCCTTATGAACCAGTTTTCTGCTTTGACGTTCCACATGCTCCATGGACCGGTTTCCTCCCTTCGTCTTCGACCCGTAAACGCTGAATAACTGCAAAAAAGATGCGAAGCCGTTAAGCTTCGCACCTTCAATTTCAGGTTTTACTTTGCCGTCTCCGTGACTCTGGACTCTCTTATCACATTTACCTTTATCTGACCCGGATACTTAAGCTCCGTCTCGATACGTTTTGTGATATCCCTTGCCAGGAGAACCATTTCGGCGTCATTTACCTTTTCCGGAACTACCATGACGCGAACCTCTCTACCTGCCTGAATGGCAAAAGCTTTATCAACTCCTTCGAAGTCGTTTGTAATTTCTTCCAACTGTTGTAAGCGCTGCGTATACGCTTCCATAGTTTCTCTTCTCGCACCCGGGCGAGCCGCGCTTATGGCATCGGCAGCCTGAACAAGTACTGCGATAAGAGATTCCGGCTCAACATCTCCGTGATGAGCCTCCACAGCATTTATTATAAGCTGTGTCTCTTTGTATTTACGGCAAAGTTCAACACCAAGCTGAATATGTGAACCTTCCCTTTCGTGGTCTATCGCCTTACCGATATCGTGCAGGAGTCCCGCGCGTTTTGCAAGACGAATGTCCTCTCCAACTTCTGCGGCAAGAAGCCCTGAAAGCTCCGCCACCTCTATTGAATGAACAAGCGCATTCTGTCCGTAGCTTGTACGATACTTCATGCGACCGAGATACTTTACAAGTTCCGGATGTATTCCCTGTACTCCGACTTCGAGTACCGCATTTTCGCCGGCTTCGCGGATTGCATTCTCCACTTCACGCCTTGCGTATTCCACGGTTTCCTCTATGCGGGCGGGATGTATACGTCCGTCTACGATCAGCTTTTCGAGAGCCACACGCGCGATCTCTCTTCTTACCGGATCAAACGCGGAAAGAACAACTGCTTCCGGTGTATCGTCGATTATAAGTTCCACACCGGTCATGGTCTCGAGAGTTCTGATATTTCTTCCCTCTCGTCCGATGATCCTTCCCTTCATTTCGTCGCTCGGAAGCTGTACCACGGAAATGGTTGCTTCGGCAACATGATCCGCCGCGCATTTTTGAATAGAAGTAACAAGGATTTCCTTTGCCTTCTTTGCGGCATCTTCTTTAGCCTGTGCGACGGTTTCTTTTATCAGCTTCGCCGCATCGATCTTCGCATCTTCTTCAACAGTTTTTAAAAGAAAGTCTTTTGCCTGTTCGGAGGTTAATCCTGAGATTCGTTCGAGTTCCTGTACCTTTTTCTCATTAAGCACAGCGACTTCCGCTTTTTGCTTCTCCAGGTTCTTCTCGCGGTCTCTTAAAGAATCTTCTTTCTTTGAAACGTTTTCAAGCTTCCTGTCCAGGTTTTCCTCTTTCTGAAGGATCCTGTTCTCACTCTTTTGGATCTCCGCTCTTCTTTCACGGATTTCACGATCGAGTTCGTTCTTGGTTTTTAAAGATTCTTCCTTTGCTTCAAGCAGTGCTTCCCTCTTTGCGGTTTCCGCTGCGGTCACCGCGTCATCAATTATCTTGCGGGCTTTTTCTTCCGCACTGCCCACCTTTTGTTCCGCTGCCTTTTTCTGCAGGGAATTAGAGATTGCAAGAGTCACCAGTGCTACAACAACGGCTGTCACTATACAAGCAATAATAGTCGGCAGCACAGGAGCACCTCCTCTTTCTTTAATTATTGTTGCGATAAGCTCGCAACAGAAATATTCTATACTTTATGGGATTTATTGTCAAGAAATTACTGATCGAAATTGTCGTCCTTAATAAGCCCGTCACGTCTCGCGACCATGGCAAGAACGTTGCTTTCCGTGGAAATATCCGTTGCCGTATCACCATAGGTATCATTGACAACGTTTATTAATGCCTGATTTAATGTATCGATCCCCTTCTCCGTTTCCGCTTTTATGGTCTCTGCGTTGCTGCCCGGTTTATTCTGCACGTCAATGTATGTGTTAAGCAGCTTTTCCGCTGTGGGAAGGTAATAGGATCCCAGTTTTCTGTATATGTCGTGATGGGAGTTTTCCGGCTGCTTTTTCCAGATTTCCGTAAGATAACTCTCCGTATCGGCAAGTTTTCTTCTCATTCCGGCATCTTCTATCTTTGCGGAAAGTTCACGTATTGTTTTTATATTGTCGTCTACAAAGCTCACTTCTTCCGAAGGCGCTTCGTTAGGGATTCCGAGAAAAGTATTAAGTGCTGTTTTACTTGACTCCGCAATGTTTTTCATTTCGAAAGTTTCCGGTTTTGTAAGGAAGTTGTATTTGGACAGGAATTTAAGGGCAGCCTTTTCGTTCTCCTCGATCACTTCTCCGAGATTTTTAAGCGTTGCCCTTTTTACGGAGTTTCCGAAATAACTCCTCTCCTTTTTTATCTCTTCATACTTAATGCGACATTCGGAAAGAGTGTTTATTTCCTCTTCAAACCCTTTGTTAATATAATTTTCAATTTTTTCGATATCGCTTTTTCTGAACAGTCCCATAACTAAAATCTTCCCAGCGTTTTTATTATCTTCTCTTCAAATTCGTCAATATCTTTTTCTTCTATAACGAGAGGCGGAAGAAGCCTTAACACATCGGAACCGGCGGAAAGTACCACAAGGCCTTCTTCAAGAGCGGCTTTTACAACATCTCCCACCGGAATATCAAGGATAAGCCCCTGCATAAAGCCCATCCCCCTTCTTCCTTTCACGAAATCAAATTTATCTTTAACTCTGTCAAGTGCTGCCTCAAGGTACGGTGTAAGCGCTTCGACATGCTCCGGAAGCTTTCTTTTTTCCATAAGTGTTATTGTTCTCGAAACAGCTGCAAGGGCCAGCGGATTTCCGCCATAGGTTGTACCGTGATCTCCCGGTTCGAGAGAGCTCTTTGCAACACGTTCCGTAACAAAAAACGCGCCGACGGGAATTCCTCCTCCCAGAGCCTTTGCGCTGCAGAGGATGTCCGGTTTTATATCATACTTCTGATATGTAAAATACTTCCCGGTGCGGCCCATTCCACATTGGATCTCGTCAAATATGAGAAGAATGTCCTTTTCGTTGCATATCTTTCTTATCTCCGCCAAAAATTCTTTATCTGCCGGATATATTCCGCCTTCTCCCTGGACCGGTTCAAGAAGGATCGCGCAGGTTTTTTCGCTCAATACTTCCTTCACACTGTCAATATCGTTGAATTTTGCAAACTTAACGCCGTCCATAAGGGGATAGAAAGGCTCGCGGTAATGACTTGTGCCCGTTACGGAAACCGCTCCGACGGTTCTACCATGGAAGGAGTGTTCCATGGCGATAATTTCCGAGCCATCCTTATTGCCTTTTAAAAATGCATACTTTTTGGCGGTCTTTAACGCGCCTTCTATTGCCTCCGCTCCGGAGTTTGTAAAGAAAACCTTGTCCATTCCGGATACAAGCACGGCTTTTTTAGAAGCATCCAGAAGATTCGGATGATAATAAAGGTTTGAGATATGCATGAGCTTGTCGATCTGGTCTTTAAGAGCCTCCGTATATTCCGGATCACCGTATCCAAATGCATTCACGCCGATCCCGGACCCGAAATCAAGATATTCCTTTCCGTCCGTGTCGTAAAGGTGTACGCCCTCTCCCTTTTTAAATACCACGGGAAAACGGTTGTAAACGTGAAAAGCATATTCTTCCGTTTCTTTCATTATACTTTCTTTATCCTGCATAATACTTATTCTCCTTATCATCAAGTATCGCTGTTCCGATACCCTTATTGGTAAATATCTCAAGAAGCAGGCAGTGCGCGATCCTTCCGTCGAGTATATGCACCCTTGAAACCCCTTCTTCAATGGCTTCTATACAGTTATTAAGTTTCGGTATCATTCCTCCGCCCACATATCCGTTTTCGATAAGCTTTCTCGCCTCCGAAACCGTAAGTTCGGAGATCAGCGTTTCGGGATCCTCCGGATCCTTATATACGCCTTCGATATCCGTAAGGAATGCAAGCTTTTCCGCATCTACGGCTTTTGCGATGGCACACGCCGCATCATCCGCGTTTATGTTATAAGTATTGTATTCATCGTCCACGCCGATGGGGCATACGATCGGAAGAAAATCCTTTTCAAGAAGATCATAAAGGATTTTCGGATTTACTTCTTTAACGTCTCCCACAAATCCGATATCCTGTCCGTCGGAATACTTCTTTTCCACATGTAAGAGTTCACCGTCTTTTCCGCTTATTCCCACAGCCATAACGCCCAGGGAAAGCACCATCTGCACAAGGGATTTGTTTACGCGGTTTAAAACCATCTCCGCAATTTCCATTGTGGCTTCGTCGGTTTTTCTGAGACCGTTCACGAATTCCGGCGTCATACCGGATTTTTCCACCCATTTGCTTATATCTTTTCCGCCGCCATGTACGATTATGGGCTTGAACCCAACGAGTTTAAGAAGCGTAACATCTTCTATAACCTGTTTTTTCAGTTCCTCGTCAAGCATTGCCGAGCCGCCGTACTTTACAACGATTATCTTTCTGTTGAATCTTTGGATATAGGGGAGTGCTTCAATGAGTACTTCCGCCTTTTCCTGTAATTTTTGCATGTCTACTGCCATAGTTATCTCGCCTCCACATATAATGTATTCTCCGACACCGGATTTCCGTTTGCAAACATCTCGTACGCTATCCGTATCGATATTAAATCTTCCGTTAAAAGAATCTTTAATTCTTTTGTTGTTATTACAAAATTAAGGGTTCCAACCCCTGTTTCATACTCACACATGGTATCGGAATCCCTTTGAAACTCCATCTCCGTCCGTACGGGACCTTCCCTCTTTACGATAACGGAATCTTCTTTTACAAAGAGCGTTGTGTGTACTTCTTCTTCCACACCCTCCCAGTTTTCAGAAAAAAGAAGGACAACGTCCCCCTTTTCTTTGCCCCGGACTCCGGAAAGCTGTTGCCTTACACAGGCTTCTTCCCCTCCGGCTTTCTGTGTTGCGTCAAATTCTATATTTACAGCCTTTTTTGTACCCATTGTCGCTATTACGGGCTCACAACCGTGGAAAATACGGTGGCAATCCCATCAAGTTCCTTTACCTTTTTCTTACATTCTTCCATCTTTTCGGGATCCCTGAAAAGACCGAACACTGTCGGACCGCTTCCGCTCATAAGAGAAGCGTCAGCCCCGTTTTCGTTAAGAAAGTCTTTTATAAACTGAATTTCGGGATGCATCGGGATTGTAACGTTTTCAAGCACATTGCCCATATACGGTGCAAATTCCGTAATATCGTTCGATATAAGCTTGTCGGTCAAAAGATTAATGTCGGGATGAACAATATCCGAAAGCTCATCATACGCTTTATATACTTCCGCTGTAGACACCGGGAAATCCGGATTTACAAGAAGAACCGAAACCTCTTCCATATCCGGAAGCGGGGTAAGGAGTTCCCCGATTCCTTCGGAGAGTGCTGTTCCTCCCCTGACGCAGAAGGATACGTCCGCACCCAGAGTTTTTGCCACACGGCAAAGATCCCTGTCCGTAAGTCTGAGTCCCTCGAGTTTTCTTACCGCCCGAAGAACCGCGGCAGCATCAGCGGAACCGCCTGCCAGTCCGGCAGCCACCGGGATTCTCTTCTTAAGGCTTATCTTATAACCGCCCGGAAGCTCATATTTCTTCTTTATCGCAACCGCTGCCTTTAAGCAAAGGTTATTCTCATCCGTTGGAAGGTAGGGATCGTCACATTCAAGGATCATCTCTCCCTCCGTTTTTTCAAGTGTAACAGTGTCATAAAGAGAAACCGTTTGCATTATCATACATACTTCATGATAACCATCCGGTCTCTTTCCTTTGATATCAAGCCCGATATTTATCTTCGCACGGGCCTTTTCCGTTACTTTTTCTTTCACCTGTTTGAGTGTTGTCATACTTGATAAAATAATACCCCGAGACACCTTACGGTATCTCGGGGATCATTTCTTAGACCTCTGTTTCTTTTCCGTAGGTTCCGTTCTTCCACTGATCAAACTTCTCGAGTACGGCATCCCTTGTATCGGAGGATATTGAAGGAAGTTCTTTTCCCCAAGACTTTGTTGCTTCCTTATAGCCTTTTTCAAAGGCTTCTATAAGCTTGTCCGCTTTCTCCGTATCGTCTCCGGAAATAGCGATCGCAAAGTCCACTATCCTTGAGGATGTTTTATCTACGCCCCAGTATCCGTCTTCGGAAATATCCTTCTTTGCCTGCTCAACAGCGGCTTCATCCACATTCTTGAATTTACCGTCTGCAAGGAATTTCCAGATATCATCCGCGTTTCCAAGGGTTGCTCCCTGCTGTTGCATGGTGTCACGCACCATATCAGTGAGCTTATTCATTCTGGTTTCAACGTCCGATTTCATCTGCGCGATTATCGCGTCTCTGTCCAATCCTTTAGCATTCTTCGAAGGCTCATAAACGGCAGCTTCCTCGCTGAAGCCACCGGCTTGTGTTGCCGCCCCCGATGTCGCGGCTTTATCCGCGCTGTTCTGCTTTGTTGCATTGTAGGCTGCGTACGATCTGCCTACGTTTCCGATACTATCCATATGCATCCCTCCTTGGTTAAAATATGGTTTATAAGTTTCGCTTCCTTGCGTACAAACTACTATAGTACAAGGATATTATACTACATTTCTTGTATCGGTTAAAGTGTTATTTTTCTTAACGTCGTCGTCTTCGTTTTTCGCTTCGAGAATAGCCTCGTTAAGAGACAGCATCTTGGCATCGAGCATCGATACGATGGCGGAACATTCCCTTAAGTCCTTGCTTATATATTCAGGTGCATTTCCTTCGAATTTATAATAGATCTTATGCTCCAGAGATGCCCAGAAGTCCATTGCAATCGTTCTGATCTGAACCTCGACCTTAACATCAACCTTTCTGTCCGAAAGGAAGATGGGAACGGTTACTATCATGTGATAGCTTTTGTATCCGCTTCTCTTCGGGTTTTTGATATAGTCTTTTACGGATATTACCGTTATGTCATTCTGTTTCCCCACCATATCGGCGATCATATAGATATCCGAGGTAAAGGAACATACAATACGGATACCCGCGATATCATTGACATACTCCGTCATGTTTTCTATCGTGAGATCATATCCGTTTCTTTTCAGCTTTTTCTCAATACTTTCCGGAGTCTTAATTCTTGTTTTAACGTATTCGATGGGGTTATACCTGTGTACATGCTTAAACTCGTCGTTTAAGACCTCCACCTTTGTATACACCTCTTTTATTGCCGAATTATAAAGAAGCATAAAGGAATTCCAGGCTTCCCTATCAAGTACCTCGCTATTCAGTTCGTTGTTGGTCTCGTTATTTGTCCCGTTCTTTTTCATATTGTCTCCGTACCGCCGCTGAAATTTCTTTTTCTTGCGGCTTCGTACATTAGTATCCCCGCTGCCATTGCAGCGTTTAAGGATTCCAGTTTTCCTCCCATCGGGATTCCGACAGGTGTATCGGCAAGCTTTGCCGTCTCATCTTTTATGCCGTTTGCTTCGTTTCCTATTATGAAGGCGGATGATGCGCGGTAGTCGCATTCGTCATAACGCTTCTTCGAATCCGGTAATGCGGCATACATCCTTATACCTGCCGCCTTCGCATCTTCGATCGTGCCGTTAAAATCTTCAGCTATAACATGGGGCACCCGAAGAAGGCTTCCCATCGTTGAACGGACAGCCTTTGGGCTGTATATATCCGTCGTATCCCGGGACATGATCACTCCCGTAACTCCCGCGCCCTCAGCCGTACGCATTATTGTACCAAGATTTCCCGGATCCTGAATGTTTTCAAGAAAAAGTAAAAGAGGATTTTGTTTCTTAATCAGTTCCTCAAAGGAGAATGCCGGCATCTTCAGCACCGCCAGCACACCCTGGGGAGTTTCCGTCCCGGACATCTTTTTCATGACAGCGTCCGTTACAATAAACGCTTCGCCTTTTCCCGATCTTTCATAATCGTCTGTCGGGCCGGTCCCTTCATTTTCCTTTGCAAAGGATTCCGAAACATATAATTCCGATATATCGGAAAATGCCGCATCGTAAAGCCATCTTTTTCCCTCCGCGATGAACAGGCCTTCTTCTCTTCTGGCCCTTCCCTTATCACGAAGCTTTATGACGTGTTTTACTCTTTTATTCTCTGTACTTTCAATCTTTTCCATTAAAAGTTATTTTTTCTTTTATTCCGTCTCGTCCGGGAATCCGCCAAAGGTTCTGCAGATTCGAACCTGGAATTCGTCGATCTCTTTTTGCATTTCAAGAGCTTCTTCGATATCCGTATCAACGAATCTTCCGCCGAGCTGTCCGATTACTCTGTCCGTTACACCCTTGCAGAGAAGGTCAACTGCCATGGCGCCCATTGTGGATGCATATACACGGTCTTTTGCCGTAGGGCTTCCACCGCGCTGCATATGTCCGAGGATCGTTGCTCTTGTCTCTATGCCCGTAGCGGCTTCTATACGCTTTGCCATGGAAACGGAATGTCCGATTCCTTCCGCATTTATGATAAGGTGATGCTGTTTTCCGATTCTCTTGCTTTCAATAATGTGATTTACAAGCTTCTGCTCGTCAAAATCGTATTTTTCCGGAAGGAGAACATCCTCCGCTCCGTTTGCGATTCCGCACCAGAGAGCAATATATCCTGCGCCGCGGCCCATAACCTCAACGATGGAGCAGCGTTCATGTGACGTGGATGTATCCCTGATCTTATCTATGGCTTCCATCGCCGTGTTTACGGCCGTATCAAAGCCGATGGTATATTCCGTACTTGCGATATCAAGATCTATGGTACCGGGAAGGCCAACGGTGTTTATGCCCTGTCTTGAAAGAGCTCTTGCGCCCTGATAAGATCCGTCTCCGCCGATGACAACGATTGCATCTATGCCATGCTTTCTGCAGATCTCAGCCCCTTTTTTCTGATACTCAACATCCCTGAATTCCTTGCATCTTGCAGTCTGAAGGATCGTTCCTCCTCTTGATATGATGTCGGAAACGGAATGTGCGTCCATCTCCGAAATTTCTTCCTGAAGAAGGCCGGCATAACCCCGGCGTATTCCCACCATACGAACGCCCTTTGCCAGGCCTTCACGTACAACCGCACGGATAGCGGCATTCATTCCCGGTGCATCGCCTCCGGATGTAAGAACTCCTATGCATTTTACCTTATCAGACATTTCATCATCCTCCGTAATAAAACATTATCCTGTATATTTTAATATCTATTCCTTTGAAATTCAACCTTCTTTTGCGTTACGGCAACATTTTCTTCGCCGAAGATACCCTTTAATTCATTTATCGTGTCCCTGTCTCCGTTTATGGTCTTTGAAGGCGGAAGTTCCTTTCGGGTTTTGTTTTCCCTGACATACAGCACTATGCCGTCCGTCCCGTCGCTTTTTGCGATGATTTCGTCAAGGTTTTTCATGCCGTTTTCGACCTCGGCTTCCTTTTCAAACTGTATCCATATTTTTTTCGGAACGTCGGAAAATTGCTTGATATCCTCCATGATAAGCTGCGGCGTCTTTTCATCACGGGTCTGTACATGCCCCTTGATAAGAACCTTGTTCCCTTCGTTTAAGATATTCCTGAACTTATCATACTGGCTGGGGAAGATCACGACTTCAAGGCTTCCGAAAAGGTCTTCTATGGTAAGGAAACACATCATCGTATTCTTCCTCGTGATCTGCTGTCTTGCAAGAGTAATAAGCCCTCCGACAACAACCGTTTCGCCGTCATGCACCCTGTCATCGGACTCATCTTCACTCTCTTCCCTCTGTCCGTCCTCCGGATCGTCGTTTGTCATGAACTTTCTCGAGTCCGCGGTAACATTCTTATCGAGAAGATCCGTGTCTTCGTCGAGAGGATGTCCGCTGACATAAATATCCATAACATCCTTCTCGAAAGACAAAAGCATCTCCTTTTCGTATTCCGGAAGATCCGGGAAACGGATCTCCAGTTTCTCTTTATTTGAATCGTCCGCGATATCAAAGAGGCTCATCTGCCCTTCAACGGACTTCTTTTTATCTGTGGTCACCTTTTCGACTATGGCGGGATAAACCACCGTCATCTGCCTTCTGTTGCCGTCAAGACCGTCCAGAGCGCCGGCTTTTATCAGATTCTCTATCGCCGTCTTATTGACTCCGTGAGTCACCGTCCGACCGATAAAATCCTCCAACGTCCTGTATGGGCCGTTCCTTTCACGCTCGTTTACAATTTCCTCGATAACGCCTTCGCCTATGCTCTTTATTGCGCACATTCCGTATCTTATACTTCCGTCGCTCACGGAAAAAACGCCCTCTCCCTCATTGACGGAAGGCGGAAGCACATCTATCCCCATGCCCCTGCACGCACTTATATATTCCGCGCATTTTCCTTTGTTTCCTATAACGGATGTAAGAAGCGCAGCCATAAACTCCAACGGATAATGAACTTTCAACCATGCAGTCTGATATGCGACAACGGCGTATGCCGCAGCATGGGATTTGTTAAAGGCATACTTCGCAAAATCTTCCATATCCTTGTAAATCTTGGTCGCCACATCCTCTTTTATACCGTTTTTTACGCATCCGGGAAGGTTGTCGGCCTCGTTTCCGTATATGAAGTACTTCCTGTTTTCCTCCATAACCCCGCCCTTTTTCTTACTCATGGCGCGTCGAAGGATGTCCGCCTGTCCCAGGGAGTATCCCGCGAGGGACTGAACTATCTGCATGACCTGTTCCTGATACACAATACATCCGTATGTACTCTCCAGGATGGGTTTTAATTCCTCACAGTCATAGGTAACTTCTTTTTTGCTGTTCTTTCCGGCAATATACTTCGGTATGAAATCCATGGGACCCGGACGATAAAGCGCGATACCGGCGATAATATCCTCAAGACTTTCCGGTCTGAGTTCTTTTATAAAGCTTGTCATGCCGGAGCTTTCAAGCTGGAACACCCCGGCGGTCTTTCCCGCGGATAAAAGCTTAAACACTTCCGGATCGTCATACTCCATGGAGTTAAAATCTATCTTTTCGCCCGTTCTCCTGTAAACCGCCTGTATAGTGTCATCGATGACCGTAAGATTTCGAAGTCCGAGGAAGTCCATTTTAAGAAGTCCCAGTTCTTCTATCGTCGTCATTGTAAACTGGGTTACCGGCGTTCCGTCATTTGCCGTTGCAAGAGGAACATATTCATCCATGGGCTTTTCGGATATAACGACACCGGCCGCATGCATCGACGTGTTTCTTGGAAGGCCTTCAAGTTTCTTTGCCGTGTCTATAAGGTTTTTAACGGTTTCATCCGTGTTGTACATATTCTTAAGATCCGGACTCGATTGCATTGCAAGTTCGATCGTTACCGTAACGCCCTGTCCCAACGTTGCGGGGACCGCTTTTGCGACCTGGTCACAGAATGCATATGGAAGGTCAAGGACGCGCCCCACATCGCGCACAACGCCGCGGGCAGCCATTGTACCGAAGGTTACTATCTGGGTCACGCAGTCCGCACCGTATTTATCGATAACATATTCGATGACCTCATGCCTTCGGAGCGGGCAGAAATCCACGTCGATATCCGGCATGGATACACGTTCCGGATTTAAAAAGCGCTCAAAGATAAGGGAATACTTAACGGGATCTATATCCGTTATACCGGTTGTGTAGGACACAAGGGAACCTGCCGCCGAACCTCTACCGGGACCCACCGGGATGCCATTTTCCCTTGCATAATTTATAAAATCCCAGACGATCAGGAAATAGTCCACATATCCCATCTTTAGAATGACGGAAAGTTCATAGTTTAACTGGTCGGTAAGCTTTTTTTCTTCATCGGCGGACGCCTTCGGATACCTTCTCTTAAGCCCGTCAAAACAGAGTTTGTTGAGATATGTCCACGCATCGAAGCCTTCGGGAACGTCAAACCTCGGAAGTTTTGTAACGCCGAATTCTATCTCCACATGACATCTGTCCGCAATTTCCTGTGTCCTATACACTGCATCCATGGCATAGGGAAAGAGTGAAAGCATCTCCTCTTCGGATTTAACGAAATACTGACCGCCCTCATAGCGCATTCTGTCCGTATCCGAAACCTTCTTCCCCGTCTGTATGCAAAGAAGTACATCATGGGCTTCCGCATCGGATTCATATGTGTAATGCGCATCGTTTGTAACCACAAGTGGAATGCCAAGTTCTTTCGAAAGGCGCAAAAGTCCCTGATTTACCGTGGCTTGCATGGGGATTCCGTGATCCTGCATTTCAAGGAAATAATTGTTTTCCCCAAAGACTTCCCTGTACCATAAGGCAATCTTCTTCGCGCCCTCGTAATCCTCTCTCGAAAGAGCTTTCGGTACCTCTCCCGCAAGGCAGGCGGAAAGGCAGATCAACCCTTCATGGTATTTTTCAAGGATTTCATGATCAACCCGGGGTTTATAATAGAATCCGTCAATATATCCCTTCGAAACTATCTTCATGAGATTCTGATAGCCCGTATTGTTTTCCGCAAGGAGAATAAGATGATAATATCTATCCTCATCGTTTCCCTTTTCGCGGTCAAAACGCGAACCCGGCGAAACATAAACCTCGCATCCGAGAACCGGATTTATCCCCTCTTTTTTGCATGCTTTATAAAACTCGATAACGCCAAACATCACGCCGTGATCCGTTATCGCCGCGGCGGACATTCCGAGTTCTTTTACTCTTTTTACGTATTCGGATATCTTGTTTGAACCGTCCAAAAGGCTGTACTGCGTGTGGACGTGAAGATGTGTGAAAGCCATTTTATCTTATCGCCCTCCGTGGGCTCTTTCTTTATCGATATACATTGCGGCATCGATCTTTTTAAAGAATGTATCGTCCGTATCGACGCCTCTTTCGTATTTGTCGTGACCCATGGAGATCGATATCTCATAAGGTCTGTTCTTTTCCTCCGAATAGGATTTTGCGTTTTTCCTTATCTTCTCTTCAAGATCAACAACAGCCGCTTCGCTCGCCGCCTTTATAAGGATTATGAACTCGTCTCCCGCAAAACGGAATACGGTACAGTCGGCGCTATTCATAACGGACTTTATCAGTATCCTGGCCGTATCCTTAAGCGCCTGGTCCCCAACGGAGTGCCCCAGCGTATCGTTTATCTTCTTAAAGAAGTTAAGATCCATCATAATACCGTAATAATCGCCTTCACCGACCTTTATCTCCCACATGGCGTGATCAAGATACTGCCTGTTGTAAAGACCCGTCAGACCGTCAACATAAGACTGTTCGTTCTGCAGACTCATGTATATCGCAACGATTCCCATCGCCGCACCCATCCAGGATGTTGAAACGCCGTAGAAAAATGCCTGGATAAGACATCCCAAAAATACCGGGATCATAAACATCCATATCGGGAAAAATACGATGTTTCCATGGGTTTTCTTGTATTTTTCGAGGATGAATATCGAGCATGCCGCGCTGAGAGCGAAATAGAAATAGAAAACATAAAGAACAAAAGCTCCCCTGTGATAAACGTTCTTATCATCGACATAAAAAAGGAATCCGCCCCAGATATTTGCTATAAGTCCAAGTTCCATGATAATTCCCATAAGGCCGAAATACCTGTACTTTTTCCATACGCGGTCCGGCTTTTTATAAAGCCTGAAATCCACATAGATGCACCAGACATAGGCGCCAATAAGGATCATGGTATAAAGATATGTGTTGCCTAGAAGGTTTATCCAGTAATAAACCGCTCCGGGTTTTGCATCCACATAAAATGTCAAAGGTTCAACGATGCATGCGACCATAACCATCTGAATAAGCGCGGTAAAAAGGTGGTCCTCGATGGTCCTTTCCGTCCTTGTCATCTTTCTTGTAAGCGTAAGGATAAGTAAAAGTATAAATCCTGCCGCATTTAAGATTATGATCGATTGCAGATTCATATTATTCCTTCTTCTTTTTCCGGTAAAACACTGTTCTTAAACATCAAAAGGCTTGCATAGGTAATGACAAATCCGCACAGTATCGTAAGGAAAACCGCTACCGGCGTATTGACCGCTCCCGACATATCCGGCTGGATAAACTGGAAGCCGTTATATAAAATGTGTAACAGTATCGTAAATAATATATTTCCCGTTATATAATAAACATATCCGAGGGCGAGTCCTATCACAAATGTATAAGTTGATTGCAGCTTGTTCATATGCATAGCGGCGAACAAAAGTGCCTGTATAACTATGGCTCCGGCCGCTCCGGTCCCCCGTCTCGCATACTCAAAAGTACAACCGCGGAACATCAATTCTTCCGAGACAGGTCCGAGTATTACCGCATAAAAAACCGTAAGAAACGAAACGTCTCCGGAAAGCCCGGCCATCTTCTCCAGCTCAATGAATTCTTCCAGCCAATCCGGAAAAGCGGTTGATACGGCAATAAGCAGGAAGTTTACAAGTATGGTTATACCGCCGACCAAAAGCACCGATCCGATGAGTACCTTTACCAAGCTATAATTTTTCAGTGAAAAACGCGGTTCACGTCCCGGCGTAACGTAAGGGGCTTTGTTGTAATACTTTCCCTTTTTGTTGTAAAAAACGGCAAAGTACATTACAAAAAATACCACAGCCGAAATAGACGAGTAAAAAAAGGATGTGATATCCATATAAGTTGCAAGGCTCTCCTCCGACCGGAAAGCACTGCTCAGATCCGCCATTGTGCTCCCCGTATAATTATGTATCACTACCGCGAGCCACATTCCGGAACTCATAAATCCCGCAACAAACTGAAGTATAAACGCTATAAAAAACGGTGACAGGCACCATAAAATATTTCTGATCCTTGAGTTCATTATACTAAGTCTCTTTTCCTTTTGTATTAAAATCTTGATATCGCCGTAACTCCGAGGAAGCTTGCGGTCATCATTATCACGCCTGCAAGAAGAACGCCGAGCATTACCGCGGCCACGGTCTGTTTAAAGTCCATATCAAGGATGGATGCAGCCAGCGTTCCGGTCCATGCCCCCGTTCCGGGAACCGGGATTCCCACAAACAGCAGCAATGCCACAAAAAGACCTCTCCCCACCTTGGATTGAAGTTTCTTTCCTCCCTCCTCTCCTTTCTTGAGACAGAAGGTGAAAAACTTGCCGATAACGGGTTTATCCTTTCCCCATTCCAGCACTTTTCTCGCAAAAAGATAGATTATTGGAACGGGAAGCATATTCCCTATCATGCAAACTATGAATGACGGAACCACCGGAAGCCCTATTATCTGCGATATCGGAACCGCGCCTCGAAGTTCGATCAGCGGTACCATCGAAACCAGAAATATCACTACATACTTTGTAAATACGGGTAACGTTTTTATGTATTCCATTAAAATGCCTTTCGTTAATCTCTTCTTTATTATTTAGCACAGGGAATAGTTTATCAGAAATCGAGTATTCTTTCAAGAAAAGTCTTGACAATATGTAATGAAATCTGTAAAATATCACAAGTCGGCTGTTTTAAGCAGAGTAATTTTTGTGTCTGTAGCTCAGCTGGATAGAGCAACGGCCTTCTAAGCCGTGGGTCGGGGGTTCGAATCCCTCCAGGCACGCGATGATATATATATTATCTACTTATTATGGTGGGTATAGCGCAGTTGGTTAGCGCGCCAGATTGTGGCTCTGGAGGCCCAGGGTTCGAATCCCTGTATCCACCCGGACGTCTTTTAAATAAGACGACGAGCAGGGCAGATAAAGCCTTTGCGTAGGGCTATCGCCAAGCGGTAAGGCATAGGATTTTGATTCCTACATTCGTTGGTTCGAATCCAACTAGCCCTGATAAGCGCCAAAAAGCGTAAAAAAATACCCTTACGGGCCACTAGCTCAGTCGGTAGAGCACTTGACTTTTAATCAAGTTGTCCGGGGTTCGATTCCCCGGTGGCTCACTAAAAAAGCTTCGACGGATATTCCGCCGAAGCTTTTCTATTTACTCAAATTTTCTTATTAAGATCTGTAATCCGCATTGATCTTTACATAGTCATATGAAAGATCACAGCCGTACGCCGTCGCCGCTCCGCCTCCGCTGTGCATATTACAGAGAACCGATACCTCTTCCGACGATAATATCTCCGTCGCCTCTTCCTCGCTGTAATCGGTTTCAAGACCGTCCTTGCAGAGCATAAGACTCTTTCCGTTTCCGAGAACCGAAACATCAACCTTGTACGGATCGAAGTCAACTCCGGAATAGCCCAAAGCGCATAAAATACGTCCCCAATTGGCGTCATGCCCGAAGATTGCGGCCTTTGTAAGTGATGAGGTTATAACAGATTTTGCAAGAATTCCTGCATCAAAATCTGATTTTGCATTAATTACGCTCACTTCAAAGAGAGCCGTTGCTCCTTCTCCGTCGCCGGCCATTCGTCTTGCGAGATTGATGCAGACACGTTTTAATGCTTCACTGAACTTGACAAAATCTCCGTCCCTGTCTTTTGAATCTATCTTCTTATTCCCCGCAAGTCCGTTTGCCAGGACAACGCAGGTGTCATTCGTGGAAGTATCCCCGTCAACGCTAATCATGTTGAAGCTAACATCAACGGCGTTTGATAGTGCCATCTGAAGGAGACTCTTATCGATATCGGCGTCCGTTGTGATAAAGCAGAGCATTGTGCACATATCGGGATGAATCATTCCCGATCCTTTCGCCATGCCCGCTATGGTTACGGTACCGCCCGAAAGTTCAACTTCTATCCCGCAGTATTTCGGCTTCGTATCTGTTGTCATTATTGCTTTTGCCGCAGCGACACCGGCATCCGGCGTGTTTTTTAGCCGGAGTGAAAGGGTTGTCACCCCGGATGTTATCTTATCCACCGGGATCTGTTTTCCTATAACGCCCGTGGATGCAACAAGAACGGATGATGAATCGATCTTTAAAGCCTCTGCCGCAGCATCCGCCGTCTTTTCACATATTGAAAAACCTTCGTTTCCCGTGCAGGCGTTTGCTATTCCCGCATTAATTACCACGGCATGGATCGGAAGAGAGCTTTCCGTTCTCTCTTTGTCAAAAAGAACAGGAGCAGCTTTTACGACATTTCTCGTATATGTTGCCGCGGACACACAGGGCTCCTTTGAAAATATCATCGCCATGTCGTCCCTGCCCTCGTATTTAATTCCGGCTGCGCAGTTTGCAGCGGAAAAACCCTTCGGGCTTGTTACGCTTAAGTTTTCATCGATATGATTCATAAGACTTCGTCACCTCCGCTATGAATTAAACCTTGTGATGTTTTCCTCGTTTAATACAAAATCGTAGTAATTAAGATCTTCACGTAGCGTCCAGCCTTCTTCGTGCCAGAAGGAGTTTCCCAGTTCGTTACTCTTAAATGCTATAAGAGAAACCTTGTTTATTCCTATATCTTTAAGGGCTTTCATGCACCATGTCGCCATTGCTTTCCCGATGCCACGACGTCTGTGGTCTTCACGAACGCATACATGATAGAAGCAGCCGCGCCTGCCGTCGCTTCCGCACAGAATTGAGCCGATTATCTCTCCGGTCTCCTTATTCTCCGCTACAACGGATGTTCCCGGATTTCTGTCCAAAAAACGGTGTACTCCCGCTTCGGAATCGTCCACGGATCTCATTCCAAAACCGTGTATCGTAAGCCAAAGCGCGTATACGGCTTCGTAATCCTCTTTTTGCATTTCTCTTATGGTTATATTATTCATTACACTTCCTTCCGGAAAGCATCAAATACATTTAATCCGGCTGCCGTCTTTTTAAGAGTCTTTAATTTGTCACCGTCGGAGAAGGATATAAAGGCGTATTTTTCTCCGTCTTTCGTATAGCAGATCGGAGATACCGTCATTGTAAGTTCTTCGCTCATATCCTATACCTTACGGGAACATGGGCATCTTCTTTAAGCCTTCGGCCTCATCCAGATCGAATATAATGTTCATGTTCTGAACAGCCTGGCCCGCCGCGCCCTTAACAAGATTATCCAGCGCACCCATCATTACAACACGGTTTGTTCTTTCGTCTATGGCAAAACCGATGTCGATAAAGTTGCTGCCCTCAACCCATTTCGTTTCCGGATAAACACCGTCCGGAAGAAGGCGGATAAAGTATTCGTTTCCGTAATGTTTTTCATAGGCAGCCTTTATCTTTTCGGCTGTAGCACCTTCATTAAGAGTGGCATACTCCGTTGCAAGTATTCCGCGGTTCATGGGTGCAAGATGGGGTGTAAACGTTACCGTAACGTCCTTTCCCGCAGCATATGAAAGCTGTTCCTCTATTTCCGGAGTGTGTCTGTGTGTCGTAACGCCGTAAGGCTTCATGCTCTCGTTAACCTCGCAGAAGAGGTTCGGCATCTTTGCTCCGCGACCTGCGCCTGAGGTTCCGGAAGAAGCATCGATTATAAGCGAGTTCGGATCAATAAGACCTTCCTTAACCAGCGGATATGCCGTAAGGATCGAACAGGTCGTATAACATCCGGGATTAGCCACAAGTCGTTTTCCTTTAATATCTTCCCGGTTTATCTCGCAGAGTCCGTATACCGCTTCCTTGATATAATCCGGACTTTCATGTTTGATCCCGTACCATTTTTCGTATACGGAAACGTCTTTTATCCTAAAGTCCGCGGAAAGATCTATAACCTTCGCATTGCTTAATATTTCTTCGTTTATAACGGAACCGAGATACCCCTGGGGCGTTGCGGTAAATATGACATCCGCTTCTTTCGAAAGCTTTACAAGGTCATCCGGCATACATTCTTCGTCCGTAAAATGGAACGCATTTCTGTATACATCCGCATAGCGCTGCCCGGTATAGCTCTTTGAGCCGTACCAGATAACTTCCGCCTCTTTATGCTCCGAAAGCAGACGAACAATCTCCGCTCCCGCATATCCCGTTGCTCCGATTATTCCGACCTTTATCATGAAATACTCCTTATTTGTTTATCTTTGCATACTTCATAGCGCGGACCTTTAACGGAAGTCCGAAGAGCGTTATAAAGCCTTCTGCATCATGATGATCGTAAAGATCTCCTGTCGTGAATGAAGCAAGAGATTCGCTGTAAAGTGAATACGGAGAAGTTGTACCCGCCTTGATTATATTGCCTTTATAAAGCTTGAACTTAACCTCGCCGGTAACATATTCCTGCGTCTTTTCAACAAAAGCCTGAACAGCCTCACGAAGCGGTGTAAACCACTTTCCTTCGTATACGATCTGCGCAAAGAGATTTCCCATATCCTTCTTTGTGCGGAGTGTATCGCGGTCAAGTATAAGCTCTTCAAGCTGGTCATGAGCTTCCATAAGGATTGTTCCGCCCGGTGTTTCATAAACACCGCGGGACTTCATGCCTACAACCCTGTTTTCAACGATGTCAACGATTCCGATGCCATGCTTTCCACCGAGTTCATTAAGTTTTCTTATGATATCGGAAACCTTCATCTTCTCTCCGTTAACGGAAGTCGGGATTCCCTTTTCAAATGTCATCGTAACATACTCGCCTTCGTCCGGAGCCTTTTCCGGGCTTACTCCGAGAACAAGAAGATGATCGTAGTTCGGCTCGTTTGCCGGATCCTCAAGTTCAAGACCTTCATGACTTATATGCCAGAGGTTTCTGTCGCGGCTATAGCTCTGGTCTGCCGAGAAAGGAAGATCAATACCATGAGCCTTGCAGTATTCGATCTCGGATTCGCGTGAATCCATTGTCCACTTATCATCGCGCCATGCAGCTATTATCTTGATATCGGGAGCAAGTGCCTTGATACCGAGTTCGAAACGGATCTGATCGTTTCCTTTACCCGTCGCGCCGTGGCAGATCGCCGTAGCGCCCTCTTTCCTTGCAACCTCTACAAGTCTCTTTGCAATTCCGGGACGAGCCATTGAAGTTCCGAGAAGGTATTTATTCTCATAAACCGCGCCGGCCTGTACACAGGGAACGATAAAGTCGTCACAGAATTCGTCCGTGATATCTTCTATGTAAAGCTTTGATGCGCCGGAAAGTTTCGCTCTTTCCTCGAGCCCGTCAAGTTCTTCACCCTGTCCGCAGTCTATGCAGCAGCAGATAACTTCGTAATCATAATTTTCCTTTAACCAGGGGATGATCGCGGTGGTGTCAAGTCCGCCTGAATATGCAAGAACAACCTTTTCTTTACTCATGGGATACACTTCCTTTCGTAATTCGTTTGTAATAACCCATATATTTTACTAAAAAAAGCACTTTAGTGCAATAAAGAATGCACGTAAAAAAGAGCTGCCTTTCGGCAGCTCTTTTCGAGGGGTATATGAGGGGCCTGATGTTATCATCCTTCTATCGATACCAGATGTCTCTTTTCTTCAACCTGCTTTTCGGTTTCTTTCGGTACGGAAAGTCTTAAGATTCCATCCTTGAAGTTTGCCTTGATATCCTCTTCCGTAAGATGTTTTCCTACAAAGAAGCTTCTGGACATGGAGCCTAAGAAACGTTCTCTTCTGATGTAAGTTCCATTATCATCATTCTCTTCCTTGTTCTCGTCCTTTGCCGCAGTGATCGTAAGATATCCGTCTTTAACCTCTGCGGAAACCTCGTCCTTTGCATATCCCGGAAGATCCATCTCGATCTCAAAGCCTTCATCCGTTTCTTTTATATCTGTCTTCATAAGTCCCATCCTGTGCGGCGCTGCCGCCGGATGCTGATTTCTTTCGGAAGGCTCCGGAAAATCAAACATTCTGTCAAAATCATCAAAAAATCTTTCTCCAAATATACTCGGTACTAACATAAGTCATTCCTCCTTCACAAAATAAATATTTCGCGTTGCCCGGGGCTTACGCCCCGCCCGGGAAATTCGGAACCTTCGGTTCCTCATTTTCCGGCATTCGTCGAACTTCGTCTTTTTGCGAATATGCAAGCATCTTCGCTTCAAATCCTCTGTTCTCCTCATTGCTAACGCTAATATATCACAATTATTAGCACTCGTCAAGAGTGAGTGCTAATAAAAATTGTGAACTTTTTGTGAACATCCTATTTTCGTTGGATTTTCGGGGTTTTTCGCTACCTGATACAGACCATTGCGGTTTTTCTGCAGGCCATTACCATACGCATGACTCCGCTGTAGATCATTCCGAGACAATAGATATAGATTGCAGTGTTTTCGGACTTTATAAAGATAACGCAAAGAAGCGCTATGAAAATGTTTACGATACCGCCGCTAAGTTTTAATCTCCAATGGGCCGCGCCGTGTCTTTTCTCTTCCAGTGCGGCAAGAACTCCCACAAGCCCGCCGAAGGCGTGGATGCCGATCAGATATAAAAGAATATATATATGGGGGATCGTCGTAAGGCTTGCGGTAAAGAGCCCAAGATCAAATATCAGTATTCCCGTATAAAAAGAACGTCTTCCGCCCACCATGTGTCTTGCCAGGGTAAAATAATAAAAAAGGTCCCTCGCTCCTCTTAAGGTTAACCCAAGACTTAATGCAATAAGTATCAAAGGATACCCCAACTTTGGAATAAGCATCATAACAATCGCCAAAGGGATTTCAACAAAACCGGCGATAAACCTTCTTATCCTTTGTCCTTTGCTCATCTTTTCAAGCCTCCTTTAACCATCTGCCGTATAAGTTTTCCGGTCTCAGGATCCACGGAGTAGCCCGCAAGAAGATTACCGGATTCGAATATCCGGCTTGTCACCATGCTCTTCTGTGCCAGTGTCCCTTCAAAAAATTTCCCCAGAAATGTATCCGATTTTTCGTCTTTATTTGCAGTAATATATTCATCCTGGTACGTATTTTCATTATAATCCGGGATTTCTTTTCCTGACAGCTTTTCTCCGAATGCCTTCCAGTCCGCACAGGAACCCGATTCTGTCTGTCGTTTATTTAGTATCGCCCTGATTTCGTCCTCAAAGCCCTCTACGGCCTTGTTTTCATATGTATCCGTATGGAATTCATCATACTCTCCCCGAAGGAATTTCATGGCATATATGAGCTGTCTGAAGGCATTCCAATAATCCGATGGATTATCCTTATACATTTCCCTGTATTCGTTCCACGCGGGAAGGTATTTGTATCTGCAAAAGCTGTAATCCGGCAGGTGCCCCGCGCGTCCGTGTCCCAGGTTCATAATGGAATTCTCTGCCGACTGATAAATACTGCCGGTATATAAACCGTTTTCCGGATCATCAGGCGCGGAAAGACTGTGTCTGAATTTTATCTTTCGCTCGGTGCCGTCCGGAAGGATTTCAAAGAAATGCGCATCCGTATTGTTTATAACAAGCGACGGCGTTCCCGCAAAATTTCTGTGAGCCCATGTATCCGCCACAACATGCATGGCAATCCCTACGGACTGAAGACTCTTTTTCTTAGCCAGTGTAACGGTATCTTTTACAAGTTCTCCGTTGGGTCCGCATATAAGCCGGTATTTATCCATATAAAGCTTTCCGCAGCCCTCTTTCTGTGCATAAAGATCCCGCGGAAGAAAATGAAACGACGCCCATATCCGTGTTATATCCTGAATACCCAGGATATCCGTAGTTATTTCCATAAGTTCAAGATTAAGCTGGGTTGACGCAACGTTTAGAGGAGCCTTAAGACGCCTTAAAACCGATCTTGAACAGTCATCCACAAATTGTGCGCTGTATGCGATCGCAAGACTGTCTTCGTGATCATAGCCGGCAAGAAACGCGGCGCAGTATGTTGCATAATAATGGAAATCTTTTTGCATGGTGTTATTCGCCGCCCCCGTTTTTCTTTAAATAGATTCTTGATAAAACGGCGGAAAACAACATATCAAGAAATGTAAACGCCATGGAAGCGTCAAGGACATATGTCACGACATCCGCGTTTTTGGAGATAGCTTCTTCTGCACTATCCGCAATATTCTTATCACCGATCCCGATATAAGAAATCACAATTGAAAGCAGGAATAATCCGGCAATGACAAGATAAAAGTTTCTCTTTCTGCCATCGCGTCCTTCCCTGACCGCACATCTTCCGACGTAAAAATGGATAAGAAAAGATATTATCAGAATGAACACCGTCATGCCGAGGTAGGTAAAAAACAGAACGGTATCCGCTGTTTTGGCATCAACCGATTCATAGATGCTCCAATCCGCAGCATTCCGAAGAGCGTCAAGAATCTTATCCTTCTCCAGATAAACCGAAAGGATCATCCTTATCGCAGACCATCCTCCCAGCAGAATACAGCCGAACCCGCTCATCATGAGCTGGTTTTTGTATCTTCTTATTTTTAAGTCGTTTTCGTTGTTATTCTCCATATAAGCCCGCTGCCCTTTATTCCTCCGTGGAATTGTCTTCCTGTATAGTGCTCTCTTCCATTGGAGGATTTCCTTCTGCAGGATATGCTTCCATACCCGGGATCAACATATCGTTTTTTGAAAGCTTTATAAACTGCCTTATCGTTATTACCGTTATCAGGATCTCATACACTACGAAAAGGATGTAGAAGATCCCCCGGTCTGCGCTGAGGCAAAAATCATAGAATCCGTGCATTACAACCGGGATAAACAGTGACATAAAGAGATAACTTTTTTCTTTTGCTTTGTCACCGGCACCCTGCGCATATCTTGCAAGTCCGTAGAAATATCCCATGAATACTGCATCGATAACATGTCCCGGCACCGAAAGGACCGCTCTTGCAAGAGCCGTTCCGATTCCTCCGTCAAATACATATAAAATGTTTTCAAAAGTTGCAAATCCGAGGGATACGACAACCGCATATACAACTGCGTCAAAAGTGTAGTTAAACTCTTTGTTCTTCCATGTCACCTTCTTTAAAACAAAGAATTTACCCCCCTCTTCCACCAGAGCCGTCAGAATAAAGTTATCTATGAACAGATATATATATGATTTTTCGTCGGGGAATACTCCTCCCAGCAATAAATACTGTCCCAAAAGTCCGATAACGGATGCGCTTATGATGGTAAGCGCTCCGAAAAAGAACAGTTTCCAGAGAAGCTTCGGCGGTTCCTTTTCCACCGTATCAAACTTCCAGACTATCGCGAAGAGTATTATGCTGGGTATTACAGACAGTGCCATTAACATTTTTGTTATTCTCCTTTTTTCCTTTTACATTTCAAGAAAACGTTTTTGTTCCATAAGTTCCTGCGGAACTTCTATTCCGTGCGCAACAAGTTTTTTTGTTATGTTTTCAAGCGGTCTTGCCTTTCCCGCGATCTGGTTATTGAACCGGTTTAAATTCTCGGCGTATTGCGGGTTTGATCCGATCTTTGCACGTATGGGCGCCGAGAACGGCGCGTATGTAAACAGTATTCTTCTTGCTTCCTTGTTCATGACCGGAGAGCCGTTGCTTTCCGAAAGAATAAAAAGTGTATAGTCATAAACAAACGCACGTCTTAAATTGTTCTGAACCTTCTGTAAAAGCTTCTTTATCTTCTCTTTCTGGTCCGGGTTTAAGTTTCTGTTCTTTCTGTAATACTGAATAAAGTCTGCGTATTCGGATGTCAGCGAAGGTTCCGTAATATCGTTCCAGTGTGCTCCCTGTTCCGTCTTGCACATCTCCCACCTGTATTCTCCGAAGGCACCGATCATGCTCTTTCCCGGGTCTTCGGCCGTAAAGATCGGAAGAAGGAATCTCGCGGGTGTATCCCTCCTCTTTCCTTCTATCTCCTGCCAAAGCGCTACACGCACACCGTAGTTTGGCATAAGGATAAAATACGGAAGAACCTCTATATCGATATTAAGATGCGCGATCTCAAGTTCTTCGTTGTTATAATCTCTCGGATGATAGAAACAGGTATAGTCGATACTCCTGTGCTCATCGAGCTTTTCATGAAGATAAGCGTTTGTAAGATATGCGCGGTCCAAAGGTCTCATAACGTTTACTTCATCAAAGATCGGGATGAAGGACGATATACGTCCGAAGGTCATTCTGTCTCCGACCTTAAACATATTATGGATCTCAAACTTCACTCTCTCGGACATGTCCTTTATAAGTTTCTTTTCAAGATCCGCAGTGATCTCTCCGTTCTGTCTCTGCTCGCGTAGATATGAAGGATAGTCAAGATCGAATTCGTTCTTTGACGGCATTACCTTTCCTTCATAAATCATCATCAGCCATTCGGGAATCGTAACAACAACCCCGGAAGGATCCGGCTTTCTCTTTTTAAGTATGCTGTATAAGAGTTTTGTATTTTCCTCTCCCGCCAGTTCTTCGTCTATAAATCCGAAAGTTAAGAACATTTTTACAATCGCAGGCGCGTTTTCCGGAGCCTTTAAATATTCCATAAAAACTGCCTGATATAGATCAAAGAATCCATCCGTTATGGTGCGTCTTAACCTTCGCATCGCATCGCCCATATCCGAACGGTCGGAATAGCCCTTATATTCTTCGATATGCGCCTCAAATTTTTCGGCAGGGCCTCCGCCTTCAAGTCCGGCGTATTTAATGATATTAGACAGCGCATCGGACATATCCGGCATCTCTTCGTTGTCAGCCTCGTCTTTGTTTTCGGTTCCCCGAAGATCCGCAAGTTTCTCATCAATCTTTTTATATTCCGTATAGAAATCCGTAGCAGTCTGTTTTATTGCCTTAATATATGTCCGAAGGCGCAGACCTTCCTCGTATTCAAAACGTACGAAAAGAGCGGCTCCCATGATAAATCCGTTAACCATATCGATATTGTTAACGTAGATCTGCTTCTGGAAAGTTTCCTCGTTATCCTTCATGGATCTCAACATGTCGATCATCCATGTCTGCATACTCACGGGTTCCGGCGGCTCCTCAAGATTGTCAATCTCCGGAAAAGGCATTGCCCGCTGTCCCAGTGTCTGCATCATGCTTGGATAGTCCGCATAATCGGACTGTATCTTCTGGTACTCTTTTTCCGCCATGTCACGGATGCCTTCAAACACCTTATAGCTTTCGTTTGCCATTGTAACAGTCTGGCTGCAGATTATAGGCATGATCTTTGAATTGGCCTGAAGGATCTTTTTAATATCCGTAAGATCCGTGTAATCATATATCGCAACCTTGGAATTCTCTGCCGCAACGTAATCAAAACGGCACGTGTCTCCGGGATACTCGGAAATACCGATAAAACTTCCGTTCCGGAGTGTCATCCCGTTCTTTCCTTCAACCATCTTCACCGCGCCGGAAATAAGGATTCCGATACTGCTTACGGGTGTCCCCTTTGTAAAGATCTTTTCGTTTTGTTTATAGTCCCGAAGTTCCATCCACCATCCCTCTCAATTCGTCTTCAGTAATAACTTTTATCCCAAGCTCATTTGCTTTTGTAAGCTTTGATCCTGCTGCCTCTCCCGCAAGAAGATAATCCGTTTTCTTTGAAACACTTCCGGATACCTTTCCCCCGTTCTTTTCTATAAACGCCGCAGCTTCATCCCGCTTCATTGTCGGCAGTGTTCCGGTTATAACAAACGTCTTTCCCGAAAACGCGCCGTCCGTAACAACTTCCGTAAGGCTCTTTGTGTTCAGACCGCATTCTCTCAGTCTGTTTAAAAGATCAATGTTCTTTTCGTCCGTAAAAAACGTTCTTATGCATTTAGCTGAAATCTCTCCGATGTCGTTAACTTCCAGAAGTTCGTCCACGCTTGCCTTTTCAAGGTTTTCTATCGACCCGAAATGGATACATAAGGTCTTTGCCGCCGTCTTTCCCACATTAAGGATTCCCAGTCCGGTAATAAGATTCGCCGCATCGTTTTTCTTTGATTCCTCGATTGCGGCAAGGAGCTTATCCGTGTTCTTTTCTTTTCCGATAATTCCTTTTTCTATAAGCTCATCCCGGTGGTCTTTTAAGTGATAGATATCCGCTGTATCTTTTATGTATCCTTCCTTTATCAGGTCTTCGATATATACCGTTCCGAAGCCTTTTATGTCCATGGCCTCGCGGCTTACAAAATGGATTATATGTCTTGTTAGCTGAGCCGGACATGTTGCGTTCTGGCATCTGATGTCGGCCGTATTCTCTTCTCTTACCGTTACGCTTCCGCAGACCGGGCATCTGTCGGGAATCTTAAATACCTTTGTTCCGGGCTCTCTTTTATCTTTTACAACGCCCTTTATTTTTGGGATTATCTCCCCGGATTTATAAACGAGAACCGTATCTCCTATACCGATATCAAGTTCATCTATGAAATCCTGATTATGCAGCGTTGCCCTTGATACGGATGTTCCGCAGAGACGTACCGGAGTAAACACAGCCGTGGGATTAATGCGTCCCGTTCTTCCCACGCTAAGTTCTATATCAAGGATCTTTGCCTCTTTTTCTTCCGGCGGATACTTATATGCTATCGCCCATCTGGGGACCTTTGCCGTTGCTCCGAGAAGTTCCCTGTCGGAGTATCTGTTTATCTTTACAACCGCACCGTCTATATCGTAGGGAAGATTTCCCCTGTTTTCTCCGATCTTTTGTATGGCATCCCATACTTCTTCCGCGCTGTGGCATACGGTATATTCTTCTATTACCGGAATGCCCTCGGATTTCATGTATTCATACGCCTCCGTATGCGTCTTGAATTCTCTTCCGCGAATGTCCTGAAGATTAAAAACGAACATCGAAAGACCGCGCTCCCTGACCACAGAAGGATCAAGTTGCCTCAGTGTTCCGGCAGCACAGTTTCTGGGATTTGCGAAAGTCTTTTTCGAAAGCATTTCCTGTCTTTCGTTCGTACGGAGGAAGTCTTCCGTTTTCATGTATACTTCACCGCGGATCTCAAGATATTCCGGAGCGTTTTTAAGTTCTTTTTTTATATCGTCTATGGCATCCGCATTCGCCGTGACGTCTTCTCCGAATTCGATTCCGTCACCTCTTGTTTCCGCCATGACAAGGCGGCCGTTTTCGTATCTTAACGATAATGAAAGACCGTCTATCTTATACTCTACAACAAATTCGGGATCATCCAGTTTTTCCTTCATTTCGTTCACGAAGGAAACAACTTCTTCCCTGTCAAAAACATCCTGGAGAGAAAGCATTGGCACATTATGACGCACAAGAACTCCCGCTTCCCTCTTTGCCGATCCTCCCACATGCTGTGTCGGAGATCTGTCATCGATAAGATCCGGATGCTCTTTTTCCAGCGTCTTCAGCCTCTGCATCATCATATCGTATTCATAATCCGATATTTCCGGAGCATCGTTGTTATAGTACAGATTGCTGTGGTATTCTATTTTTTCACGTAATTCTTTTGCTTCTTTTCTGTAATCCATCTTTTTCTTTATATCATCCCGAATGCAATGAGGGATCTTCACTTCAATACTTTATTCTTTGAGTTCAAGCAGTTTACTTAACTCGTTCATCTCCGCTTCAGTAATCTCCCGGTATTTTCCCTCTTCAATCCCGTCCAGAGTAAGGTTCATGATCCGGATCCGTTTCAGTTCCCTGACCTTGTACGAGAGTTCCTCGCACATCCTTCTTATCTGTCTGTTAAGCCCCTGCGTAAGTATTATCCGGAACATATTCTTTTCTCCGGGAATTCCTTCAACAAAACAGGGTCTTGTTTTTTTGTCCAGCTCGGTAAGATATACCCCGGATGCCATCGCCCTTAAGAATCTGTCATCCACCGGTCTGTTGACCGTCACGATGTATTCCTTTTCGTGATGGTATCTTGCCTTAAGTATCCTGTTCGAGAGTTCTCCCTGATTTGTAAGCAGGATAAGCCCCGTAGAATCTTTATCCAATCTTCCCACAGGATATACCCTTGTCTTGTACCCTACGGCATCAACGATATTGTTTCTTTCCCTTTTTTCCGCCGTACATACTATTCCTTTGGGCTTATTGTACAAAAGAAGTACCGGGGCGTTTTCCCTCGGTACTTCCTTACCGTTAACGTATACTCTTTCCCCCTCGTTTACGTTATCCCCAAGACCGGCCGTCCGGTCCTCTATCATTACTTTTCCTTCGGCGATGAGCCTGTCCGCTTCCCTCCTCGAACAGACCCCCGCTTCGCTTAAGTATTTATTTATCCGCATTACTTAATGACATCCGTCTTTGCAAATCCCTCGGCTTCACCGACCTTTACCCTTGACCATCCGCAGTCGAAGTCCATAAGAACCGTAACCGTATCACCATTTGCTGCCTTCCTTAAGATGTTTGCGTCCTCTGCCATTCCGGAACGGATATTCACTGTATCGGTGAGTGTAACACTTCTTTCTGATGAACCGGACTTAACGGTTGTAAGATATTCACTCTTAACATAGCCCGTGTTTCCGTTGTAATCGATCTTTGTCCATTCGCCTTCTTCGGAAACCTTCGTAATCGGCTTTCCGGCAACAATCTGTCCCAGCTGCTCTGCTTCCGTTGACGCACTCGCGCGAACGTTGATCTGTGCCTTTGAATATATGTTGCTTGTATTCTGCGCCGCTGCCGCTGCTGCCTGTTCTGCTGCCGCCGCTTCCGCTGCCGCCTGCTCTGCCGCTGCTGCTTCCGCCGCCGCCTGTTCTGCTGCCGCCGCTTCCGCCGCTGCCTGCTCTGCTGCTGCCTGTTCTGCCGCCGCTGCTTCTTCCGCAGCCTTTACTTCCTGCTGGTACTGTGAAACCCATGCCACCGCTGCTTCCTGGAACGTCTGATTGATAAAGGAATCCAGCGCGGGGTCATCTTCGAGGGCCTTGTTATAAGCTTCCGTAACCTTGTCCGAAAGAGCGGCCATATCATCCTGATCCTCATAAGTCTTTATAAGTTTCTGGATTGTGGGATCCATCTCATATTCACCGTTTTCCTTGTTATAGGATCCGTAAAGGTTGTTTATGAAAAGCTTACCGTCTTCATTTGTTTCAACATAGAAGAAATCAAGTCCCGGCGCAGCCGTATCCACATCTTTAAACTTTATACTCATCTCTGCGGAAACAAGATATGCTCCTTCCGCAGCTCCGTCTTTATACTGAACCTTTAAGTCCTTGTATTCCTCAACATACTGTGAGAAGAATGTGATAAAGCTCTTCTCCGAATCCGATAAAGGAGTACAGATGTTTTCAAGCGATGCAACATCTCCGTTTGCATAAGCCGTATAATAATCGCTTATAAGAGTCTTGAGTTCGTCGTCTCCCTTGGAAACTTCGAATTTTTTCGTTGCGCCGGCCATAGGATCGTCTTTTGAATCGGATCCGGCCTTACCTTTTGTGCCAAGGAAAAGCACGACCATCATAAGCGCGAAAACTACGACTGCTCCGTAATAACGATAATACTTTTTGTCCAAAAATTTTTTCATGTTTTTATCTCCCCGATAAACTGTTTATTGTCCCCCTGTTGCACCGGCCGATGCATCTCCTCCCGCGGGAGCGCTTTCCGATTCGGCAGGCTGCTGTGTCGTTTCCGAAGCTCTCGATGCTATCGCCGAATCGCTCCACTGTGCTGCCGTCGCCTTAATAGTGTTTATGTCATTTGTGGCTATTGCCGCATTTATCTGTGCAACCGCTTCAGGATTGGATGATGCGGTTCCCACGCTGTATGTTGCGTTCGTTGCCCGATAAACACTGTTGTTGTATACCTTCCTGCTCTGCTCAACCCCGTCAACCGTAACTATCTTTAAAAGTCTTGCCTTGTAGCCCGTATGCGGTGAACCGGATGTTCTCGTAACGGTGCCGATGGGTTGTGAGCTGTCCGCTGAAATTATTGTCTGCGGTTCCGTTGTTTCAAGTATCTCGCTTTCGAAAGTAACCTGTCTGTTTGCGGGTCTTGTCTCTTTGCCGTATACGTTCGCATATATGATTCCGCCGCCCGTGTACATCTCTATGTATACCGGATATTCCTGGTTGTTCTTGAATTTAAAATCCTTAGATCCGTCAGAGATTGCCGCGTCCATGGATGGTTTAACATAAGATACCGTCATGGAATGCGCCGCTCTTGTAACAACCTCGAGTTCCGCACGGATTACCGCGTTATACATTGTTGTCGAAACCTGGCAGATACCGCCGCCGACAGATTCTACCGACTGTCCGTTTTCGTACGCCATCGCGATGGTGTAGCCGTTCTCCACGGTACACGGATGTATCGCATCACCTACTGAGAAAGTATCTCCCGGATAAATAAGATGTCCGTTTACTTTTGACGCGCCGTTCTTAACGTTCTGCGCACGTCCTGCGGATGATGTGGAGAAGTCCGTCGAGAACGATCCCAGAAGATCCTTAACCTGAGAAAGTTCTTCTTCCGTTCCTCTCGGCTTGGTTTCCTCAACCACAAGGTCTATCTCTTTTTCCGCCCCATTCGGGAGCTCGTTTTCAAGGTAATTCTTTATTGCTGCCACAGACTCGGATGTCTTTACCGCTATTCCCGGCTTTCCTGCCACGAAAGAAAACTGTCCGTTTTCATGCTTTAAACTTCCGTCCACCGTTCCGGTTTCTATCTCGGATTTCTTTTCCGTAAGGAAGTTTTCTATCATCTGTGCATCCGCAGTATAAGCAAGATCGAAATTCTTTTCTTTTCCGGCGGATATATCTTTTTCGTCCCTGTATCTTTGGAGAAGGTTTCCGGTGTTTCCGTAAAGCACGGCCTTTTGTGTCACGTCCGCGTTTGCTATTGAAAAGCCGGCATCTTTGGGAGTAATGACAATTTCCTTTTCTCCCGCCTTAAGTTTTATCTCTTCTTCACCGTAGTCTGCCAGTGCCTGCTGCAGCGCCTCGTCCGCTTCCTCTTTTGTCATTCCGGAAACGTCCACTCCGGCGATCGTTACATTGTCCTTTATTATGCTATCATTCTTTGCCTCGGCAATGTTCGTATCCGCTTTGCAAAAAGCCGTTATTGCCAATGTTGTGATCACTGCCGGTATTACAGTATAAAACAATACTTTCTTCTTCATAATACCCTCACTTTTTCTTCTTAAACACTTTTTCACTCAAACCATAATATTATACCAAAAAAGCCCTTACTTTACAAGAAAGGAAGGGCTTAATATTGCATAAAAATATAGTTTTATCAGAAGGTTGCTTCGTTCAAATATCTTAAAAAGGCTTCTGTGTTTTCCACTATGTCTCCGGAGAAAACCGCGGACCCCGTAACAATGACATTGGCGCCGGAAGAAAGGAGTTCTTCCACGTTTTCCAAGGTTACTCCGCCGTCCACTTCTATGTCCGTCTTAAGGCCCTTCTTTTGCACTATTTCATGAAGCGCCCTGACTTTTTCCACGGTGTACGGTATAAGCTTCTGTCCGCCGAATCCCGGATTAACAGTCATTATGAGAACCATATCAAGCTTGGGAAGAAGCCATTCTATCGATGAAAGCGGGGTAGAAGGACAAAGTGCAACTCCCGCAAGCAATCCCGCATCCTTTATCTTTTGAACCGCCATATCAAGATGAGGCGTGGCCTCCGCATGCAAGGTAATTATATCCGCTCCTGCCTCCGCAAAATCTTCAATGCATCGCTCCGGTTCTTTTATCATAAGATGAACGTCAAATATCCTGTCCGAATACTTTCTTAAGCTTTTTATAACCGGCGGTCCTATTGTTATATTGGGAACGAACACACCGTCCATAACGTCTATATGCACATACTGGGCTCCGGCTTCGTCTATCAGACGGAGAGTATCTCCCAACGCGCCGTAATCCGCCGAAAGAATTGAGGGTGAAAGACAATTCATTTATTCTTCTCCTAATACTTTTTCCTGCTTTTTATCTCATCGTACATAAGTACATAACTGTCGTATCGTTCTTTCTTTATCCTGCCCTCCGAAAGAGCATTTTTTATTCCGCAATCCGGTTCGCTGATATGTGAGCATGGATAGAATCTGCATTCGTCCTTATAGGGAATAAACTCCGGAAAACAATCCGATAGGTCCTCTTTTTCCATCTGCGGAAGAAGCATGGACGAAAAACCCGGTGTATCAAGGAAATATGTGTCTTTTTCGATGTACACGCATTCGCTGTGACGCGTTGTGTTCTTTCCCCGTTTTATCTTTTCGCTTATCTCTCCGGTCTCCATCTTCTCCGTCCCGGAAAGGATGTTTGTAAGTGTTGATTTCCCCACTCCGGAAGGGCCCGCTACCGTCGTTGTCTTCCCACGCAGTGCACCTTTAAGTTCCTCCGTTCCGCTGTCGTTTCGGGCACTCGTAAGAAAGGCCCTGTACCCGGCCTTTTCATATATTTCCTTAAGTTCTTCTTCGTAGCCTTCGTCAGACAGATCGGTTTTATTTATGCATATCATGGCAGGAACATTCTGATATTCCATCATGACAAGAAAACGATTTAAAAGATCGGTATTCGGTTTCGGATCCGTTACCGCAATGATGTATAACGCCTGGTCTATGTTTGAAACGGCAGGCCGGATAAGTTCGTTCTTTCGCGGAAGGATTTTTTCTATGTTTCCTTCCCGGTCTTTTTCGTCCGTAACGGAGAATTCCACAAAATCTCCGACAAGGGGTTTTATCCCGTCTTTTCTGAATATTCCCTTAGCCTTACAGGTAAACATTCCGGATCCTTCTTCGTAAACGAAGTAGAATCCGGAAATGCCTTTCATGATCCTGCCGGTCATATTTCCTCTTTCACCTTACTGCTGCGTGAACGTAACGGACGAATCATAGAGAACCGTGCCGTCCTGTGCGGTTATCGTAAGGTGTCCGCTGCTTGTTCTGATGTTGTTCGCGGAGATCGTGCTTGTGCTATTAATTGAGCTTCCGCTTGCCGCTGTTTCTCCTTCAGCATCAAGGAGTTCATATGCGGCCGTTGCGCCTTCTTCAAGCGTTACATAGTCTGATACCTTTCCGGAGAAGTGGTACAGCACTTCCTTCGCGCCTGCGCTTATTACAAGGGAAATACTGCTGCCCTTTTCGCTGAAGGATCCTGCGGACGTTCCCTGTGAAATAACTTTTCCTTTTTCAACGGAGTCGCTGTTCTGCGGCGATGTTGTCACGGAGAATCCGGCTCCTTCAAGAGCTGCCTTTGCTTCCGCCTCGGTCTTTCCGAGAACATCCGGAACTTTCACGGTTTCCGTACCCTGAGAGATAACTATTGTTATAACGTCACCGTTCTTTCCGAATCTTCCGCCTTCCGGAGACTGTGATATAACCTGTCCCTGCTGAACCGTCGATGAATATTCGTATTCGTTGTTAACTTTGAATCCGGCGCTTGTAAGCGTACGGGTTGCTTCGGATTCGGATTTTCCCGTAACCTTCGGGATTTCTACCTCTCCCTTTCCGGAAGAGATCGTAACCTTTATGGTTGTGTTCTTATCAACCTTTTCGCCCGGTACCGGAGTCTGGGATATGATAAGATCTTCTTCATATTCATCGGAAGATGCGCTACCGATATTCTTGTATCCCAGGTTAAGTTTCTTTAACGCTTCCTGTGCCTCGTCTTCCGTCATACCCAGAAGTTTGGGAACTTCTATCTGGTCATTCTTCTCGTCTTCCGTTGTCTGTTCCGTCTCCTCTTCCTTGTCTTTTCCACTCTTGTCTCCGAAATGGAAAAGTCCGAAGAAACTTCCCGCAATGTATATAAGGATGATTGCAATGATAACACCTGCACCGATCATAAGTCCCGTGAAGATCTTATCCATCTTCTGGTTTACTTCGTCTTCGGAATCATCGTCATCATCATCGTCTTCTTCTTCTCT
>JAFOND010000193.1 GCA_017418645.1 Lachnospiraceae bacterium | reverse complement strand
TGACGGAACGACGGAAACCGTAAACGGGTTCGATGTTCCGGTGCCTTATCTTGATAAGGAATTCGATCTTGCACTTATCGGAACAAAGGGAACATGGTACGATCATAAAGTTGTTGTATCATCGCCCGTGGAATAATTATGACAGGTTTATTCAAACGAAAAACAGAATATATAAAGATCATTGTCTGCATTGTTTTTATGATGCTTGTAACCTCCTGTAATAAACAGGAGGTTACTTCCGATAATGAGAAGTTTTCAATCAACATAGAGATGGAGGGCGGAACCGGAAAAGCATATATTGAGTCTCCGGTTTCCGTAACAAAAAAAGAAGACGGATATGAACTGGAATTAGTATGGAGCAGTAAGAATTATGACTATATGATTGTGGACGGTGTTCGCTATGAAAACGAGGCTTCGGAAGGAGAGAATTCAAAGTTTACCGTTACGGTTAAAAGCATGGAAGAACCGCTTGCCGTTATCGGTGATACCATAGCCATGAGCACTCCCCACGAGATAGAATACATAATATATTTTGACGGCAAAGGAAAAGAGTCGCCTGCAGAAGACAGCATTGGCGGTTCATCGAAAAAAACAGCAGAGACCGGAGACACGGATTATAACAGTCTAAAATTTGATGAGGAAACAATACTCGAATATGCAAAAGAGTTTACAATAAAAAAATGCGAAGGCTATTCGCTGATAAACATTAAAGACGGAGACAATGTTCTTATTATAGAAGACGGTTTTGATATCCCGAAAAATGTACCGGAAAAAACAGTCATTATTAAGAAGCCCGTGGAAAATGCATACATTGTATCGACATCTGTCATGGATCCCATAAGGGAACTTGATGCACTTTCCGATGTAAGACTTTCCGGAACAAAGGAAAGCGACTGGTACATTGAAGAAGT
Source organism: Lachnospiraceae bacterium (assembly GCA_017418645.1). Classification (GTDB taxonomy): domain Bacteria; phylum Bacillota; class Clostridia; order Lachnospirales; family Lachnospiraceae; genus FD2005. The sequence continues at coordinate 1,073 of JAFOND010000193.1, read as the reverse complement.
AAAGGATCTTATGAAGGAAAAGAAGATCCTTTATGCGGGAAAATACGGCGCGCCGGATTATGAACTGATCCTGTCGGAAAATTGCGACCTTGCCATAGAGAATACCATGATATACCATAAGCCCGAAGCTAAAGAAAAACTGGAAGAACTGGGGATTCCCGTGCTTGTTGAAAGATCAAGTTATGAGCCGCATCCATTGGGAAGACTTGAATGGATAAAGGCTTTCGGACTGATCTTTGATAGGGAAAAGGAAGCGAAGGAGTTTTACGATTCACAGCTTGAAACGGTTTCCGCGTTAACCGAAAATTCGGATAAGAATGTAAGCGTTGTGTTTTTTCATGTTACGGCGACAGGGATGATAAACGTAAAGAAACCCGGAGACTATGTTGCAAAAACCATAGAACTTGCAGGCGGCGATTATGCGATAAAAGATATAAAAGGCGACGACGCGGATTCAATGTCCGGCATGAATATGCAGATGGAAGATTTTTATGTGGCAGCAAAAGATGCGGATATCCTTATCTATAACAGCACAATAGGCGGTGAAATAAAAAACACCGATGAACTTATAAAAAAGAATGCATTATTCAAGGACTTTAAAGCGGTTAAGGAAAAGAAGGTTTATTGCACGGGAAGAAGCTTTTTTCAGGAATCCACGCATATTGCGGAATTTATGACGGATCTTTCCAAAGCCTTTTCCGGAAATGATGAGAACCTGACATATATTAAAAGACTGAACTGATATGAAAAAAAGAACGATAATATTTTTTATTTTAATAAGTTTTCTTTTGATCATCCTGATATGGATAAACCTCGTAATGGGCAGTGTTTTTGTACCTTTTTCGGATATCATGGACATACTTTCCGGCAACGGCGGGAACGAGATGGACGAAAACATCATCATGAATATAAGGCTTCCGAGAGCGGAGGCTGCCATGCTTCTCGGCGGCGCACTTGCGCTTTCCGGATATCTTTTACAAACCTTTTTCAATAATCCCATAGCGGGACCCTTTGTTCTCGGAATATCTTCGGGAGCAAAACTGTTTGTGTCGATATCCATGATACTGTTTATG
>JAFOND010000192.1 GCA_017418645.1 Lachnospiraceae bacterium | reverse complement strand
GATGATTTCCTTTCGGACTTTAAAAAGAATCCCGTAAAATCCATTTTAAAGATGCAGACGGAGCAGGAAAACTCACGTACCCACAGGGATCTTCGGGATGCCGCAAACGGCGCCGCATCCTTCAGGATGCTCTATTGCGAGATGAGAAAGAGAGAAACTCTCGCGGATATTTTCCCGCACATTGCAAACGGACAGGAGGACTATGCTGAAAAGGCCCGCCAGGTCGGTGAATTCAAAAATACGGTGCCTATGTATAAGCAGATGCTTGAAAGCCTTCTGAAAGTAAACGGGATCAATGCCGGGATACCGGAGGATCTTGAATTCAACCGGGAATATAAAAATACCAAAACCGATGTGAACGGAAAAAAGCTTACCAAAAAGCAGAAAGAAGACGCAAGAAAAGCAAACATGAATACGGGCTTTAACCTTTTTGAGAAAGTCCGCGTAAATCGCAATATAGGAAACGATGCGCCTCTTGAAACCTATCTTCTTGCGGTTGAAAGGATAAGAACGGCCGAAAGAAGATATAACAGAAAGAGAAAGACCGCCCTTAATACAAGGCTTATAGAGAAGGTCGGCGTATACAAGAACGATAAGCTTTATGACGAGAGCATAGCGGATAAGCTTTCATATGTTGAGACCCAGCCCCTTGTGTATGCGGGAGAAACCCAGCTCGCCGCGGTTCCCATGGAAACCACGGGTTTAAAGATCAAAGTAAAAAGTGAAAAAGCCATTGCGGAGGAGCGCATCCATTCAAAGCTTAAGGGGGCCCTTCGTGACCTGAATTATACAAGATACCGTGTCGATGCCCTTTCAAAGGTTAAGGTCGGCGGAAACGTTACTAAAGAGTACTTAAATACAAATAAAGAAAAAGAGAAACTTCGTTTGTCATATCTTCAGAAACGAAGCGATGAACTCTTTAACTTTTTACAGGCACTCCGTGAAGACGTGGGATTTTTAGATAAGTTAAAAGACGGAAAGATAAATGAGTTTACGGAAGAGGAGAAGCGCTTTAAGGTGCTTTATGAAAACGAGCTTTCCGAAGACATAAGCAAAACCCGTACGGATCTTGTCCTGGATTCGTATAGGGCCTATGCCATGGCTAAGATAAAGGAATTCGAGGATGATTATCTCCCGGATCCTCCGGAACCGGTTTATAACGAAAAGGGAGAGATAGACCTTACAAATCCCAATAACTTTGCAATCCCGGTACAGAGCAGGAATGCCTGCAAGCAGATTGTTAAAGAAACCAGGGAATACCGCGTATGGCTGAAAAAATACGACGCCTATGCGGACCTTAAGAAACAAAAGCTCGGTGATCCCGAAGTCGAGGAAAAGATAAATAAAAAGAAGAACCTTTTCTATAACCATGTCGGTCTTCCGGAAAAGCATCTTGATGTGGCGAAGGAACAGAGAAAACTCATAAGAGAAGCACAGAATGCCAAAAACATCACCGCTCTTGTCAACAAAGACGAAGTGAACCTTTACAAAAAGGTTTCCGGCGGATGCCAGGAAAGATGGAATGCGCTGGATCAAAAGGGAAAGGAAGAAGTATTCAAGAACCTTTTCGGCATACAGGGAGAGGTGACGGGAGAAAAGATCGATACACCGTTCCTTGATGATCTGTATAAGCAGCAGATGTTATACTATCTTGATCCCCGCGGTTTTGAAGAATGGGCAAAATTCTATCCCGATCAGGTTGTACTAAAAGAAGAGGACAGGGATGCAAAGAAAATAAGGGAAAGCGTTGACAGCATCCTCAAATCGCATTCCGAGGATTTTGAGACGGAATATAACAGCATACAGTTCGGCGCGCAAAAAGGCTATGATATCGCATTTTACGGCAACGTCAGAAAAGACCTCGATAGAATGAGGGGAAAATACTATAACGTTATGGGCTCGGGAGAGTATAAGTATGCGGACAGGGCGTCCTTCTCCATGGGCGAAGGAAAGTGGGGAAAATGGAAAGAAGTCTACCTCACCAAAATGAGAGAGGAGATAAAAGAAGGACGGAAGAAGAAGAAGGAAAGAGAAGAATTTGAAGAGCGCATGAGGATAAAGGCTCCGGAACATTTGGAGACGCTGGAAAAACTTAAAGAAGATCTTTCCCGTGTTATTAAAGGTGGGGAGTTCGTTCCCAATCCGCAAAACGTCGAAGAACTTTCGTCCCAGTATGAACAGATTAAAAACTACTTCGAATGGGAAGAGAAATATATGGTTCCCGAGACCCTTGAGAAATTCAAGGCGCTTCGCGAGGAACTTAAGGATGCGTATTACAATGCGAGGGATACCTACGAAAAGAATACGGATGCCGAGTATAAGAGCATAAAAGAAAGAATAGACAATCTTGACAAGGAATTTGACGAAGCTCCGGAAAAACTTACGGAAGAATCTTTGGATAAGGTTGTAAAACAGATCAAAAAGCTTTCCTTCGGAATGTTTGTTCCGAAAGACCTTACCGCTGCCCTTGAGGAGAGGGAAGCAACGTATCCCAAGCTTTTGGAGCGCATCGAAAAGTATAAGGAAGCGATAGTTGAAGAAAGAGAAACGGGAAGAGCCGAGGTCATGAGAAATATAAGATCCCAGCTTTCCGGGCTTACGGTTCCCGCAACCCCGGAAGAGTTAAAGCTCATGACGGATGAGGATCTTAAGCTTAGAAAAGTTTCATCCCTTTCCATGCTCTGCCATGCATACCTTCAGAACTTTAAGGAAAAGGCGGTATTTTCGGGACAGAAGAGGGATTATGAAGCCGTTGAACAGATCTTAAAGGACCTTGGAACGGAGTATATGCCCCAGCTTCTCGATAAGGTATCCAACGATGAATTTAACGACGCCGATGAAGACCTTATAAACATCGGACGCGAAGCCATGCGCTGGACCGGTCTTTCGGGAGACGGCTTTGAACGCCGCAGGAATCTTCTTAACATTACGGACAAGCTTGAAAACGTTAAGCCGGTATACCGTTATTATTTAAAATATGCAAAGGCGTATCAGGTCCTCTCTTCATATCAGGAGATAGGCTTCTTTAAGGCGAAGTTTACAAACACCGTAAAAGAGCAGCAGAAGAAGGACAATTTGGCAAGACAGAGAGCAAACTACCTTGAAAACAATATCTTCTACGGCATGTACACCGGACTGGAAACCGAGGAAGAAGAAGCGGAATTCACCAGGGAAGCATATAAGCATTACATGAAACTCCATGCCGGCGATGAAGAAAAGGAAGAAAAGGAGTACAGGGAAGCGGTTAAGAAGCAGGAGACCTATAAGAACAACCAGGCGGTTAAGCAGCTGCTTTCCGAAAACGAGGAAATTACACCCGACCTGGAAATGATACATAAGATGGCCGAGCAGATAAGGCGGTTTAAAGAGCAGAGTCCGGATCTTCGGTTAAGAGAGGATCTTCTCGAGGATGCGTTAAACCGTGTCGATGCCGTTCAGCAGGTAATATGGGCATATACGAATGTCAGTGTTTCCGAGTCCGAGCTGGATCTTCCGGAGATCCTGGCGCTTCGGGAAGACGCCAAGGTCATAGAGGAAGAAGAAAGGATACAAACGGAACAGAAAAACAAAGATCATGTGGAAAACGTGAGAAAAGATCTGAATAAACTCTTCAGGACACCGGAAGCCATACATGAAGTCCTTAACAAAAAGGCTCTCGGGGACAATTTTAAGCGCGCGGATTATGAACTCAACGTTGTATACAGGAGGCTTAAGACCTTAGGAACAAGCAATCCCGGATATAAATCGGATGAAAAGGTTAAGACACAGTACGAGCTTTCCATGATCGCGATCCAGTATAACAATACCATCCTTCAGAGCAGACGTCTTTCGAAGATGAAGGAAGAAGCGAATGAAGAGATGAAAAAGCTTACAAAGACAGTTTCCGAAGCTAAGGATATAAAGGACATAGATTTTTCGGAGATCAAGCGTGTTACGGATATGAACGGAAGTATCGGGAAAACCGCCCGGGAATGGCTTGCGGAAGTGCAAAGAACGGGCTTCCTTACGGAAGATATGGAGATGTTCAACGAAAAGGACGATCCGAACCTTTATGTATCCTGCAGGGAAAAGCTTAGGGACCTTTCCAGGGAAGACGTAAATCCCGAGATAACGGATGAGTTTAGGAAAGTACTTGCGGATAAGGTCATAACGCTTTCGGATAAGATCATAGCGGATACGGATGAGATCATAAAGGGCTATGAAAACCTTAAGAGTCCGGAAGAAAAGAAGGAAGCACTGGACAAATTAAAGGAAGGCGTGCAGAGATACAACACTTCCCGTGCGACTTACAGCGAGATTACCCATTCGATCTTACCGGAAGAAGATGGAATACTGCTTAACCAGAAGGTTATTGAATTCGCTACGGAAGAAAACGAGAAACTTAACATTGAAGCCCTTTCCTTTGCACCTGTTCAAGCCGTATTACAGCCGATCTCGGTTCAGTACGACGAGCTTAGAAAGAAGATGTTCGACCCGGATTTCAACTATTTGTCAAAGCGGAGCAAGGGAATGATCGAGTCGCTTAAGACGGGCTATGCCGCTATCCGTGAACAGGCTGAATTTAAAAAGTATTATGAGAGCGATAAAGCATCTGCTGTCCGTAAGGAACAGATGGATAAGCTGGGACGTGATATCGATCAGCTTGTAAAAGAATTCTACAGATGGTACGACTTCAAGGTCCTTGAAGACTTTAACGGAAAGCTTTCGGACGTGAGGGAAAAGAGCTCGGAACTTATCACAAAGAAGGGCGAACTTACAAAAGAAGAACTTAAGACCATCGATGAGATCAAGGCAAATATAGATAAGCTTATTTCGACTCCGGAGATAAAGGCGCTTCTGGATAAAGGTATGGAGAACGCGGGCATTGCAAAAGATATGGCGGAAGGCTTAAAGATTAACCTTACGGAACGTGCGAAAGCCGAGAAGAACAGGGTTATATTCAAAGAATCCTCCTCAAAGTGGCTTGTAAAGGCAACGGAACTCGACGAAAAATACCACTTACTTCCGAAGCAGATCACGGAAGCACACATTAAAGAGGTGGACGATATTGTTGCCGAAAGCACAAAGCTCAAAGAGAGCGAGGAATACAAGGCTCTTATCAGATACGGAATAAAGGATGTCGGCATCATTTTAAATGCCAGCGAAAAGCAGCTTAAGGCTACGGGCAATGCCATGAAGGACCGCTACCTTCGCGCAAAACTTCTGGAGATAAAGACAGAAGCCGGAAACATCGGATTCTTCTCTTCGAAGAAAAAGAAGACTGCCCAGGCGTTAAAGGTCATCGCCGCTCTAAGAGAGAGCACATACTACAGGGATCTCGAAGACGGCGGAGACAACAGTCT
>JAFOND010000191.1 GCA_017418645.1 Lachnospiraceae bacterium | reverse complement strand
GATTAGTCCAATTACCGGTTGCGGAAGAAATTGGAAGCATTAAAATAAGCCCACCCAGTACAATGGCAATGAGGAAGCTTAATGGAATCAATTGAACGGATGATATTTGTTTTTTATTCATAAATTCTCCAAGTGGTATAAATATATCAAACGCACCACAATCAAAGATAATAGTACAAGAGATTATCAATGTAAATGTAAAAAATACCGGTATAAATAGTGATTGGTGGTGTTTACTATATGGATTTGATAAAAATACGTATAATATAAACGATACAAAAATAAAATAATATTTTTGAATTGTATTCTTGAACCTCAGCAAACCATTGTTGCCCACTATTTAAGGTTTACTACTAAACCCGTCCTCCAGGACAAATGTCCATATTCCGCGATGCCATTCGCAGACACTTCGTGTCTTGCTCATGTCGCGCTGTCGCGCTATAAAACAAAAGACAAAAAAATGCTCCGTGAAGAGTAAACTCTTCCGGAGCATATATTTTGTCTTTGTTTTGCATCGCTCGTAGTTCGCGCAGATTATCTCTTTGAGAACTGAGGTGCGCGACGAGCAGCCTTGAGACCGTACTTCTTTCTTTCCTTCATTCTCGGATCTCTTGTTAAGAAGCCTGCTGCCTTAAGTGCGGGACGATATTCTTCGTCAACCGTAAGGAGCGCTCTTGCGATACCGTGGCGGATCGCACCTGCCTGTCCTGTATAGCCGCCGCCCTTAACGTTTACATGTACATCAAACTTGCCTTCTGTTTCAGTAGCAACAAGCGGCTGACGTACAACAACCTTTAAGGTTTCAAGACCGAGATATTCATCTATATCTCTCTTGTTGATCGTGATCTTGCCGGAACCCGGTACAAGGTATACCCTTGCAACAGAGGATTTTCTCCGGCCTGTTCCGTAATATCTTTCGTTTGATTTAGCCATGATACTCTATCCTCCTATTATAATTCGATAACTTCGGGCTTCTGAGCTTCGTGCTTATGATCCGGGCCTGCGTATACGAAAAGCTTCTTGATCATTGCTCTTCCAAGCGGTCCCTTGGGAAGCATACCCTTAACAGCGAACTCGATAACTCTCTCCGGATGCTTCTGAAGCATTTCGCGAAGTGTAGTCTCCTTCATTCCTCCAACATAATCGGAGTGATGATAGTAGATCTTTTCATCAAGTTTCTTTCCCGTTGTTACGATCTTCTCTGCGTTTACAACGATAACGAAATCGCCCATATCCGCATGAGGAGTAAATACCGGCTTATTCTTGCCGCGTAAGATCTTTGCGATCTCTGATGCGAGACGTCCGAGAGTCTTTCCCTCTGCGTCTACAAGATACCATTTCCGCTCTATCTCAGCGGGGTTCGGCATGTATGTCTTCATAAGAAGTTTCCTCCATGTACTTTTTGCGTCCGCCGTAAAATGTCCGAAATACGGCTTCCGCCACTATTTATCGAAACGCGTTATCGGGGCTATTTGATAAAACGTTCCGAAGTCAGCCCGTATATTATATGAAAAAGATATGCTCCTGTCAACAAAAACTTAATCGTCAAAGTCATCTTCTATTTTAACTAAGCGGCCCATGATCTTTTCCTTAACGGCGTCCCCCTGATTCACACCTTCATGGTTCGGACATCCCCAACCTTGGCGAGATACTTATCCTTTTTGTCTTCCCCGGTGATGCAGACGCATTTATAAATGCCTTCCAGGCGTTCTTTTTCCGCGCGGATCTTTTCCGGATCCTCGCCCCAGATAACAAGGGTGGGAAGCTCTTCTTTTTTCTGCGGTTCAAGCTGCTTTTCTTCCGGGATATATTCTTTCAGAGTCTGTTCAAGTTCTTCGTACTTAATGGGCTTTGAAAGGTAATCGGAAAATCCCTTTTCCATATAGTTTTCCCTTGCCCCGATGATGGCATCCGCGGTAAGGGCGATAACGGGAGTGCCCTCCGCGATCCCTTCTTTCTTTAAGACCGCAAGGGTTTCCGTTCCGGACAACCCCGGCATCATCTGGTCAAGAAGAACAACGTCAAAAGAATTCTCTTTTAAGATCTCAATACACTCCGTGCCGGATTCCGCTGTAGTTATCTTTATCTTTGTTTCCGAAAGAAGCTCCGTTATAACTTCAAGGTTCATATCGTTATCGTCCACGATAAGGACTTTTGCTTCCGGAGCATAAAGAAGAGGAATATATTCCGTCTCTTCCTCCCGGCTCTTCTTAAGGCGCTCGGTGTAATCGCCGATAGGGGTATCGTCCTTTACCTTCTGTAGAATATCAATGGTAAAGGTTGAACCCTCGCCGTATACGCTTTCAACGGAAAGCTCGCCGTCCATAAGTTCAACAAGCTTCTTTGTGATGGAAAGCCCGAGTCCGGTTCCCTCCACCTTTCTGTTTTTCGTTTCGTCAAGCCGCTGGAAGGCATCAAAGAGTTTTTGTTTATCCTCTTCCTTTATTCCCATTCCCGTATCGGAAACGGAGATCACAAGGTGGCTCCGTTCTTTATCGAAAGATATCTTCGTTGTAACGCCGCCTTCCTGTGTATATTTTACGGCGTTATTTATGATGTTAAGCATAACCTGGCGAACGCGGATCTCATCACCGAAGAGAACGGAAGGGATGTTTTCGTCCGCATAAAGATCATATGTAAGACCCTTTTCCGTTGCTTTTTTCAGGGTCATGTTCACCACGTCGTTTATAACGGAAGAGATTTCATAGTCCGTGGGAACAAGTTCCATCTTTCCGGATTCGATCTTCGAAAGATCAAGGATATCGTTTATGATGGAAAGCAAAGTGTTTCCCGCACTCTTAATATCCATCGCATGCTTCTTTACCCGGGAATCCTTTGCCTCGCGAAGAATCATCTCGTCCATACCGATGATGGCGTTCATGGGCGTTCGGATCTCATGGGACATGTT
>JAFOND010000190.1 GCA_017418645.1 Lachnospiraceae bacterium | reverse complement strand
GTGTCCGAAAGTACATCGGACAGCTCGGATTATTCTTACGGCAATAATCAGGATTACAGCAACAATGCTCAGTACACTCAGTACAGCAACAACGATTACAGCAACAACAACCAGTACAGCAGCAACGGTACACAATACGGTCCCAACGGAAAGAAGGTGGGCCAGGGCTTTGGTATTGCCGCTCTTATTCTCGGTATAATATCACTTCTCTGCTTCTGGGGATGCTGCTTAAACTTTGTAACGGGAATCCTTGCGATAATCTTCGGTATTATCCAGATCGTTCAGTATGAAGGCAAGGGAATGGCCATCGCGGGCATAATAACATCCGTGATAAGCTTTATCCTGACGTTTGCAATGTTTGGTCTTATGTTCTCAAACAAAGACTTCCTTGATACGATTGAAAACATCGATCCGAATCAGTCCTATGAAGATCTTTATAAGGAGATTTATGACGATCTTTACAGCGACATTAAGAACGAATATCCGGATATAGAATTCGACGAGAACCTTTAATAAAAGTGAAAGGAATACAGTAATACAATGTACCAGAAAGTTTTGACAGATCTTAAATTTGTCGACAGAGAAAAAGAAGTAGAAAAGTTCTGGAAAGATAACGATATTTTCAGAAAGAGCATGGAAAACAGAAAGGAAGGCGAGACGTATACGTTTTACGACGGACCGCCCACCGCAAACGGCAAGCCGCATATCGGCCATGTTCTTACAAGAGTAATAAAAGATATGATCCCGCGTTATCGCACCATGAAAGGATATTATGTTCCCCGTAAGGCAGGCTGGGATACACACGGACTTCCGGTAGAGCTGGAGGTTGAAAAGAAACTCGGACTTAACGGCAAGGACCAGATCGAAAAATACGGTATGGAACCCTTCATCAAAGAATGTAAGGAATCCGTATGGAAATATAAAGGCATGTGGGAAGACTTCTCCGGAACCGTGGGTTTCTGGGCGGATATGGACGACCCGTATGTTACGTATGATGACAATTTCATCGAATCCGAATGGTGGGCATTAAAAGAAATCTGGGATAAAAAGCTTCTCTATAAAGGCTTTAAGATCGTTCCCTATTGCCCGCGCTGCGGAACCCCGCTTTCATCACAGGAAGTTGCTCAAGGGTATAAGACGGTAAAGGAACGCTCCGCTATTGTCCGTTTCAAGGTTAAGGATGAAGATGCATACATCCTTGCATGGACTACAACACCCTGGACCCTTCCTTCAAACGTTGCGCTCTGCGTAAACCCGGAAGAAACATACATAAAGGTTAAAGCCGTAGACGGAAAAACATATTACATCGCAGAGGCTCTCGCGGAGAAAGTTTTATCCGATCTTCTTTCCGATGAAGATAAGGAAGCGAAGAAAGCGCCCTATGAAGTTCTTGAAACATATAAGGGTACTGACCTTGAAAGAAAGGAATTCGAACCCCTTTACGACTGTGCGAAGCAGAGTGCGGATAAGCAGCATAAGACCGGATTCTATGTTGTATGCGATGAATATGTTACCATGACGGACGGTACCGGAATCGTACACATCGCTCCCGCTTTTGGTGAAGACGATGCGAAAGTCGGAAGAAAATACGACCTTCCTTTCGTACAGATGGTGGACGAAAAAGGCGAGATGCTTCCGGAAACTCCTTTTGCGGGAATGCGTGCAAAGCCTACGGAAGATGAGATGAAGAAGGGAAAGGTAAGCGCCGATCCGGAAGTTTTGAAAGAGCTTTCATCCAGAGGACTTCTTTTTTCGGCACCGAAATTCGAACATGATTATCCCCATTGCTGGAGATGCGACACACCGCTTCTTTACTATGCAAGAGAGTCATGGTTCATAAAGATGACAGAGGTTAAGGACGACCTTATCAAAAATAACAACACCGTAAACTGGATCCCGGAATCCATCGGAAAGGGACGTTTCGGTGACTGGCTCGAAAATATCCAGGACTGGGGAATCTCCAGAAACCGTTATTGGGGAACACCGCTTAATATCTGGGAATGCGAAGACTGCGGCAAGCAGATCTCTATCGGATCCCGCGCTGAACTTGCGGAAAAGAGCAAAAATCCGGATGCGGCAAAGACGGAGCTTCATCGTCCTTATATCGATGAGATAACCATCAAATGTCCGGACTGCGGCAAGACAATGCGCCGTGTTCCGGAAGTTATAGACTGCTGGTTCGATTCCGGTGCGATGCCTTTTGCACAGCATCATTATCCTTTTGAAAACGAGGATCTTTTTAAGCAGCAGTTCCCGGCACAGTTTATATCCGAAGCCGTTGACCAGACCAGAGGATGGTTCTATTCCCTCATGGCTGAGTCCACGCTTCTTTTCAACAAGTCGCCCTATGAGAATGTTATCGTTCTCGGACATGTTCAGGACGAAAACGGACAGAAGATGAGTAAGTCCAAGGGCAACGCAGTAGATCCCTTCGATGCTCTCGAAGAATACGGAGCTGATGCAATAAGATGGTATTTCTACATCAACTCCGCGCCATGGCTTCCCAACCGTTTCCACGGAAAGGCTGTTCAGGAAGGACAGAGAAAGTTCATGGGAACGCTCTGGAACACATATGCATTCTTTGTTCTTTATGCGAACATCGACGGCTTTGATCCGAAAAAATACACGCTTAACAAAGAAGCGCTGACCGTAATGGACAAGTGGCTTCTTTCAAAGCTTAACAGTACGGTTAAAGAAGTTGACGACGATCTCTTTAACTACAGGATTCCGGAGGCTGCAAGAGCCCTCGAATCATTTGTTGACGACATGAGTAACTGGTATGTGCGCCGTTGCCGCGGACGCTTCTGGGCAAAGGGTATGGAGGACGATAAGATCGCCGCATACATGACTCTTTACGAAGCACTCGTTACGATATGCAAGGCTGCTGCGCCCATGATCCCCTTCATGACGGAGGAGATATATCTTAACCTTGTTTGCTCCGTTGATCCGTCAGCTCCTGCATCCATTCATCTTTGCGATTTCCCGACAGTGGATGAGAGCGCGATAGATGAAAAACTTGAGAGCGATATGGCAAAGGTTCTTAAGATAAAGACTTTCGGTTCCGCCTGCAGAAACGCAAGCAACAGAAAGAACAGACAGCCTCTTAAGAAGATGTATGTTAAGGCCGGCGATGCGCTTCCGGAAATGTATATCGCTGTTCTTGAAGACGAGTTAAACGTTAAGTCCGTTGAATTTACGGAAGATGTTTCCAACTTTACGGATTATGTATTTAAGCCCCAGCTTAAGACAGTTGGTCCGAAGTACGGAAAGTTCTTAAATGCAATAAGAGAAGCACTTTCGAATCTTAACGGAAACGAAGCATATTCTAAATTAAAGGCTGAAGGAAGCCTTAAATTCCCGGAGATAGATCCTTCCATAGAACTTGCCGAGGAAGATCTTCTTATCGAAACGAAGGAGACGGAAGGTTTTGTTACGGACGGCGATAACGAAGTTACCGTTGTGCTTGATACGAACCTTACACCTGAACTTATCGAAGAAGGATTTGTACGCGAGCTTCTTTCAAAGATCCAGACAATGAGAAAAGAAGCAGGATTTGAAGTTATGGATCATATAACGGTGGGATACAAAGGCTCCGACGAAGCCGTAAGGATGATTGAAAACCACAAGGCGGATATCATGCGCGACGTCCTTGCGGAGAGCATGGAAAACGGTAAACTTGAAGGATACGAGAAGGAATGGGATCTTAACGGTGAACAGGTAACGTTATCCGTTAAGAAACTGTAAGGTGAAGTGAAAAAAGGAGAGCAGAATGAAAGTAACCGATTTTGACAAGAAAGCATTCAAAAAACAGGTAATAACAAACGTTAGAAATCTTTACAGAAAAGAGCTTGACGAAGCCAATGCCCAGGAAGTATATCAGGCAGTTGCGCTCTGCGTAAAGGACGATGTTATCGAAAACTGGATCAAGACTCAGAAGACGATGAAAAAGGACGATCCCAAGATCGTTTACTACATGTCCATGGAGTTCCTTATCGGACGTCTTATGGGAAACAACATGATCTCCCTGGGCGAATATGCTCCGATAAGAGATGCGCTTTCCGAACTCGGTTTTGATCTTACAAAGATCGAGGACCAGGAACCGGATCCCGCTCTCGGAAACGGTGGTCTCGGACGTCTTGCTGCCTGCTTCCTCGAATCTCTTTCTACTCTCGGCTACGTCGCATACGGATGCGGTATCCGTTATCGTTACGGAATGTTCAAGCAGAAGATCGAAGACGGCTTCCAGAAGGAAGTTCCGGACAACTGGCTTGAACACGGATATCCTTTCGAGATCAAGCGTCCGGAATATAAATGTGAAGTTAAGTTCGGCGGTTATGTTCGTTCGGAAATGAAATCCGACGGAAACTACGAATTCATTCATGAAGGTTATCGCTCCGTTATGGCGGTTCCCTATGATATGCCGGTTGTGGGATACGGGAACAATGTTGTAAATACACTTCGTATCTGGGATGCCGAAGCGGGTGAAGTATTCTCTCTCGATTCCTTTGATAAGGGT
>JAFOND010000189.1 GCA_017418645.1 Lachnospiraceae bacterium | reverse complement strand
CGACCCTTGTATCCTCAAGGATGATAAGCGTACCGTCGTTATCGTTATCCATAAGAAGTTTCAGGGTTACAGCCGTGTCGCGTTCAAGATCTCCCGCGTTTTCTATTATAAGACATCCTCCCCTGATCTTTTGATAGATAGCCTGAACATCCTTTTCGTTCAGGTTTGCAGCCTTTATGGTACCCATATTCTGTCCCGGTTTCTGATATTCCGTTCTGAGCACATGTACGATGGATTTTGCCATCTCGGATTTTCCGGAGCCGCGTCCGCCCTGAATTATAAGGTTTCCTTCGGATGCCACTGCGCCGATGACAATTCTTCTTCCGATATTGTTCACGGCTTTTACAATCTGTTTTTCCATTCCCTCTATGGGAAGGAAATATACAAAGAGGCCTTTTTCTTCTTCGGAAAGAATAAACTTTCTTTCCTTTAACTCCTCTTCTATCTTTTCAAGCTCTTCCGCTTCTTTTGCAGCTTCTTCCTCGTCGCTTTCCTTCTTAAGTTCGCTTATGGATTTTTCCGGTTCCGCGGATTCCTCCTCCGAGGGTTCAACCGCCGGTTCCTTTTTCTTTTCTTCGTCTTCAAGCATTTCCGCAACAGCCTGTCCGAGTATCATCTCTTCGCCGTCGGTAAGCCTTGGCGGTTTCCATTCCCTTGTATTCTGCGTAAGCTTTCCGGATAATAACGGTTTTTCATCCGACACTTCAAGCGGCTTTTCTTCCGTTATATTACCGTCTTCGTCAAGCTTTATTACGGGGATCTCAAGACCTATGCCCGTAATGTTTCCGCTCTGGTCCGCCTTCGGAACCTTGAATATCTTCGTTTCCTGTGATAGTTTCTTCGGAGGCTCTTCCTCTTCCGAAACTTCTTCCTGTATTTCTTCTTCCACTTCCGGTTCTTCTGCCGGCTCTTCTGTCGGTTCTTCTGTCGACTCTTCTATCGATTCTTCCTCGACGATTTCCTCAGCCGCATCTACCGCGGCCACTTCCTCCGGTATACCTTCTTCAACGACTTCAGATTCTTCCTGCAATTCTACCGGCTCGTCTTCTACAGCTTCTTCCGGTATTTCTTCAATTTCTTCAACGACTTCAGATTCTTCCCCTGTAGCATCCGGTTCAAAGAAAGAATCGTCAAGATTCATTATGTTGGAAACGGCCGTCTCCCCGTCATGGATCTCCTCTTCCGGTATATCCGCATCCGTTTCTTCTTCAGCTTCTTCCACCGTAGTCTCTCTCTTATACATTTCAAGCGCGGATATATGTGTTTCTTCCGGAACTGTGATCGCTTCCTGCCTTATAACTTCCGTTTCCTTATAATCCGCTTCCAGCTGGGGCGCGATATCCGAAAGACGGTTCATTATATCCGTTGCCTCACGGAGGGCTTCCTCTTTTGCGTTTCGAAGTTCCTCCGCCTTTGCCGCAGCAAGCGCAGCCTCTGCCGCACGACGTGTCTTTTCCCAATCCTCCATAACTTCCGTTATGGTAAGCTGCCCTTCTATCTGGGCTTCCGTCTCCTGTCTGTCCGGAACAAACAGGCTCATCTGCCCGTCATATTCCTCTTCAAGGAAACTCTGATACTGTGTACGGATGGTATCGTCCAGTTTATCCTTTGCTTTTTTATGCTTTTCAACGGAGTCCTCCTCTGCTCTGTCAAGGTAGGGAAGATCGTTTACAAGATCTTTTATGGCCTCCATGTTTTCGGAAACGGACGCCGCTTCCGTGGCCTTCATGATCTCTTCGATGTTCTTTTTTATCTCTGCCTGAAGATTAACGGTATTAAATCTGTCCGGCGAAAGTTCAATGGACGGGATGGCGATGGTATGGTTGATGATCTCTCCGGATTCAAGGACTTCGTTTGCCTTTATCTCCGTTAAACCGTCTTTTTTATATTGAAAACTTCTGTAGCTTTCTTCCTGATCCATGGAAAGCGGACGCATGGACATCTTAAGTTCCAGCGCCTTTTCAACGTAGACACCTTCGCCGAAGTATGTATAGATCTCGTCACAGAGTTCAAGACATTTTTCGGCATCCCCGGCATCATGATACAGATATGCAAGCTGAAGCGCCCACCCGTCATCAAAAACCGCGTCCTTATAGGTTTCAAGGATGGCGATAAGATCCGGCAGCGCCGCGCCGCGTTTCTTTTCTATCTCATAAAGGATTATGTATTTATCCGGATCGTTGGGAGCAATCTCCGAAAACTCTTCGTAATAAGAAAGCGCTTCTTCCGTATCGTTCATTTTCGTGCAAAGAAGAGCAAGCTGTTTTAAGGCTTTCCTTCCCATGGGAGATCTTTCGTGCGACATCGAAAGAAGCTCCTTTGCGAGGTCGTTTTCACCCATGCTCTCATAAAGATCCGCAGCCTTCATAAACGCATTCTGGTTGTGAACCTTCTTCCAGTTTATCTCGGATAAAACATCGATCGCATCTTCTTTTTGTCCCAGCGATATAAGATTTTCGGCTTCGGCAAAGCGTTCTTTAAATTCCTTCTCCATCATCTTTCTTTTTCTTCTTCTTAAACAGCATCACGGGATCCTCGGAAACTCCCGGATCCTTCATTCTAAATGTTTTTGTCTTTTCATCTATATCTTTAAGATATATATACTCCGCCGTTTCTTCCGGCAGGTTTTTCTTTCTTAAGAGCCTCTTCGAAAGTCTTCCGAAAAGGTAATACAGAAGCGCGGTCATGGGCACGCCCAGGATCATTCCCGGGAGACCGAAAAGCCCTCCTCCGATAACGATGGCAACGACAACCCAGAACGAAGATATACCCGTTGAATCCCCAAGGATCTTCGGACCGATGATATTGCCGTCAACCTGTTGCAAAATAAAGACATAAATAAGGAATATGATTCCCTTCCACGGATTCGTAAGGAATATGATTATAACCGTAGGAACCGCGCCGAAGTACGGTCCGAATATCGGTATGATATTCGTTACGCCGATTATTACCGAGCAGAGTACGCGGTACGGCATTCCCATTATGACCATGCTGACATAACATATAAAACCGATTATGGTCGAATCGATTATCTTTCCTATGATAAAACCGTAAAACAGTTCGTTTGTTTTTCTTACGACTTTTACCAGTTCGTTTGCAACCGAAAGCGAGAATACACCGTATATTATCTTCTTTCCCTGCCCCTTAAAAGTCTCTTTTCCCAGGAGAACATACACGGCAACGATCATACCCAGGATGATATCGACAAGGAGTCTTCCCATGGAAAAACCGAAGGAAGCCATAGTCTTTATGAACTCTTCCTGTTCGCCCATGTTAAGATAGTTCTGGGCCATGCCAACCGCGGTATCCAGAGCGCTTTTCAGGGCTTCCGCATTCTTTGCGCCGTTTATCTCTTTTTCGTAATGTCCCCCGGTTATCTCGTTTGCCCAGTCAAGAATTCCGTATATCTGTTGCTCGATATTATTTATAAGGTACTG
>JAFOND010000021.1 GCA_017418645.1 Lachnospiraceae bacterium | reverse complement strand
TTACATTTTTATCAGTTCGTAATCCCTTGTTCCGAGTCCGATCTTTTCTCCGTGTTCCAAAGTTTCCTTCCATTTGATATTAGGATTGCTGTCAAGGAAATGATCGTGGTGATGGTGCCAGTCGGGCTTTGCAAGGTTGTCTCCAAGCTGACTGTTTCTTATGGGTTCCGCCGCAAGACAAAGATCCGCACAGGCCTGATCCAGTGCAACGGGATCAAAGGATGCCAGCATACCGATATTGGGTAAGATAGGCGCATCGTTTTCTCCGTGACAGTCACAGTTCGGAGAAACATCCATAATAAGACTTATATGAAAATGCGGCTTTTCATTTACGATCGCAGCGGTATATTCCGCCATCTTTCCGCAGAGAGCCTCAAGCGCGGTATCGTTTTCCGTGCTTATGGCATCAAACGCACAGGCGCCGATACATCTTCCGCATCCTTTGCAAATATCCTGTTCGATAACCGCTTTTCCGCTGTCATAAAAGATTGCATCGGAGCCGCATTCACGACCGCATTTTTTACAGTTACGGCAAAGATCGGGATTCACATGCGGTTTTCCGTCACAGTGCTGCTGCATCTTTCCCGCACGGCTTCCGCCGCCCATTCCAACGTTCTTTATTGCGCCGCCGAATCCCGTCATTTCATGGCCCTTAAAATGCGAAAGCGAAATGATGATATCCGCATCATAAAGAGCCTGACCGATATATGCTTCTTTGCAATACTCTCCGTTCGGAACCGGAACGGTTGCTTCGTCCGTTCCTTTAAGACCGTCTGCGATTATAACATAGCAGCCGGTTGTTACACTGTTAAATCCGTTAACTTCCGCATTGTAAAGATGATCAACGGCATTCTTTCTGCTTCCGGGATAAAGGGTGTTACAATCCGTAAGGAAGGGCTTTCCGCCAAGTTCCTTTATAACGTCCGCAACCGCCTTAACATAATTAGGTCTTAAATAAGAGAAGTTTCCAAGCTCACCGAAATGCATTTTTATGGCGACAAATTTCCCCTCAAAATCAATATCGCCGATACCTGCGCGCCTTATCAGCCTCTGTAACTTTACCCCCTGGCTGACTTCAAGCTGAGTACGAAAGTCAGTAAAAAATACCTTTGACTTTTCCATAAAAACCTCCTAAAAATTACCCCTCATAAAGTTCTACATTTATACTCCCGGATGATAAAAGGCTCTTTATCTGTGTCTCGGAATAGCCTGATATCTTTCCGAGTTTTGTACATGAAACATCGTCTTCGCCGGAAAAGATAACAAGGTTTCCGTCCTGGATCGCTATATCTCCCGGTCTTGCATTGAACGCCCTGTCGTTTCGCGGAACGGGAATACCGATATTACCGATATGTCTTATTCCGTTTTTTGTCATCTGAAACTTTTTTACGGATGACAGTTTATTCATGATAGCACCTACTGCACTCATGTTCTCCCACGAAACGGGCACATCATGATTTTTTATCTTAATTTTAAGGTTACTCATACCATCACTCCTTTTCGATATAAAATAATATCATACCGCTTCTCTAAGACTATACTCTTTGTCCCTGTCAATAATGGCAATCATTGCATCCGCAACATCCGGGTCGAACTGTGTTCCCTTGCAGCGTATTATTTCGGATCGTACCTCTTCCTGTGTTTTCGGGGTGGAATAAACGCGTTTTGATGTCATGGCATCATAACAATCCGCTACGCATATTATCCTTGCTTCTTCCGGTATTTCGCTTCCCGGAAGACCGTCCGGATAACCTTTCCCGTCATATCTTTCATGGTGCCATCTGGCACCGGTTGAAATACCGGGAATTTCCGTTATAGTATGAAGTATATCATATCCCGTAACGGTATGCTTTTTTATCTCTCCGAATTCCTCATCCGTAAGTCTTCCGTTCTTGTTTAGAATATCTTCCGGAACTCCGATTTTCCCCACATCATGAAGAAGTCCCATATAATAGATTTCTTCGCATTCCTCTTCCGATTTCCCCATTTGCTCCGCAATGGCTCTCGCATACTCTGCAACGCGTATGGAATGACCTTTTGTGTAATGGTCCTTAGCATCTACCGCCTGTGACAGCGCGATCATTATCTCCTTTGAAAGCCTCTCTTTTGCAACCACGGCCGCTTCCCTTGACTGGGATTCGCGAAGCTGTTCCATCGTCTCTATAAGACGCTCATAATCCGGACTTTCGAGTGAAAGATAGATTACAAGAACTCCGAGAGATGCGACAAAAAACGTTATAAGGAAAGTGTCAAAGAAAAGCATCTGTAAAAGAAACAGCGTCGCCGTCAGTATTATTGCAATTGTCATGGTCGTAACCTGACTTTTCTTGTAGTTCTTCCAATGTACATACATATAAACACAGCCTATGAGGAAGAACACAATGGGGAAAACATATGCGACAAGCGTAAACAGTTTTTCATGTATATAGTTTCCGTTCTCATCATAAGAGAAAACAAGGTGAGTAAACGGATTTGTAAGAAGAAGTCCGTAATTAATTATAAGAAGAATCTGCGTTAATACATATCTTAATTTGAATTCACTGTTTTTTACATAGGCCCAGATATATCTGATAAAAGCTATTCCGGTTGCGCTCGCCAGCATGGAGTCAGCCGTATTGAATATATAGTGCACCCAGTTGGGAACAAGATTGTGAGCGCTGGTAACAATTGCTGTTGCAACATCAACCGTGGTTGCTACCATAACAAAGAAGGCAAACAGTTTAAGCGCATTGTTTACCTGTGTTTTCTTTTTATATCTTATGTTTAAGAATAAAAACAATATTATATCAAGAGGTATTACCGCAAGCTCAAGATAAAAATTGTACTCAAGATTAAAACCCATCCTTTAGTCTTCCCCATAAAAAAACAGAGTCCTTTCACAGGACTCTATTTTATCATACTTTTATATGTTTTTTAAAGTATAAAGTTAAAGTTTAACCAAGCTGAGCGGCAACTTCCGCAGCAAAGTCTTCTTCTTTTTTCTGCATGCCTTCGCCTACCTCAAATCTTACGAAGGAAGCTACCTTGAGTTCCTTGTTTACGGACTCAAGATACTTAAGTACAGTCTGCTTTCCGTCTTCAGCCTTAACGTATACCTGATCCATAAGGCTGATGTCCTTTATGTTCTTTGATACACGTCCTTCAACAAGTCCCGTAAAGATCTTATCCTTAAGGTATTCTTCCTTACCTTCCATTGCAAGCTCTGCAAGCTTTGCTGCAGCTGCATCGGAAAGGAAGTTGAAAAGGAAGTTCATATTGCTCTTCTTTTCTTCATAGATTGCAATGTCTTCATCGCTCCAAAGCTTTTCGCTGACAGCTCTGTCAATACGCTTCTGTAAGATGGGCTTCGGAAGTGAAGCCGGATCGTTAAGAGCGCTGTCGATCGTGATCTCTCTGAGTTTTGAAACTTCGTCTGACGGGATAACATCACGGCTTACATACTGCGGTGTCATAGCAGCAACCTGCATAGCGATATTTGTAAGAGCTTCCTTTGCAGCATCATCGCTTGCGCCGTTACCGGCAACGATAACGCCGATCCTTCCGCCGCCATGGATATATGTTGCAACACAATCCGCTTCAACAAGTTCAAAACGACGAACGGATAACTTTTCACCGATCGTTGCTGTCTTTTCTACAAGAAGTTCGTTAAGGCCGTCTTTGGAAAGAAGTGTTTCAACGTCTTCGCCGTTCTTTCCGCCCTTAAGTCCGGAAGCAAGTGCAGTATCAGCGATCTTCTGAACAAATTCCTGGAAGGTTTCATTCTTTGCAACGAAGTCTGTCTCGGAATTTACTTCCGCAACAACAGCCTTGTTTCCTTCGCTTGCTATACGGCAGATTCCTTCTGCTGCGATTCTGCTTGCCTTCTTAACAGCCTTAGCTGCTCCGCTCTTTCTTAATACTTCAACTGCGGCATCCATATCACCGTCTGTCTCGGTGAGTGCCTTCTTGCAGTCCATCATTCCCGCTCCGGTCATTTCACGGAGTTCTTTTACCATAGATGCTGAAATAGCTGCCATCTTATTATTCCTCCTCTTCGACCTTTTCTGCTTCCGCATCGGATGCAACGCCTGCTTCTTCGCCCTGGTTAGCTGCAACAACAGCGTCTGCCATCTTGGATACGATAAGCTTTACGGCACGGATAGCATCATCATTACCCGGGATTACAAAGTCAAGTTCTTCCGGATCGCAGTTCGTATCAGCGATACCGATAAGAGTGATTCCGAGTGCGTGTGCTTCCTGTACGCAGATATGTTCCTTCTTCGGATCAACGATGAAGATTGCATCCGGGATGCGCTTCATGTTCTTGATACCGCCGAGGTTCTTCTCGAGTTTCTCAAGTTCCTTCTGAAGACCTGCAACTTCCTTTTTCGGAAGACGCTCGAATGTTCCGTCGTTCTGCATTCTTTCGATTGCCTTAAGACGTTCGATACGGCTCTGGATCGTCTTGAAGTTTGTAAGCATTCCGCCGAGCCATCTTTCATTAACATAGTACATGCCGCAACGCTCTGCTTCTTCACGTACCGCATCCTGTGCCTGCTTCTTCGTTCCTACGAAAAGAACGCTTCCGCCCTGAGCAACGATGTCGAATACTGCGTTATAAGCATCGTCAACAAGTCCTACTGTCTTCTGGAGATCGATAATATAGATACCGTTTCTCTCCGTGTAGATGTACGGCGCCATTTTGGGGTTCCAGCGTCTTGTCTGGTGTCCGAAATGCACACCTGCCTCAAGTAATTGTTTCATGGAAATAACACTCATTTTTTTATCCTCCTTGTTAATTTCCTCCATACGGTTCATCCGAAACCTTCACCGTCAAGTGTTTGGATATGATCTCCGGCACAAAAGGCATCGTCCCCATATGTGTGTACTATTTCCGCCATGCGCCTGCTTTCACGCACAGCAAACGATATTTTAACACAAAAACACGCCCTTTACAAGCGTGTTTTTTATGTTTTTTATGTTTTTTTACGGAATTTTGTTCTTGGTTATGATGTGTGCGATGTCTTCGAAAGAACTACCCTTTTTTATTGTATAGAACCCGGTCTGCAGATACTCCGCATATCCTTTGGATTCAAGATACGTATTAAAGGATTCGGAATCGTCTATAATTCCCTTTTCCTTAAGATCCTCCGAAAGGAGCCTTGATGTTTCGCCTTCGTATAATGCTATGACAACCTCCTCGGCATTAAATTTCTGATCGGACACAACCTCTGTTTTCGTTTCTTCGGAAGCTTCATCTTCCGCTTCTTCAATTGATTCGTCCAGAGCTTTTTGAAGGTCCTCGGTATTTGCATCCGCCCATGCGTTATCTCCGGATGAACTATCTTTGTCGGATGAATCCTTATCGGAATTCTCTTTTTCCTTTTTGTCCGTTTCGGGATCCGCCCCGTCCTTTTCCACCATGCCCAGGTTTGCGGCGCGTTCCTTTATCTCTTTATCCGTCACCGCAGGATTAACGATTATGTTTGCAATAAGAAAGATTATTGCCGTTACCGTGATGCCGAAGCCCAGACCTCTTAAAAAATACTTTGATTTCATAATTTTAAATTATTGAAAAACTCCCAAAACAAGTTTAACTTCGCCAAGTCCGATTCCGAGTCTCTTTGCTATCTCAACCTCTGAGTATCCCTGTTCCTGAAGCGTTAAGATCTCGTCGTTTCTTTCTTTTCTGTCTTTTCGGCTCATGCCTTTTTTGTTCTCATCGGATGTCTTGTTTTCCTCAAGAACCCTTCTTTCGAGTTCTTCCTTCATTGAAAGGAATTCCTCTTTTGTAAATCCCTGTTCCAAAGGTTCTTCTTCCTGTCTTCTCTTGAATTCTTCGAAGCCCGTGATATCCGCCTTTTCGTCTTTTAATTCTTTTACAAGGCCTGTGACGCTGTCCTTTAAGAATCTTAAAGTGCTCTCCTCTTTTTTCATTTCCTGAACAAGAGCGTCCATATTTTCCTGCTTGTTATTAAGCATGTCATGCATAAAGATTATCTCTTTATGTGACTTCTGAACGGTATCAAGATATGTATCAGTATCGTCCTTCACTTCTTTCGTAAAGTCTTGGATCTGCATTATCTTTTCGTTTGTGATGAGAGAAACATCACGCTCGAATTCATCCATCTTTTTTTCATATTTTTCATCCAAAGAGGAGGAAAACTCATTTTCCTTTTCGCGGAATTTCTTTTCGATCAAAAGCTTTATCTCTTCATCACCTATCTTTTTCAGTTCCTCCATATCCGAAGGAGAAAGATGCTGTACAAAAAGAAAACTTCCGAAGAAGAATACAAGTCCCGTTATTAAAAATATAACATATAATGGTGTCATTTATTTCCTTTCAGCAAAAGTATCAGATGCTGGCATTAAAAGAGCCGTGAGGGCTTTTCTTTATAACACGTCCTTCGATACCCGTTTTTTTCTTTTTGTTCTTATTCTCTTTTCCGCGAAACAGTGAATTATATCCGGAGCCGTTTCCTTCATCCGGATTCGTATTGTCCTGCGCGGTATTATCCTGTTCCTTGACTCTGGTGGTATCTTCCACGGATTGTTCTTCGAATTCGTTTAAGATGTTGGCCTGCTGAAGTTCCGGCTTTATGTCCTCATTTGTACGGACCATTGCCACGTCATTCGCATTCTGTATCATTCCGTTAAGATCGATAGGACGTATGGACATAATAAATTCTCCAAAGAAACGATCAAAGTGCTCTGAAGGTTACTTCACCTTCATGTTTAAAGAAGTATACAAACGAAATGTCTTTTTTTACATTATAAGAAACATCCGATATAACTATCTCCACTCCCGGATGGACAACCTTCTGAACAACAACCTTTGAATTGGTTGAGATCGTAAGCATTTTATGTAGTTCGCGGAACTCCGCTTCATCATCCGTAAGAACAGCCTTAGCGTCCTGATATTTCTTCATGATGTCACGAAGATAAACGGCATGTTTCGGTTCAAGTCTCTGGCCTGTTCTGAGTACCGCCTGATATTTATCTATTATGGGTGCAAGCTGGTCAACAACCTGCTTGGCTTCCAGCATTTTCTTTTTAAGCTGGTTATATCTTTCCTTCTTTTCCGGAAGAATGCCGACTTCGATATGTGTCTGGGCTCCCATCGGACTTCCTATTGTCTGGGATTCGACTTTACCGCCCGCACGGATGGTCCCACCGTTAATGAAACCCTTTCTTGAACTGACGATAACATCACCCGCGGCATTGACTTCCGAATGAAGTATGGATCCCGCTTCAACATAACCGCCTGCTGTAACCTTTGCATTTTCGATAAACTGGCAGACAACATTTCCTCCGGCATAAAAACTGCCCTTGCTCATACCGTGGATACCACGCTTAACAATAAGCTGTCCGTCGCATTTTATCATGGCATCTTCAACAACGCCTTCAATTACGACGTCACCCTTTGCCTGGATAACAAATCCTCCGCGAACATTACCGTTAACGTGAACATTGCCGTCATAATCAATATTTCCGGTAGAATTATCAACATCAGCCGGAACTTCGTATACATTTGAAACAAAGACCTTTCCGTCGGTCAGGCTTGCATGTCCCGTTACTTCCGAAAAGATTTCCGTACGTTCTTCGTTTGCGCGGATATTCTTACCGAACTCAAGGCGAAGAACCTTAACCGTCCTGCACGGCATTGTATTTCCGCAAACATCATAACCGTTTTCACCCTTATCCGCAGGAGTAAGACGCGCCAAAAGATCGCCTTCGTTTACCGCGGCGATGGTATCGAGATTATGATAATCCACCGTACCGTCTTCGTTCTTCTTCGGTTTAAGAGAAATATTGGTATTAAAGAAATATTCTATGGTAGCATCCGTACCGTGACGGGGTTCCTTTCCCCTTGCCAGAACAACAGGCGTAAAAAAGGTCCTGTCTTTAAGATATGCGGCAATTGCCTCCTGATCTATACCGTATTTAATTCCTGCGCCGTCAAGGGACATAAGAATATCCTGTGTATTAAGCTTCGGTCCTTTAACGGATCCCGGATAAAAAGTAACGATAGCCTGCATCTTATCCGGTGAGGTTTCTATAGAGAGACTCTCAGAAAACTCAATCCCTTTTGTCATTCCGAGTTTCATCTTTACATCTTTTTTTGATGTAACCGCGAGTCTGAACATATCTACGTCGTAGTTTATGATTTCATGTTTTCTTACATACTCTTCCGCTGTTTTAATATCAAGAGGAACGCCTCCCTCTTTCGGAGCATAAAAATAGCCTATCGCTTCTTTATCGATAAATTCAATTTGAAGATAACCGTTTAACTGTGGCATAGAATAGCATTACTCCTGTTAAATATTACCCGTTCAGGATTCCCATGTATTCACCCATGGTCTTTTTCATTTTGGTAAGTGCTTTTGTGTGAAGCTGTGATACTCTGGATTCCGAAACCGTAAGTACCGCTGCGATTTCTTTTAACGTCATTTCTTCGTAGTAGTAAAGAAGAATGACCTGCCGTTCCTTTTCAGTAAGTAAGGCAAGCGATTCCTGCAATTTCTGTTTTAATTCATCCTGGGATATCGAGTCTTCCGGCTGGATAAAATGCGAGTTCCTTCCGGCATCCATTACCGGCTCGTTTCCCTGTTCAACAAACTCGTTTAAGGAAACAACATTTGTGACCTTAAGCTGAGACTGCCAATCCAAAAGCTGTTCTTCGGATACCCCGAGTTCCCTTGCGATCTCCTCATCCGATGCTGCTCCGCCGGTTCTGTTTTCTACGGCTTTTATCGCCTCGTCGATCTGTCTCTGACGCTGACGTACCGTACGCGGGATCCAATCCATTTTTCTTATCTGATCAAGGATCGCGCCACGTATGCGAAGTGATGCATAGGTCTCGAATTTAACATCCTTTTCAGCATCAAATTTATCGATCGCATCTATAAGTCCGAAGATTCCGTAACTGCAAAGATCCTCATATTCGACGGTATTCCCGAGGTGTACGGACAGTCTTCCTGCAACAATCTTTACAAGTGAAGCATATTCAAGGATAATCTGCTCTCTTAATGCATCACTCGGTTTATTCAAATATGACTCCCAGAGTTTTTGTCTGTCAACCGGTTTAGCCATAAACTAATTTATGTCTCCTCTTCCCCGTTTTCATTCCCTTCTTCTTCGCCGGTCATTTCGTTTTCAGTAATCTCTATCTCTTCGTCATCCTGTTTTTCAAGTTCCTCTTTTTCAATCTGGAGGCCCTTATTCAAGAAGACGTTTAAAAACGAAAAAACCACATAAAACACAAGAGCCGTTACCGCAAATCGAGTCACAAAAATACGAAACCCAACCCCCTCTATGATTGATACAACGCAGGAGATAAGGCAGGCTGTAAGTGTCACGATGATCGGCAACGGTTTAGTGTTCATGTCAAATAAAACCTTAAATCTTTTTAAGCGGCTTTCCGACGGCTTTGATCAGATAATCCCCGCTTTCACTGTACAGTTCAACTGTACGACCGTAGTTAAGGCCGCAATCCTCTGAAACAAGTTTGATTCCAAGCTGTTTTAACTTTGCACGGCTTGCTTCCGCGTTTCTTTCACCGACGTTAATGGTGCTCTGCGCGGCACCGCTGCCAAGTTCAAACATCTTTGCACCGCCCGCAATTTTCGCCACAAGTCTGCTCTTATTTGCGCCGGCCTTTATCATATCATCATAAAGTTTTTGTATTCCGGTATCCGCAAATTTTGCGATATTGGAATTATTCTTTATCTGGCTGGAATCCGGTAACATTATGTGTGCCAGCCCCGTCACTTTGGTGCTCGGATCATAAAGGGCAATTCCAATACAGGACCCGAGACCGATAGTTGTCAAATTATCCGGTGCTTTGCAGACCTTTAAATCTGCCATACCGACTTTGATCATCTGCCCCATTGTTGCCCCCTATAAACTAAGACCTAATGACGAAAGTATCTTCTCATAAGATTCTTCTTCCGGCATAAGGATGAAGAATCCGTTCATCTCAAAATCATCACCGAATTCTGTTTTGATAAGGAGCGCTTTATCTCCCATCATTCCGAACATAACAGCCGGAACGGAAAGGATTGCCGCAGCCATATCTATCGTTACAAACGGAACAGTCGGTGAGATTGAAAGATTCGTAAGTCCGGAAAGAGCCGAAAGATATGATCCGGCAATAATGTTTCCGACTTCCTTAAGAGCGGAAAGATCCATCTCGTCAAAATCTTCTGCATAATTATAATCACGCATCATAAGCTGATTAACAAGATGATGTGCGCTTCTCATATCCATAAGGAACATCATAGATCCTTCGATATCGAGTTCTACGCCTAGCATAATGCCGACGATAACTTCGTCTTCCGCACCGATACAGGACCCGATCTTTTCAACAGGCATAAGCTCTACCTGCGGAACGGACATATCAATCTTAAGATTGAGCATGTTCGCGATGGCTGTAGTAGCGTTTCCCGCTCCGATATTACCGATTTCCTTCAGGACATCGATATACATCTCATTTATTTCATCCAATGACTTATGTGTATCACTCATATGAATCCTCCCTGCGGATAAAACCGGGACCTGCTTACGCGGCTTCCACCTCGTCTGCGATCTTATCCACATCAAAGAGCGAGATAAGCTCTTCGCCGTTTTTACCGATTCCGTTTATAAAGTTGCTGTCTTCGCGGTTCGTATTCTGAACATTTCTGTCGATGTCATCGGAGCCCAAGGAAACAACTTCCTTAACTTCGTCCACAACAATACCGACAGAACCCTGAGCTTCAAGCTTTAAGATGATTATTCTTGATGCATTTGTGAACACATCATCGGAAAGCCCCATCTTTCTTCTTATGCTCATAACGGGAACAACTTCTCCACGAAGATTTATAACACCCCTGTAATGCTCCGGAGACTTCGGAACACGGGTGATCTTCTGCATTCTTACAATATTGTCAACATTGCTGATATCGAGGCCGTACTGCTCGCTCCCGATCTTAACAACAATGTACTGTCTCTTTTCCTCTTCTGTCGTGCTGAGTTCGTAACTGCTCATATTCTTTCACCTCCAAAATCAGAACATTGCGTTTACATCGATGATGAGAGCAACCTCGCCATCGCCGAGAATGGTCGCGCCGCTGATGAACTTGTTGTTTTCAAGTACTTTACCGAGAGACTTGATAACGACTTCCATCTGGCCTATAAGGTTGTCAACAACGATACCTGCGTAGTTATCACCGGCCTTAACGATTACAACGATAAGGTTATCAGGCTCTTCGTCTTTTTCTTCGCAATCAAGGAGCTGTCCCAGGCGGATAAGCGGAATAACGAGTCCGCGGAGGTGGATAACCTCTTTTGCCTGAACATACTTAATCTCCGATACGGGAACATTCTCGATCGTCTGGATGGATCCAAGTGCGATCGCATATTTCTCATCCGATACTTCAACCATGAGAGCCTGGATGATGGCAAGTGTAAGCGGAAGGCGAACGGTAAACGTTGATCCCTGTCCGAATTCACTCTTAACTTCAACATCACCGCCGAGAGCTTCGATGTTTGACTTAACAACGTCAAGACCAACGCCTCGACCGGAAATATCCGTGATCTCTTTTGCCATCGAGAAACTGGGCATGAAGAGGAAGTTTATGATCTCTTTCTTGGAAAGATTTTCCGCTTCTTCAGGAGTAACTATACCGCGCTCGACCGCTTTCTGTTTAACTTTGTCAATATCGATTCCGTTACCGTCATCACGAACCTGGATGATAACGTTGTTACCTTCCTGGAATGCAGTAAGGAAAATGGATCCCTGTTCGGGCTTTCCTCTTTCTTTACGAACTTCCGGAGACTCAATACCGTGGTCTGCGGAGTTACGGAGCAGGTGCTGAAGCGGATCACCAATCTGATCTACAACGGTACGGTCAAGTTCCGTGTCCTCACCGGACATATACAGTTCCATGGGCTTTCCGAGTTTTCTGGAAAGATCGCGGATCATACGCGGGAACTTGTTTACCGTATTTTCGATAGGAACCATTCGAACCTTCATAACGGATTCGTGAAGTCCCGTGGTAATACGCTCAAGATATTCTATCTGTTCGTGGAAACTCTGGTTGTTAACGCCCTGATCCGTTGCGCTTATTGATACGAGAGAGTTCTTTGCAATAATAAGCTCGGAAACCTGATTCATAAGAGAATCGAGTTTTTCGATATCCACACGGACGGTTCTTGTTGCAACCGGTTTGTTTGTCTTTGAAGCCGCTGCATTGTTTGCTGCCGCGGGAGCAGCTTTCGGGCTTTCTTTCGCAGCGGGTGCTGCCGAAGGAGCGGGTGCTGCGGTAGCAGGTGCCGAGGATGCTTCCTGTTCCGGTTCTTTTTCTTCCGCTTCTTCTTTCTTTTCTTCGTAGTCCTCCGGCGTAACCTTTCCGCTGTCAGTACTCTCGATCTCGGATACGGCTTCAATTGCCTTTATTACCGGATCAAGATCGTTTGTTTCCGCAGCGATGATTATGCTGAACGTAAACTCGAAGTTTTCGTCTTCTATATCCTGTGAACTGGGGTTATATGCTATGATCTCGCCGAAGTCTTCCACCGCCTTAAATACAAGGAAGGCCCTTGCGGCTTTAAGGAGACATTCTTTATCGATATGAACGGTAACGCCGTAAAGATTCTGGCCGGATTCGACCGCTTCCTTCATCTTTTCGCGTATTCCGTCATCAACAGGCATGGAAAGATATTCTGCCTCGCCGGATTCTTCTCCGGAAGAAGCTTCTTCTTTCTTATCTTCCGCAGCGGGAGCTTCCTCCGAATCGGAAGATTCCGCATCAACGGAACCATCGCCGCCTTCAAGGAAAGCATTGAGCTGTTTGATAAGTGCCTCGTTTTCTTCCGTACCTTCATCAGAAGTTGCCTTAACATTCTCAAGGTAATTCTCGATAGCATCAAGACAATTAAACAGAAGGTCGATCATGTTACCGTTAACTTTGATATTGTCGTTTCTGACCTCGGAGAACACATCTTCCATGTCATGTGTAAGATGCTGCATGCGCTTGAAGCCCATGGTACCGGCCATACCCTTTAAGGAGTGTGCCGCACGGAAGATCTCGTTGACAACGTCTTTGTTCTCAGGCTCTTTTTCGAGCTCCATGATGTTGTCGGAAAGGCTCTGAATGTGTTCGCTTGTTTCGTCGATAAATACGTCTAAGTACTGGCTTACATCCATCGATTCATACCCCCAATTTCTTTGCTATTGCGTTTGCTACTTCGTTGAGCGGTCTGACTTCATCGGAAAGTCCCCTTTGAAATGCCGCCTTCGGCATTCCGTATACAACACATGTTTCCGCACTCTGTGTGATAGTGTAGATTTTCTGTGTTCCGTTTTGTTTAAGGGCTTCAATTCCGTCGGAACCGTCCGCTCCCATGCCGGTCAGGACAACGCATACAATTTCTTCAAACGAGCACTTGATCAAGGATCTGTACATAACATCCGCACAGGGGCGAAGGTTGTTTACCGGAGGATCGTCAAATACCCTGCATGTATATTTACCGCTTGTAACCTCTATTATTTCAAGATGTCTTCCGCCGGGTGCAATATACACGGTATCCGCTTTGAGCATCTCTCCGTTTTCGGCTTCTTTAACCGTAAGATTTGCGGTGGAATCTATCCTTTCCGCCAGAGATGCTGTAAAACCTTTCGGCATATGCTGTACGATGACAACCGGAACTCCTATTTTCGGGAGCATCGGTATCATGGCATGTAACGCCTGTGGACCTCCCGTCGAGCTTGCGATAGCCACAAGTCTCTTTCTTCCGGTGAAAGGTTTTCCTCCGCCCGTCGGCATTGCCGCACGGGACTTTTGATCAACGCCCGGTTTAGATGCATCCGTTTTCGGAGTTGTCTTCTTCAGGAACCGGGAAATCGCGAGTATTACCTGCTTTTCAAGATCGGCTCTTTCTGCCGAAAACAGACGGAAAGGTTTTTTTACTATTTCTACAGAACTCTTTCCGGCTGCAAGAAAAGCTTTGTCGGCATCTTCTTTTAAAGAAGTTGTCATTACCACTACCGGTATATTGATCTTTGATGTCTCAAGCTTATTGATCATTTCCATTGCGTTCATCTTTGGAATGTTCATTTCGCAGACAATAAGATCGAAATTTCCGGTCTTGGCTTTATCATAAGCGCTTTCCCCATCCATACAGGTATCCGTAACCTGATAATCCGGGTTAGCGTTTATTATATCACATATTACCTTTCTCACGAGTGCAGAGTCATCCGCCACAAGAATCTTATACATAAAAATCTTACTCCTGACCCCTTCTACGTATCCTACGTTCTTCCTCAAAAATGTATTTAATGATCTTTTCCTGGTAATCCGTATTCTTAAACATTATCCGCACGCGGCAGACATATTTCGAATTTGCATCAGGTCTTTCACATGCTATCATAAATGCCACAAGTTCCAGTTTCTCCGGTTCCCTTCCTTCCTGCGTAAGATCAAACTGCAACAGCAGGAACTTATAATCCGAAAGATCCATGTTTGTGGAAAACCTGATACCGCCTCCGCTTATATCGAGGATGGTCCCCATACCCCTGATGTTTTCCGTTGCGGTATCCTGTGTTCCCATGATACCTTCTATTGTATCAAGTTCCGCCTCTTCTTCTTCCAACACGGAGAAGATAAGCGGTATGGAACAGGAGAAGCGGAAATATTCACGCCTCTGGAATTTTTCCAGATCGGCATGTTTTATTTCCATTTTGTATACATTAAAATTCTCTTTTTTATATTTACCCCGGATTACTCCGATGGTACGGAACATACCGCTTCCGGTTATAAAAACTATCTCGTATCTTACTCCTTCGGGAAGAAGGATCGGTTTTTCTTTGTGAAGGGGAATCTGCATTTCGAATTCGTAGTCCGAAAGAATGTCAAAAACGTCGGACCGATATGTATCCCCCGTATTTCCCGTTTTTTCTTCCTTTGCAGCTGTCTGCTGGAAACGGATATCGATTGTAGTACCGATTTTAATGTCTCTTAATCTCATCTTTTTCTCTTTATACTTCCCCG
Source organism: Lachnospiraceae bacterium (assembly GCA_017418645.1). Classification (GTDB taxonomy): domain Bacteria; phylum Bacillota; class Clostridia; order Lachnospirales; family Lachnospiraceae; genus FD2005. Next base: position 11,070 of record JAFOND010000021.1, on the reverse strand, counting down.
AAAAAATAAAAACTATGTATATATAAGACGATTAAGGATCTGTGAGATTCCCCATCCGTATCTTTTACTGTCGTTTGTGTCCCCGAGAAGTTCCCTTGCAATTCCTTCATATGCGCGAACGGATTTTGCGTTCGGGTATGCCTCGGTAACAACCCTCTGTGAGCGAACGGCTTTTTCAAGGAGCGGATCCTGAGGTATCATTCCGAGATAATCGATCTCTCCGCCCAGAAACTTCCTCACAACGGAATTTAATTTGTTATATACCGCAAGTGCCTCGTCTTTTGAATTGACCTTATTCGCAATAAGCCGTACATTCACTCCGCTTCCTTCAAAGCGCGGATTCTTGTACAGTGCCTTAACGAGCGAATAAGAATCCGTAAGCGATGCAGGTTCCGGAGTCGTGATCAGAAGAACCTCCGGACTTGTAAGAACAAACTGCATAACGGCATCGGAAACACCCGCTCCGGTATCTATTATAAGTATATCGCACAATTCATTCAATACCGAAAGAGAATTAACCAGATAGCTGACCTGATCGCGTCTCAGATCGTTCAGTTCCGAAATCCCGGAGCCACCGGAAATAAAGCCTATATCCATTGGGCCCTTTGTAATTATATCACGGATATCCTTTCCTTCAAATATCATATCCTTTAGAGTATATTTTGATATGGTATCAAACATAACCCCGACATTTGCAAGTCCGAAGTCCGCATCCAGTATTATAACTCTTTTTCCGAATTTACGAAACCATACCGCAAGATTTACGGCTGTATTTGATTTTCCGACGCCACCCTTACCCGAGGTAACGGTAAGCACTTTTGCATTTTCCCTGTTTTTATTGTCTTCGGCATCTATCATGCTCCGAAGACCGCTGGCCTGATCCATTACCGTCCTCCGAGGTATTCTTTAACCATCTTCTGTGTATCGATAACCTCTATATCCCTGGATACGTCCTGCCCCGTGGTAACATAGGAAAGATCGGCTCCGGCATAGAGTTTGCAGTTTAAAATATTTCCGTGAGTTTCCGTCTCGTCAAGTTTTGTGAATATCAGACGAAAATCGGTAAACTCTTTATAGGAATCTATGATCTCTTTAAGATCACGGTACTTTGTCGTCATGGAAAGAACAAGATATATTTCCGTATCAAGATCTTCGGGACATTGTTTAAGGAATTGTGCAAGTTTGTTTCTCTGTTCTTCGTTCTTATGTGAAAAACCAACCGTGTCTATAAAGATGATATCCTGGGTCTTAAGCTTTGCGATGGCCGGAAGAAGTTCTTCCGGTTCATATACGATCTCCATCGGTGCACCGCGCAGTGCAACCGCATACTCAAGGAGCTGTTCCGTTGCTCCTATCCTGTAAGTATCGGTGGTAATAAAACCGAGTGTTTTTTTGTTTTTCAGCATATTAAGCGCGGCAAGTTTTGCTATGGTAGTGGTTTTGCCGACACCGGTGGGACCGATGAGAAAAACAACTTTCGGAGTTTTTTCTCCGAAGGTTATTGCCTTGGGTTTACCCATTGTAAGAACCATCTTCTGATATACGTTTGAAAGCATATAGTCGATGTTCGAGCCGGAAGATATGACTTTTTCCATATCTTCTATCAATCTGTTTATATATCTTTCGTCGATATCGTTCGCAAGGAGTATCTCGTAGAGTTTCTTTACAAAACTGATATTTTCTATCCGCCTGTTGGTCTGTTTTTTCTGAGGTGCGGGATTCTCTTCCCTTTCTTCCTTCTGTTTCTTTTCGCTTTCCCGGATCCTTTCTTCCACCGGTTTTTGCTCTGTCGGCATACGAACGATATTATCCGCCTTCGGTCTTTCGTACGTCGCCTTTTTAATATTTGCGGAGTGAATAACGGACCCTGTTTGTTCATAGGTTTTCTGGGGCACCGCTTCCGGCATGGCACCGGCGTTTATCACATCGCCCACTTCTTTAAACGCATCCTTTAACGCCTGTTCGGAAGCCGGATCCGCCATGGTGTTTTCGGCAGGTTTTGTTTTGAAAATGCTCTCCTGCTTCTTTGCCGGTTCCGGCGAAACGAGGTAACTCGGTCTCTCAAGATTTCCGTCTTCTTTGGCAACCGTAACTTCATAAGTCGGTTTTTTAAACATACCCAAAACACCGGGTTGTTTTTCCGGCTTAATGTTCATTATTACGACCTGGTCGCCAAGTTCTTTTTTGGCTGCCTCCACAGCTTCTTCTTCTGTTTTTCCGGTAAATTTTTTTATTATCATTTATCCTGTCACCATTCCTGCAGATTGAAGAACCGCATCCGGTTCAACTTCGTTATATGATATAACGATAAGATCCCGGTAATAATCTCCGGACATCTTTTTGAAATACATTCTCACGATGGGCGAGCATACCACAATAGGCATGATTCCCATATCGTCAAACTGTTTCATCTTTTCTCCCAGATCATCCATGATGGACTTGACTCTCTCCGGATCTATGGCAAGATATGCCCCGTTCTCGGACTGACGTACCGAACTCATTATTTCTTTTTCGAGAGCCGGATCAAGAGTAAGCACGGAGGTTGTTTCTCCTCCCGGGAAGTACTTCGAACTTATGGCACGTCTTAATCCCTGACGAACGTATTCCGTAAGCAGGTCCGTATCCCTTGTCGAAGGAGCGTGATCCGCAAGTATTTCGAAGATTGAAAGCAGATCTCGTATGGAAACGCCTTCGCGGAGAAGATTCTGAAGAACCTTCTGTACCTCGCCGATTCCGAGAAGTTTTGGGATAAGTTCGTCCACAAGTGCCGGATTTGATTCCTTCAGGTTGTCCACCAAGTTGTTTACATCCTGTCTTGTGAGAAGTTCCGCAATGTGAGCACGTATAACTTCCGTAAGATGAGTCGCAATAATGGAAGGCGGATCCACGACGGTATAACCCACGCTCTCCGCACGTTCCCTCCAGGCTTCCGTGATCCACTTTGCGGGAAGTCCGAAGGAAGGTTCTCTTGTATCTATACCCGGAATATCTTCTTCTACATATCCCGGATTCATTGCCATATACTGATCGAACTGTATTTCACCTTCCGCAACCTGTATGCCCTTGATCTTGATGATATACTGGTTCGGATTAAGCTGTATATTGTCTCGCAAACGGATGATCGGAACAACGGTACCGAGTTCGAGCGCGATCTGCCTACGTATCATAACGACACGGTCAAGAAGATCACCGCCCTGGTTAACGTCCGCAAGGGGTATGATACCGTAACCGAACTCAAGCTCGATGGGATCAACCTGCAGGAGCGAAACAACATTCTCCGGCCGTCGGATCTCGTCCGCCTCTTCCTCTTCTTCCGTGACAACTTCCTCCGTCTTCTCTTCCGTAAGGGTCTTTTCCATATTTCTTCCGACGATGATATACATCCCGCCCATAGCAAGGAAAAGCGGTAATGAAAGCGGTGTAAACACGCCGAGGAAGGCAACGACCCCGCCGACAATATAAAGAACCTTCGGAAGACCGAAAAGCTGTTTTACCAGTGTACCGGAGAAATCCGCTTCGTTGGATCCCTTTGTAACGAGAATACCCGTTGAAAGAGAGATAAGAAGCGACGGTATCTGTGATGAAAGACCGTCACCTATGGTTATGACACCGTATGTCTGAAGGGCCGTCACAAAGTCCATTCCCTGGTTTACCATTCCCATAACGGTACCGCCGGCAATGTTTATCGCGGTTATGATAAGACCTGCGGTGGCATCTCCCTTTACGTACTTCGTAGCACCGTCCATGTTACCGAAGAATGAAGATTCCTGCTGAAGTTTGTCACGTCTTTTCTTCGCTTCTTCATCGGAAATTGCTCCGGTGGAAAGATCCGCATCGATCGCCATCTGTTTACCGGGCATGGCATCCAGCGAGAAACGGGCCGATACTTCCGCTACTCGTTCGGAACCTTTGTTGATAACAACAAACTGGATTATTATCAGGATAAGGAATATGATCGCACCGATGATAAGATTACCGCCACCGACGAAGGAACCGAAGGTCATAACAACGTTTCCCGGATTACCCGTTGTAAGAATAAGACGGGTTGAAGAAACGTTAAGCGATATTCTGAAAATCGTGGTAAACAAAAGAATTGTCGGGAAGAAACTCATATCAAGTACTTCCTTGGAGAAAAGGGCATTCATGAGCACAATAAGAGCAACGCTTATGTTAAGACATAACATAACGTCAAGAAGCCCCGCGGGTATGGGGATTATGAAGAACATAACGGCGGCAAGAAGATATGCAACTACGCCGATATCTGTCCTGTTAACACTGAAGCCCTTGCTCTGCACCAGCTTTTTTCTCCTTCTAAAAACAATCGAAGATATTCTACCACATTTTTATCAAAAAGGGTATATATTTTGTGGTTAGTTTTTAAAAAACTACATCAACTTGTATATTTCGGCTAAAATCTCGGCTACGGCTTCATAAAGTTCGGGAGGGATAAAATCTCCTTCGTCGCAATTTGTGTAAAGAGCTCTTGCAAGTCCCTTATTCTGTACAATTGGCACATTGTTTTCCTTTGCAAGTTCCCTGATCCTCTTTGCGGCATAATCCGCACCTTTGGCCGTTACCTTCGGCGCTTCGGCTCCGCCCTCCCGGTCATATTCCAGTGCAACCGCAAGGTGTTCCGGGTTTGTGATGACCACATCTGCCCTCTGAAGTGCCTGCTGAATACGACGAACCGATGCTTCACGCATCTTCTGTTTAATCTTTCCTTTGATCTGGGGATCTCCTTCCGCGTTCTTATATTCGTCCTTTACTTCCTGCTTGGTCATTTTCATTTCCTTTTTGAAATGCCATTTCTGATAAGCAAGATCCGCAAACGACAGGATAAAATAAACCACGCTGATCCTGAAACCCACATCGATGATCGTGGTTCCGATATAGGCGACCGCCTGATTTAAGGATATGTCATAAAGGAGAAAGAGATTCTTTACCTGTCCCGCAAGGGTAACATATGCAACAATAAAAATAATGGCTATCTTTACTATTGACTTAAGAAGTTCCACAAGGCTCTGCGTTGAAAAAAGTTTCTTTACCCCACTCATGGGATTAAGCTTTGAAAGTTTCGGTTTAAGAGGTTCCGTTGCTATCTGCCATTTAAACTGAACGATGTTCGAAACAAAACCCACAAGAAATGCGACAACAAGAAAAGGGGCTATTACAAGAAGTATCTGAAGATAAAAATACGTCAGCACCTGCCATACGGCTTCCACCGACGGGCCGCGTCTGTTTGCTCGAACAAATTCCGGGATCAGGCTTTCGAAAGTATAATAAAAATACTCCGAAAACTTCTGTCCCATGGTTCCCACATAAACGCGAAGAAGGATGAAAGATGCCATAAGCTGCGCAGCCATGACAAGCTCGCGACTTTTTGCCACCTGTCCTTTTTTTCGGGCATCACCGAGTTTTTTGGATGTGGGTTCTTCGGTTTTTTCTCCCGCATCATCTCCGGCAAAGAACTGGAGATCATATGCAAGAAGCAGCCTTTTTTCTTCCACCGTTAATACATTCCTTTCAGGAACGAGACAAGTACTCTTCTCATTTCAACAAATATAAAATCCGCAACTCCCGGCAAAAGATAAAGCGCAAGGTATAATACGAACAGGCCGGAAAGGATCTTTAACTGCATGCCGACCGAAAACATATTAAGCTGCGGCGCGGTTTTTGCCATTATTCCGAGGACTGTATTCATTATCATGATAACCGCAAAGATCGGCAGCATTATACGAAACGCGATTATGAAAAAGTCCGTCATATACATGGTAAGCGACGATATCAGCGAATCCGGATTAAATTTTTCCCCTCCCAGAGGTATAAGTTCGAAAGACTCTATAATGGCCTTAACTATATACTGGTACATTCCGGAGGTAAACATAAGGAGCATAATTCCGTAGTAATAAAGAGAGCCCGTAATGGTGGACTGAGTATTTAGTATGGGGTTAAACTCCTGTGCCATGGATATACCTATATCCATATCTATTACAAATCCCGCAAAGTTTATGATATATGTACACAGATTAAGGGCAAAGCCCATCAAAAGTCCGGCTATCGCCTCTTTTAAAACCAGTATGGAATAGCCGATCATGGTATGATAAACCATGGCTTCCGTGGGATGATAGATCTGGATCACGATAATGGATATAAAAACGGCGGTGGCGATCTTTGACATTGTCGGCGATCTTGTCATGTTAAAAAAGGGTGCAACGAAGATGAAAGTTGCAACCCTCACAAGGCAAAGCAGAAAATATTCAAAATCAACAAGATTAAAACTGTACTCGATCATATGTTATCTTATGTATATCGAAAAGTCCGACCACAGGTCTTTAATAAACGTTGTCAGGTTATTCATAATAAAAGATCCGAATGCTATAAGTCCCAAAAATATGGAAAGGATCTTGGGAACAAATGTCAGGGTCTGTTCCTGTACGGATGTTACCGTTTGGAAGATACTGACCGTAAGACCGACAACAAGAGATATAAGAAGCATGGGCGCAGCGTTAAGAATGATCTGATAAAACGCGCTTCTCATTATATCGAGAACCATGGATTCCGTCATGATAAACACCTCCTTATGCCGCTAAATAAACGTCCTTACAAGACTCACCACCACAAGATTCCATCCGTCCGCCAGGACAAAGAGAAGCACCTTAAAGGGTAGCGAGATCGTTGTGGGCGGCAGCATCATCATACCCATTGACATAAGCACGGATGCCACAACCATATCTATAACAATAAAAGGAATATATATCAAAAAACCGATTATGAATCCGGTACGGAGCTCGCTTATTATGAACGCGGGAACGAGCACGTATGTCGGAACATCATCAAGGTCGTAATCTTCGTTATCAAGGTTTGCTATCTCAAGGAACATATTAAGGTCTTTGGTCTGGGTCTGGCCGTACATGAAATTCCTGAAAGGAACCTGAATACGGTCTACCGCTTCTTCCGTCGTTATCGTTCCCTGATCCAGCGGCTGTATGACGGTTTCGTTAACCGTCTGAAACTGGGGCCACATTATAAAAAGCGTAAGGAAAAGCGCAAGTCCCACCATAACCTGGTTAGGCGGTGAACTCTGGGTACCGATGGCAATCCTTATAAAATGCAGCACGACAATAATCCTCGTAAACGAGGTAAACATTATAAGGAGTGAAGGTGCAAGGCTTATTATCGTAAGAACAAGGAAGATCTGTATCGTGGAATTAAGATTTCCGGATTCGCCGTTAAAGCTTATGGTAAATCCGTATCCGCCTTCTCCCGTGATCTGTCCGCTGCCGTTTGGCGCGCCGTCCTGTGCTCCGTATGCATTTGTGGCATGTACCGTACTCTTAAATAAAAGTGCCGCACATAATGAAAGCAGTATGACCGTTATAAGCATACTGCCTTTCAGAATAAACCGTTTATTTCTATTCATCTTTTTTATTCTTTGCTCCCGGCATCGTATCCTTAAGCCTTGAAAGAACGTCCTGAAAAGAACCGACACCGCTATCGGGATTAACCGAAAGATCGGATGCCTCCGGTTTCAAGTCTTCTTTATCCAAAGTACCGAGAAGCGTTATTTCGTCTTTACCCACGGCGATAACAAAGTATTTGTTCTGTCCCGCCTCTATTATCTCCACAACTTTGTTGCTGGAGACCTTTATGGTTTCGACGATCTTCAGATTCCTGTTCCATGTCCCAGCTTTCTGGTAACCCGCGATCCATTTTGTCACATAATAGGTAACAAAAAGAACCGCGATAAAAATCACGAACATTACCAGGAGTTGAAACAAGCTCTCCCCGGTGGATGTGGCAAGTATCATTTTATCAGCCTATGACTTTTTTTACAGCCTCTAATACTCGTTCAGCCTGGAACGGCTTAACGATAAAGTCCTTGGCACCGGACTGAATAGCTTCGATAACCATTGCCTGCTGACCCATGGCGGAGCACATGATAACAGCTGCGTTCGGATCCTTTGCCTTGATGCCCTTCAATGCCTGGATACCATCCATTTCCGGCATCGTGATGTCCATAAGGACAAGGTCGGGGTTAACTTCGGAGTAAGCATCAACCGCCTTTGCTCCGTTTTCAGCCTCGCCTACAACATTGTAGCCGTTCTTTGTGAGAATGTCTTTGATCATCATTCTCATGAATGCCGCGTCGTCACAGATCAAGATGTTCTTTGCCATTTTCTTTCTCCTCTACTTTTTATTTCATTATTTCCGTAATTCTTATACCAAAAGCTTCTTCTATTACCACCACTTCGCCCTTGGCAACGTACTTGCCGTTTACAAGAACGTCTATCGGTTCTCCGGCGATCTTGTTAAGCTCTATGATGGTGCCCGGCGCAAAGTCCAGAATATCCTGAATGGACTTATGCGTACGTCCGAGTTCTACGGTAACCTCCAAAGGAACGTCCATAATGAGGTCTATGTTTTCCGGCGACATCGGCATCATATATGCCCCGCCGAACTGAGTGAACTGTGCGTTCTGGACGTTCATCGGCTGTTGCGGCTGCATCATCGGCATGGGCATCGGTTGAGGTGCCATTCCCGGTTGCGGTGCCATCTGAGGTGGCGGTGCCGCAGCGGGCGCCGGCTGAGGTGCTGCCTGTGGCGGCGGTGCCGCCTGACTTCCGCCTCCGCCGAATGCATCGTCATCGACGGTGGATGTGGAGTCGTCCTCCATATTGGAAGTTATCTTATCGCACATCTCTTTTACGAGAGACACGGGATAAAGCTGCATCAGCTTACTGTCTACAAGATCTCCGATCTGCAAACGGAATTCGATCTTAACGAACTCTCCCTTAAGGAATTCATCGATTCCGCCTCCGTCCCCGGAGTCCTGTAAGTCTAAGAGGTTCGATGAAGGCGGGCTTATGTCCACCATTCTGTTTAACATTGATGAAAGCGATGTTGCTGCCGAACCCATCATCTGGTTCATGGCTTCGGATATGGCCGAAAGGTGAAGATCCGTTATCTCGGGATCAAGATCCGTACCGTCACCACCCATCATAAGGTTGGTAATGATCTTAACATCCTGTTCCCGGAGAACCAAAACATTGCTTCCGTCTATTCCTTTAGTATAACCAATCTTCACCAAAACGCAAGGTTTTTCGTATTGACCGATTATATCGTCCCAAACAGCCTCCGAAACCTGTGGCGTGGAAATCTCGACTTTCATGTTTACAAGTGAGAAAAGTGCCGTTGCCGCCGTACCCATACAGATGTTGGCAACTTCGCCCATTGTATCCATTTCTTCGGTTGTAAGACCGGAGTCTCCGCCTCCGCCTCCGCCGCCGATATCTCCACCGGCATCACTGGAAGCAAACAGGGCGTTTATCTCCTCCTGGGAAAGTGTCCCGTCACTCATCTTCTACCTGTTCCTCTTCTCTAATAATATCTGTGATCCGCACCGCATAATTCTTTCCGGTTGCACCGGGGAGTGCGGAAAACTTTCTAATGTCTCCGACAAACACATCCAGTTTTGAATTTACTTTTGAATCGAGCCGGACAACGTCTCCCACACGAAGTGTGGCGAAATCAGCCACCGAAACGGAACTCTGTCCGAGAATTACTCTTATGGGAACGTTTACCTTCGAGATAAGATACTCGATATCTCCTGCATAAGAGCTGTCCCTCTTCTCGTTCATATTCGAATACCAGAACTTGGTATTCAGTTTATCCATAACAGGCTCCAACGTGATATACGGAAGGCACACGTTCATAAGTCCTTCCACCTCGCCGATCTTTATGTTTATCGTAACGATCGATATCATTTCCGCCGGGGAAATGATCTGCGCAAACTGTGGATTTGTTTCTATTCTTTCAAGTCTCGGATGCAGGTCCATAACGTTCTGCCAGGGTTCCCTGAAAAGTTCCACACAGACCGTCATGATACGCTCGATTATTATCATCTCTATTTCGGTGAACTCTCTTATCTTTTCAAGAGGCTCGCCTTCGCCGCCGAGCATACGGTCTACAACAGCATAACCGAGTTTTGTAGCCATTTCAACAATAATGTTTCCCTTGAGCGGAGCGAAATCTACAACTCCGAGCAAAACGGGATTTGAAAGGGCATTGGAAAATTCCATATAAGTAACGGCTTCCGAGTTCATAACCTCTACGGAAATATTTTTCCGGAGATATACGGGAAGGTTCGTCGAAAGAAGTCTGCCGTAATGCTCGAATATGATCTCGAGTGTACGCAGATGCTCTTTCGAAAATTTTGACGGGCGGGCAAAGTCATAATTCTTGACCTGATTCTCGCCGCTTTTTTTCATCTCTTCGACATCAACTTCTCCGCTTGATAATGCTGCGAGGAGGTTGTCGATCTCGTTCTGAGATAAAACGTCACTCATTAACCGTCACCACCAAATATCTTTAAACAACAGTATCTTTTACTGATACATTACATTTGAAAATTCTACGTTTACAACAAAACCTTTTCCGAAGAGATCCTGCATTGCCTGTAAGATCGCAAGCTTTACGGCGCTTTCGTCCGAACGGAATTCTTCGTAGGTATAACTGGAAAGGACGGATACTATCCTGCCTTTTACAGTCTCTTTATTTGCTTCAAGATTAGCTTTCTTATCGTTATAATCCTTATATTCCTTATTGATCGAAAGCGTTACTCCTACAACAACATAATGATCCTTTCCGTCTTCACCCTTCTTTAAATTTACGGTAAAAGAATCCGTGAAAGGATAATCCTCAAGCTGTGCTATGTCATAATCTCCCGTTGATGCCGCGTCTCCCGACTGCATGTCAAGATCTATAGCATCAGCAATCTTAGTGATAAGCTCATTCGCCTTTTTTGTTTCCGGAACAATGGCAACCGCCATAATAACCGTAAGAACAAGGTTTACTATTACAAGCGCAAGTGTAAGGAATGTCAAAAAATTCTTTTTCATGATGCTTTAAAAATCTCCCTTTATTCCTGAATTTCGGACGAATTATAGGAATTAAAAATCTTTATTTCCACTCTTCTGTTTAATGCTCTGCCTTCAGCCGTTGCATTGTCTGCAACCGGGAAATAGGATCCCCGTCCAGCGGAAACAATATGTGAAGGATCTATGTTCGTTA
>JAFOND010000188.1 GCA_017418645.1 Lachnospiraceae bacterium | reverse complement strand
GGCATGTCATGTGCTGCCTGTCAGGCAAGAGTTGAAAAAGCGGTCTCGAAAGTTCCGGGAGTTACGGAATGCAATGTGAGCCTGCTGACAAATTCCATGAGCGTGGAAGGAACCGCGGATCAAAACGCGATAATAAAAGCCGTGACCGATGCGGGATACGGCGCAAAAAAGCGCGGCGAAGGGGAAACCGGGCCCGGCAATCCTGCAGGCGAAAACGGATCCGCTGTTGCCGCGAAAAACAGGATAAAAGAGCAGGAAGAAGCTTTGGAGGATCACGAAACGCCGATCCTTAAAAAGAGGCTTATCCTGTCAATAGGATTCCTTCTTGTCCTTATGTATTTTTCTATGGGACATATGATGTTTCACTTTCCGATCCCTTCGTTCTTCGAAGGAAATCATGTCGGTATGGGACTGATCGAACTTATTCTTTCCGCAATCGTAATGATCATAAACAAAAAGTTTTTTACAAGCGGCTTTAAGAGCCTCTTTCACGGCGCACCGAATATGGATTCTCTTATAGCGCTGGGTTCATCGGCGGCGTTCATATATTCAACGGCGGTTCTCTTTTTAATGACACGTTCTTTATCCGACGGTGATGAAAATGCGGTCATGGGTTACATGGAAGACTTTTATTTTGAATCCGCGGCCATGATCCTTACTCTTATAACCGTGGGAAAAATGCTTGAAGCATATTCCAAAGGAAAGACCACAAATGCGCTGAAATCCCTTATGTCCCTGGCACCTAAAACCGCAAGGGTGATCCGCGAAGAAGACGGTAAAGAAACGGAAGTCGAAATACCGATAGAAGAGGTTTCCGTCGGTGACATCTTTTTGGTAAGACCGGGAGAAAACATTCCCGTTGACGGATTTGTTATTGAAGGAAGCAGCGCGGTGGACGAATCCGCCCTTACGGGAGAGAGTATTCCCATCGATAAGAAAGAGGATGATACGGTTTCTTCCGCAACACTTAACACGTCCGGCTTTTTGAAGTGCCGGGCAACGAGAGTCGGGGAAGATACGACTCTTTCAAAGATAATCCAAATGGTTTCGGATGCGGCGTCGACAAAGGCCCCTGCACAAAAACTGGCGGACAAGATAAGCGGCGTCTTTGTTCCCATAGTAATCCTTATTGCACTCGTAACGATCCTTATATGGATGGCCACCGGCGCAAGCATCGGTTTTTCTCTTGCAAGAGGTATCTGTGTCCTTGTGGTTTCATGCCCGTGCGCATTGGGACTTGCCACACCGGTTGCCATAATGGTTGGAAACGGTGTCGGAGCAAAGAACGGTATCCTTTTTAAGAATGCAGTCAGCCTGCAGGAAGCGGGAAACGTTAAAACGGTTGCACTCGATAAAACGGGCACGATAACAAAAGGTGAACCCACGGTTACGGATGTTCTTCCGGTAAAAGGCATATCCGAAGGAGAACTCTTATATGTTGCGATGGCACTTGAAAGCAAGAGTGAACATCCTCTGGCGAAGGCCGTTATGGAGTATATAAAATCCACACCTCCGGAAATAACGGACTTTGAGTCTCTTACGGGAAACGGATTAAAAGGAAAGATCAAGGGAACAGGGGAATGGATCTTCGGAGGAAACTTTGATCTTATGAAAGAAAACAAGGTTATCATTCCGGAGAATACAAAGGTGTTGTCGGATGAACTCTCTCGTCACGGAAAAACACCGCTTTACTTTGCAAAGGAAGAGAAACTTCTGGGGATTATTGCGGTTTCCGATGTCTTAAAGGAAGACAGCAAAGAATCGATACAAAAACTTAAAGATATGGGGCTTCGTGTTGTCATGCTTACCGGTGATAACGAAGAGACGGCAAAAGCCATCGGAAAGGAAGCCGGTGTGGATGAAGTCTATGCGGGAATAAAACCGGATGGGAAGGAAGCCATAATAAAGAAACTCCGCGGCAGAGGAAAGGTTGCGATGGTGGGTGACGGTATTAACGATGCGCCTGCTCTTACAAGAGCGGAGATAGGAATCGCCATAGGCGCCGGAACGGATATTGCGATAGAGGCAGCGGATGTTGTTCTCATGAACAGCAAACTCTCGGACGTACCGGCGGCGATAAAGCTTTCGAGACTTACATACAGAAACATAAAAGAGAACCTTTTCTGGGCGCTCATATACAACACGCTTCTTATCCCGACGGCGGCGGGAGCGCTTTATCATGCTTTCGGAATAGCCATGAATCCCATGCTGGGAGCGCTTGCAATGAGCCTTTCGTCCTTCTGCGTGGTATCGAATGCTCTTAGGATAAATCTTTATAAGATACATTGATTTTTTGGTGTATTTTTGTTTTAAATTATGTTATATTTGTATCATCTATGCGTGGGGTAATCTTCGGGCGAAGGAAAAATAAATGACCCGGAGAAAGCAAAAGAAAAAGGGGGAATGAATACATGCGTGACCTTAAACACATGATCGAGTTCGAGAACCTTCTTACGGAGGCGAACAACGATCTTGTTAAGCAGGCTAAGAATGAGGGGAAAAAGGCTCTCGGATATACCTGCTACTTCATGCCGGAAGTGCTTCTTGATCTTCCGGGATGCTTTTCGGTAAGACTTCGCGCTCCGCGAAGCACAAGTCCCGATATTGCAACTTATTACATGAG
>JAFOND010000020.1 GCA_017418645.1 Lachnospiraceae bacterium | reverse complement strand
ACCGATGTTTTTCGCAAAATAATTGTTCCGAAGGAGTATGAGTTCATAGTGGAATTCCGGAAGGATCTTTTACGATCTCCGGATCCGAGTCATGAGCTTCTTTCAGCACATTAAGATACGAACAGATCTCTTTACAACAGTCGAGAGTCATGCCCCAGCGGTTTCCGCGTTCCGTAAGCTGTCCCATATGCTCTATGGAACGAAGCTTATGAAGGACCCAGTTATAGTTCGGTGTATTATCTGTGTAGAACGGATCCTCGGAAAGTTTTATGGAATCTTTAAGCGCCTGAAAACGGAGAACGTTATCTTCGTCTGTAAAATAGAAGGTGTCATATATTGCGGAATAGAAGCGCGCAGCCCGTAAGAGATGGGATTTTCCGTCATCCGAAAGAGAAAGATAGAGTTCCCTGTCATAAAGCATATCACATGCGATCTTTGCAGCGCGGAGCCCGTCTTTTATATAATGATCGGGGATGTCTTTATCTATTGTTACCCGGGATACCCGGTTGATATTCGAATAACAGGAACTTATATGAATGTTAAGCTGCTTTGCGTATTTATTCTTGTCCTGTATCAGAAGCGGTTCCCTAAGAAGTCTTTCGGAGACTTCAAAGAGCAGGAAAAGATCAAGTTCCTCGCCGGAAGGAGGATCCAAAAGAAGGTCGCAAAAATCCTGAAGAACATCGATTACTTCCATAGAAAGATCCGAATCGCTTCGGATGATCGGAAACAGTGTTTCCCGAAGAATTTCCCTGCAGCGTTCTCCAAGCCTTCCTATCTTTTCGTAATCCTGTGTCAGCTTTCTTGAATACGAAGCGGCATCGTTTGCAGCGCTTATGCTGACAGCGGATAATATGCGGATCGAGCCGACAAGATCCGCATATTTATTCAGTTCTTCTTTTATTTCCGTCGGATTTTTCATCGTCGCTTCCCCAAACGTTACGTTAATACGACGGAAATATTCTATCATATTTTTTTACGGTGTGCCACTTTAACAAGCACGTCTGAAAACACCTCTTGACAAATAATAATGCATGGTTTATTTTAAATAAAAATTTCACTGCAACGAAAGGAGGTATACACTATGTTAACGTTAAGAAATTACGTGCCGATGAATATGGACATGTTGGATACCTCGCGGGAGTTTGTATTGTAGTAAATAATACGGATCTTTCGGCGTGGTACCCGATTACGGAGACCACGCCGTTTTTCTTTTTCCACACAAAACATCTGTAGGATAAAAGCGCGCGGCCGGTCTCTTGGAACCGGTCTTTTTGTTATAAAGGAAGTGATGACTTATGAAAAAATACATAATTAAAAACTGGTGGCGATATCTTATAGGCGGGATATGTCTTATATGCAGCACTGCGATAGACGTTCTGCTTCCCTTTGTAACCCTCTCAATGGTGGATGATGTTATCGTCGGACGCGATATGGCGATCTTTAAAAGAGATATAATCCTTTTTATCGTAGCGGGACTCGGACGGGCATTCTTCCAGTTCGTAAAGGAGTATAACTGTGACATGGCGGGATGCCATGTTGCATCCGGTCTTCGAAAGGATATGATGAGACATATCTTTTCCCTGCATAAAGGATACTTTGACAAGACCAACACCGGAGAACTTATGGCCCGTGTTAAGGACGATGCGGGAAACGTCTGGGATCTTACGGGATTTGTGGGAATGCTTTTTACTGAAGCGGTTATATACTTTACGGGCGTTGTAATCTGTATGCTGAAACTGGACTGGAAACTTTCACTTGTATCCTTTGCATTCATGCCCTTACTTGCGTATGTTGCCCTTCATCTTGAAAAGAAGCTGGGTAAGGATTTTGACGATATAAGCGATAAAAACGCAGCACTCACAAAAACCGTGGAAGAAAACGTTACCGGTGTCCGCACGGTAAAAGCATTTTCCGCGGAAGGCTCGGAGATGAAGAAGTTCGATGAAAAGAACGAGGCGTACGGACAGGCCAACAAGCAGTTTGCATACGACCTTTCCGTCAGCGATCCGCTCCTGGGTCTTATACCGAAAATCATGCAGGTCTGCGTTGTTGCCGTCGGCGGATATGCGGCGATAAAGGGAAACATAACATACGGTACACTGGTTGCTTTCGTTTCCTACTCCATAAATATCGTATGGCCCATCGAAAACCTGGGCTGGATGCTCTCGCTCCTTTCACAGGGCGTTGCGGGATATAAGAAGATAAAGAAGGTTATGGCGGTTGAACCGGAAATAACGGACAGTAAAGAGTCGGAAAGCAAAGATCATACCGGCGAGCTTTCCTTTGAAAACGTAAGCTTTGAAATTGACGGAAAGCAGGTACTTTCGGATGTAAGCTTTAAGATCCCGAAAGGAAAGACCCTCGGGATAATGGGCGCCACCGGCGCGGGAAAGAGCAGCGTTGTAAATCTTATCGAAAGATTCTACGACACAAGCGAAGGCTGTATCAGAATTAACGGCGAGGATATAAGAAAGATTCCGCTTCGGGATGTTCGTGCTTTTTCATCCGTTGTAACGCAGGATGTATTCCTGTTTTCGGATACGGTAACGGAAAACGTCCGCCTCGGCTTTAAAGACTCGATGGATAAAAAGACCGTTAAGGAAGCCATAAGGAAAGCATGCGCCAAGGACTTCGTCGAAAACCTTACGGACCGCTATGATGCGGTTATCGGCGAAAAAGGCATTGGTCTTTCCGGCGGACAGAAGCAGCGTCTTTCAATCGCAAGAGCCCTTGCAAAGCAGGCGGATCTTCTGATCCTGGACGATTCTACTTCCGCCCTGGATATGGAAACGGAAGTAATGATCCAGCGGGAGATACGGGAAAAGAAAGACATGAGCAAGATAATAATCGGCCACAGAATATCTTCCGTAAAGGACGCGGACGAGATCATCGTTCTCGAAAACGGATGCATAAAAGAGCGGGGAACGCATGCAGAACTTTTAAAGAAGAAAGGGCTGTACTACGGCACTTATGAGGCACAGTACGGAGACTACAGAAAGGCGGTGGTATAATGGCGATAAACAGCACAAAAGAAGACGAGGAATTAAAAGAATCGATAAAGATCGACGTCTTAAAAAGACTTCTTTTAAACCTCACTGAGTACAGAGGCAAGGTTGTCATCGTAACGATACTCATCCTTATAACCGTTGCGGTCTCTACCTCCTATCCCCTGTTGATAGAAAAAATAATAGACGACGAGATCATAAAAGGAAACGTTAAAGGGCTTATAATCATGTCCCTCGTTATGATCCTCCTTGCGGTGATAAGCTATATTGCGGCAAGGATATGGCGACATATGATGGCGGACATTTCAAACGACATGATCTTAAACATCCGAAGGAAACTTTACATTCATATTCAGGAACTGGGAGTAGATTTCTTTGACCAGCGTCCCGCGGGAAAGATCATTGCCCGGGTTACGGGAGACGTCAATGCTCTGAAGGAAGTCCTTTCCAGCACGGTAACGACCCTTCTTCCGGAGGCCATAACCCTGGTTGTTATAGTTGTCATCATGATAATAAAGAGCCCGGTGCTTACGATCTCCGCGGCGGTTGCAGTACCGATAATCCTTATCGGCATGTATATATGCATGATCATGGCGCATAAGAGATGGCAGATCGTGAAGAAAAAAGATTCCAACATGACCGCCTTCATACATGAGGGCATCGAGGGCGTTTCGACAATACAGAGTTTTAATGCCGAAGAAGAGTCGAACAAAGAATTTGAAGGGATAATCGGCGAGCTGATAAATGCCTTTCGTTATGCGGTCTCCATCACGGATCTTTACAGTCCGACCATCGAGATCGCAGGCGGACTCGGCACCGCAACCTTATACTTCCTTGCGGTAAAAAAGCTTAATGTTCAGGCGGAGTCCATCGGAACAATTTCCGCATTTGCCCTTTATTTAAGCATGTTCTTTAACCCCATAAGGCAGCTGGCAAGTTATTATAACAAGCTTGTCACAAACCTTTCTTCCGCGGAAAGAGTGTACGAGATAATGGATACGGAACCGCTTGTTAAGGATAAGGAAAGTGTTACGGATCTTCCCGACATCAACGGTAAGGTTGAATTCGATCATGTTACCTTTGCATATCCGGATGAACCGGATGTTGACATCCTTCGTGATGTAAGCTTTGAGGCGGCCCGGGGCGAAACCATCGCCCTTGTGGGCCCGACGGGCGCCGGTAAGACGACGATCGTAAGTCTGATAAGCCGCTTTTACAACACAAAGAGCGGAAGGGTTCTTGTTGACGGTCACGACATAAGCAATGTTTCGATCCAATCGCTCCGAAGCCAGTTGGGTATCATGACCCAGGATAATTTCCTGTTTTCGGGAACGATCCGGGACAATATAAAATACGGTCGTCCGGACGCAAGCGACGAAGAGATGATAAAAGCGGCGAAAGCGGTTCATGCCCATGATTTTATTACGCTTTTGGATGATGGTTACGATACAAAGATAACGGAACGTGGAGGCGGTCTTTCAAACGGCCAGAGGCAGCTTATCGCCTTTGCAAGAACGCTTCTTACGGATCCGAAGATACTGATCCTTGACGAGGCAACATCCAGCATCGATACAAAAACGGAGATCCTTGTTCAGCAGGGTATAGAAGAGCTTCTTAAGAAACGCACATCCTTTGTTGTGGCCCACAGGCTCTCAACCATAAAGAATGCGGATAAGATCTTTGTTATAGATGACGGCGGGATCCTTGAATACGGAAACCATGACAGCCTGATGGAAAAGAAGGGAGCATACTACGAACTTTATTCCGCGCAGTTTGTGAGTGCGTAGTAAATAACCGTCCCCGTGATAATGTGGCACACCGTAAAAAAATATGATATAAAAGAAGAACTGAATAAATATGCGGATCTTGTCGGCTCGATCCGCATATTATCCGCTGTAAGCATAAGCGCTGCAAACGATGCCGCTTCGTATTCAAGAAAGCTGACACAGGATTACGAAAAGATAGGAAGGCTTGGAGAACGCTGCAGGGAAATTCTT
>JAFOND010000019.1 GCA_017418645.1 Lachnospiraceae bacterium | reverse complement strand
CGATAACGGCGGACGCGGACTTTGTTCCGGTAAATGTTATGTTCCACTCCTCATGGGGATCGGTAAGAACGTCATGTAAAGCGTCAAGATTTCCGCCGTAGTGTTCCGGAAGATTAAGCGCCTCCTTAAGTACGGCGTGAACATCATCAGGCGAAAAACAGGTTGAAAGATCATATTTTACTTCCATGTCGGGTACTCCTTATTGTCGGGATCAAAAGTTGCTTTTTTAAAGGATTCGTAATGGTCATCCGTGTAATAGACCGTATCTTCGTCCGCATATATTATACGCTTCGAACCACGTCCTTTTTTTCCGAGTGTGTCTATATCGCATTCCGTATATTTTTCATCCGTCGGCAAGACTTCTTCATAGTTTCCGAAGTAATCCCCTCCGATACACTTTCCCGGAGAAACCTGCTCAACTGATCCGCCTTCCCAACCGAGAGCCTTAGCATCTTTTTTGGTTATGTAGTTTTCGGGAAGTTCGCCATACATATGAATGTATAAAGCAACCTCGTCACGGGAATCATAAGATTCTCCGTATACGGGAAGATCTATGGAACTTTCGTCCGATGATTCCGCAGCATCCGAATAGGAATATGACGTATCATCGCCACCGCACCCCGTCATAAGAAGTGCGAGAAGTAGGAATGCTGCCGTAAATGATCCGATTATTCTTTTATTCTTTGTTTTCATAGTTTTTTACAATCCTTAATTAAAAAAAGTGTTTGTCAGTTCCTATTCAATGATCCTCTTCTGCCTGCCCGCATAGATCACCTTTTGGTCTTCCAACCGTATTGCTGCAAGGTTTCCGCCATACTTCGAAAAGACGCATCCGCAGTCAATATTTATGCTACGCTCGCGAAACAGAACTTCGTTAACGGGCTTTTCTATGCACTTGTTGATCGTTATCGTCGGAGTATGTCCGTGGATAAGAATCTCTCCGTTCGCGCCTTCATAGTCCTCATCGTAAAGATTTCCGAAGCGGTCGGAATCCCGAAACCAGAGGATATCGAGCCGTTCCATATCTTCTCCGTACCATCCGTGGGCGATCATATATTTCTGTTTAGTGCCATTGGGAGTTGTCACCTCCACACGCTTTGTAAGCGGCAACGACCTGAACCAGTCTACTATATATTCGACGGACTTTACGGAGCCGAAACCGGCGGCGTACATATAAATGCAGAAATCGTAGTGCGTATTAAGATTTATTATATCCGTTTTTTCAAGATCCATGTCCGTACGATATTTTGCTATCTGCAAAAGCTTATCATAATCGCGGATGATGTTGTCCTCGTGATTCCCGCAGACCATCTGGTAACGACCGTCCGGAGTCACGTTCTTCATCGCCCACTTTATCATCTTGTAGGAATCCGGGCCGCGGTCGATTATATCCCCGATAAGGATTATGGTATCGTCTTCTTTTATCTCTTCATTTTTCAGAAGCTTTTTAAATTTTGAATAGCAACCGTGTATGTCGCCGACTACCCATGTGGACATGATCATCCCTCCAAAAAACAGGTTCTCCGTCATACACTGCGACAGACAATTTCTTATTTCATCAGATCCGTTTTCTCCGTGCTCTCTTTTATCATCGCATTCATCTTCTTGCACGGAATGGAAACAAAGAGCCCGATCACAAGGGAGATCACAATGTAGATTCCAAGGGCGGAAAGATATTTCCAGTAATCATATTCATATGTTCCGGCGATACTCTCTCTTGCCGCGCTGATGGAATATGCGAAGGGCATGTATTTATAAAGCACCTGGTATGCAACCGGAAGGACTTCTATGGGGAAGGTTCCGCCTGCGCCGGCAACCTGTATAACCATAAGGACAACCGCGATGGCTTCTCCCACGGCTTCAAAAGCATAAGCCAGCGAATACATGAGAAGCGTATAACACCAGGATGTTATCGCCATTGCAAAATAGAACAGGAATGGATGAACGCATTGTATTCCAACGTAAAGGAGCGCTCCGAGAACCGTGATTATGGTCTGGATCTGTCCTATCAAAAAGAACACGATGTATCTACCAAAGAATTCCTGATACGTCTTCATGTTTTCCACGCCTTCGATGGGCTTAACCTTTGTGTGGATGACCGCAACAAGGATAAGGGAGCCCACCCAGATTGAAAGCACAACATAAAACGCAGCCATTGCGGAACCGTTGTTCTCAACCGGAAAGATGGCTTCGGAAGAGATTCCAACCGGCTCGGAAATAAAGTCCGCGATCTGCTCCGGATCCGAATCGAGAAGACGAAGGAGCATCGCATACTGATCGTTCTGGTCAAGATTTTTTATATCGTCCTTAACATCCAAAAGTTCACTTTTCATCTCAACAAGATCGTCCCGGGTCGCGATAAGATTATCTTTTCCGACGCCCATAAGATCCGGATATCCTGAAAGGATGGCGCTGACGTCTTCAAGACTGTCGGATGAATATGAAAGCAGGCTCTTCACCTGGTTTATGGAATTCGAGAGGGATGTCATGGTGGACTTAACATCCGGCTTCACGCTCTTTTTATATGAATCCGAAAGACCGTCCACAGCCTTTTCCGTGGAATCAAGATCCTTGGAAAGGTTGTCGTATATCTCTCTTGAATCCGCCTGTCCGTTTTCCGCCGAAGTCTTTAAGGCATAAAGATCCGTCGTTAATGCGGAGAAGGAATTCTCAACGTTTTTCTTTGAATTGGCAAGGTCCTCGTTATAATCAAGATCCGTTGTGGATGCATCAAAGAAGTCCGAAAGCGCCTTGGAAAGATTATACAGTTCATCGATCTTTTCAATGGACGCCGTGCCCTTTCCGTCAACGTCCTTTGCATATTTATCAACGGAAT
The DNA here is from genome assembly GCA_017418645.1 of Lachnospiraceae bacterium. Taxonomy (GTDB): domain Bacteria; phylum Bacillota; class Clostridia; order Lachnospirales; family Lachnospiraceae; genus FD2005. The sequence goes on along the minus strand of JAFOND010000019.1, from coordinate 6,703 downwards.
TTCTCATAACGGAAAGATCCGTTTTGACGTTTGAAAGATTGTCCGTCATAAGATCCGATGCGGTATCCGTAAGGTCCTTTGCGGAATCCACCGCAACGTCCGCCGAATCAGCCAAAGATCTTGCGCTCTCCGTCAAAAGATCAAGTTCGTCGCTGACCTTGTCCGCCGCCGTCATAAGGTTTTCCGAGGTCTCGATAAGCGCGATGTATGAATTCATTATGGTTATCGCGGTGTTAAGATCGGACTCCAGAGTCTCCAGTTTCTCCACCGCAGTATCCGTCACGCTTCCCGTGGATCCGGCCTTAAGATATCCGCCCACGGAAACCATGCTCTCCGCAAGGGTACTTACAAAGGTTGAGTTAACCTGCTTCTGGATCGTAGTTTTAACCTTTCCGGTGATCTTCGGCGCGATTGCATTCTTCTTTTCGTTTTCGTAATACGTTATCGTGGGATGCACGGGATCGCCGCCGAGAAAGCTTATCATGTTCTTCGAAAAGTCTCCCGGGATAACGAAAGCGGCATAATAATCTCCGGATTTTGCGCCGTCTATCGCCTCATAAGAATTCTCCGCAAACACCCAGTTAATACTCTTGTTCTCTTTAAGTCCGGATACGATCTTGTCTCCGATATTAAGTTCAAAGCCCTTAAGCTCGATTCCCATGTCCTCGGAAACAACGGCTACGGTAAGGTTTCCCGTCGCCTCTTCCTCGTAGGGCGCCCAGTTTGAAAGGATGTTAAACCACGCATAAAGACAGGGGATGACGGAAAGGCCGATGATTACCACCACCGCCACAACATTTGTATAAAGACGCTTCGCGTCCGACATGAAGATACGAAGGATGTTAAGCATTGTCATCATCCTCCTTCTTCTTTGATATAAGGTCCGTCACCTTTTCCTTTGTTTCGGCGATCTGCGTTGTTGTCTTTTCAACGAGTTCGTTTTTCTTTTCCGTGATAACGTTCTTCTTGTCCTCTATCGCCTGCTTTATTTCTTCCGTCTTGTTGTCCACGGCATCGATCGTATCGTTAACGATATTCTCCACAACCTCGAGCTGCGCGCCGATAAGCGCATCCTCACGTTCTATTCCGAATTCCTTAAGCTGCTCCCGCATCTTATAATCCGAATATTCAACATACACAAGATAAAAAGCGATACCGAAAAGAGACACGATCCAGAGTATCAGCCAAACAAGCTTTGAACTGTCCGTCATGAAGCTTATCCCAAGGAAGATGAGGGGCAGGAAGATGTTGATCTTCAACCCGTTTTCTATCTTCTTCTGATTCTTTTCGTGGGCCTTTTCCTCGCGTCTTAAATAGCTTTCGTAAAATTCTCTGTACTTTTCTTCAGGCATTCTTTCGGTCATTACAGCATCTCCGTATCTTCCATTCTCTCTTCCATGTAGTGATTAAGTTTTGCAAAGGGCTTTGTAATAAATACGCCGATCACTACGGAAACAACAATGAAAATGGATAATTCAAGCATATAAATAAGATAATCGTTCTTGTACATTCCCGCCAGCGCCTCGCGCATTGCGTTTATGGCATAGGGGAAGGGGAAGAAGATGTAAACTTTTCTGAAAAACTCTGGAAGGAGTTCGATGGGATATGTTCCGGACGAACCCGCTATCTGTAAAACGACGAGCACGACGGCGATGGCTTTTCCCACATCTCCGAAGGCGTAAACAAGTGCAAATATAAGCATCGTAAACACCGTGCTCGTAAGGACGGATGCGATATAGAACCAGAAGGGTTCTTCGCACTGCATATGAAGAAGGACAAAATCTCCCAGTACGGTAACCGCCGTCTGGAACTGCCCCAGTATAAAGAAGATTATGTATCTTCCGAAAAACAGTTCATGGGATTTTGCCTCCGGGAATTTCTTTTTGTCCGGACGAACCTTCATTACCGCCGTAAGGATCAGCGCGCCGACCCAAAGTGCAAGTGTTGTATAGAAAGGTCCGACAGCCGAACCGTAATTATTAACGGGATATAAAACTTCCGTCTCGATCTTAACGGGCTCCGCAAAGAATTCTCCGTAACGGGTCGGATCTCCGGAAAGGGTTTCAAGAAGGATATCCATTCTCTCGTCGTCACTTACTTTTCTTACCTTATCCGTTGCCTTTTCAATTCTTTCTCGAAGGGTCGTAAGGGCATCCCTGCTTGCCGCCAGGGATTTATCCGCGCCGCTTGCGGTAAGTTCCAGCGCCCCGAAAACATCTCCCATTCCGGTAAGTGCCTTGGAAAGCTGGTTCATCGTTCTTTCCGAATTGCTTATCACAACGGAAAGGGAATCCATTGTGTTGTCCATTCCGGGAACGATATCGTTATTAAAGCTTTCCTTTGTATCGTCAATATCCGCTATGGCTTCATCCAGTTGTTTTGTAGCGTTTTCTCTTTCATTTTCAATCTTTCCGTCCACAGAGTTTTCGTCAACCAGAGATGCCAGGATGAGGTTTGCGTTGTCTATGTTTTTTGTGAGGGCACCGATCTGCGCGGTGAGGACATCGTTACCCGTTGCCGCAACTCCCAGCGCTTCAAGGTTTGCCTTCAGCGCCGTAAGGGCACGTCCCGTACTCTCCGCCGCTTCCTTCATCTCTTTTGCATCGTTTTTTAGCTTTGCGTCTTTAAGGGTTTTGCTGCTTTTGCTGAGAAGATTCTGAACGGTTTCCACGGAAGTGTTTACCTGTTTTTCATAATCATCCAGCGTAACTTTTGTCTTATCCATGTTTGCGCCGGCTTCGTTCATGGACCGGGCGGATTCATCCGTCATATCCTTCATTTCGGACACGTCTTTTTCCGCAAGGGTAAGTGCGTTTGTAAGGGATGCGTTTCCGCGGATCGCAACGTCTATCATGTCTTCATAGGACTTTATTTCCGCCGCAAGGTCGTCCAGTTTTTCAAGAAGTCCGTCCACGCCGCCTTCCTCTTCGATATCATCGTATACCCTGTTGGCGCCCTTGAACACTTCCTGTGCCATGACCTCTATGTATTTTTCGGTTATGCTGGCCTGGAGATTTTCCACCACCGTATCCGTGATCTTAGATGCGATGGGATTCTTCTTCTGATTCTGATAAAACGAGAGTGTCGGACGGTTTACATCCTCGGTGAAGACGTTATACATGTTGTATGTAAAGTCCTTCGGGATCACAAGGGCTGCGTAATACTTTCCGGATGTCACGCCGTCAATGGCTTCGTCCTCGGAATTTACAAACTGCCAGTCTATTTTGTCATTATCATGCAGTTCTTCTATTATCTCGTTTCCCTTGTTTTCAAACTCTCCCTCGTCCGGCATAAAACCTTCGTCGAGGGATACCGCCGCAACCTGAAGATTACCGGTGCTTCCATAAGGATCCCAGTTTGAATAGATATTGCACCATGCATAAAGCGCGGGTAAGAAGCACACGCCTATGGCAATGACAAGTGCAAAGAAGGATTTCATTAAATTTTTTAAGTCCGTTAAGAAAATCTTTTTTATCATGTTTCTGCCTTATGTGATCTTTTTTAAGAACGGTCCGTCTATTCGGACGTTCGGTGTTTCAACTATAAATGCATTGGGGTCATAGCTCTGCACGATGGCTTTAAGTCTCGGCACTTCGTATCTGCTTAAGAATACGATATAAACCTTTACATCATCACCCGTAAAGGAACCGCTGCCCTTAACCTCCGTCATGCCTCGGTACAATCGGCTCATGACCTCGACTTCCATGGGTTTTGTGTCCGGTATCTTTGTTATAAGCGTAACCTGGCTGTTAATGTTCTGCGTATGTATCCTGTCCGTTGCGATGGATGAAAATACCGCAAATATAAGCGAATATATAACCGTTGCAGTATTGAACATAAAGAGCATTATCGCGTATAGCACGATATTTGTAAACAGGCTTATCTGTCCAACGCTGCTCTTTTTTCTTAGATGTATTACAAGCATTCCGATAAGCGTTGTTCCGCCGTCCGAAGATCCCATAAGGAGGATTATGCCCGTTCCCACTCCGCAGATTATGCCGGAAATAATGGTAAGCGTTATCCGGTCGTACATTATGGGCGCCCTGGGTATTGGGATAAATGCCAGGAACACCGATACCGCCGTTACCGCGATTATGGTCTTTATTACGAATCGTTTCCGCATCTTTTTATATGCAAGAACAAATGCGGGAACGTTCATAAGGTAATAAAGGATAGCAGAGATATTGATCCCCGTAAACGTATACCCGTGATCTTTCAGCATTTCTTCGAAGAGCTGGGCAAATCCCATAAGCCCTCCCGAATATAAATTTAGCGGTCTTAAGAAGATATTCATTCCTATGGAATAAACAAGGCCGCCAAAGATCATGCCGAGAATCCTAAGGCCCTCTTTTTTTGCGGCGTTTTTCCCCTTATCGTCTTCCGCGATCTTTTCTTCTTCTTTTACAACCAGTTCTTCAACTGTTTTCTCGTTATCCGACATTCTTTTCCCCTATTCTGCAGTATCCCAATAATAGCCTTCCCCCTGAGAGGTGTTATTCTCTCATAGAAGCATGTCCGAAAGTTCCGCAAATTCTTCCAGTGTAAATGTTTCCCCTCTGACCGTCAGCGGCTTTCCCATTTTATTCAAGGCTTCCTCCGCTTTTTCCTTTGAGATGCTAAGCTCCGGCGAATTCTTAATTCCGTTTAATAATGTCTTTCTTCTTTGATTAAAGGATGCTCTTATGAGCTTCATCATAAGCTCTTCATCCTTTGTACTAACCGGCGGTTCCGGCAGGATCTTCATGTTTATCACGGATGAGTTTACCGCAGGCGGCGGCATAAACGATTCCGGCGGCACGTCTATCTTTATTTCCGTTTCGGCATAATACTGCGCAAAAAGTGTTATCGCGCCGTAATCCTTTGTACCCGGTCCGGATGTAAGCCTCTCGGCAACCTCCTTTTGAACCATGACGGTTATGCTGTCGATAAAAACCTCTCCGTCTTTTCTGGATTCCTCCAGAAGTTTTACGACTATGGGACTTGTTATATAATACGGAAGGTTCGCCACAACTTTAAGCCTTCCCCTTGTCCCGCTCACAATTTCCCGTATATCCGTCTTTAAAATATCCTGATTTATTATCGTTACATTTTCTTCTTTTCCGACGGTTTCTTCAAGCAACATTATCAGCTTTTCGTCTATTTCCACGGCAACAACTTTTCCCGCCGCCTTCGAAAGTCTCTTTGTAAGGGCGCCGAGTCCGGGTCCGATCTCCAGAACCGTATCGTCCTTTGTAACGCCTGCGGCCTCCACGATCCCGTCGAGGATGTCATCATCCGTAAGGAAGTTCTGGCCGTACTTTTTGTCCGGGCGGATGTTGTAATGTGTTAAGTTGTAGAGTGTTTCTGTTTTTTCCATAATAAATTTTTTTCTGAAGCCCCCTTTGAAGACATACAATGTCATCCTGCTTATTAAAGCTTTGTAAACAAAACCCGTGCATTATCTTTTGTTCTCTCGCAGACTTCTTCCTTCGTAATGCCCTTGATCTTGGCGATCTTCTCGGCTATGTAATGCAGATTGCGGGAATCGTTCCGTTTGCCGCGGTTCGGTTCCGGCGAAAGATATGGACTGTCGGTTTCAAGAAGGATGTGTTCCAGCGGGGTCTCCGCCACCGTCTGCTGAAGTTTCTTTCCGTTTTTAAAAGTAACAACTCCGCCGACTCCGATGTAATACCCCATCTTTACATATTCCCTTGCCTGATCCGGCGAATACGAATAGCAGTGGAGCACGCCGCGGATGCCGTTTTCCTTTGCTTCTTTCATTATCTCCATTGTATCCTGAGCAGCATCCCGGGAATGTATTATGACGGGAAGATCCGCTTCCCGCGCGATTTCCAGCTGTTTTTTAAACCACTCGCGCTGTTTCTTTTGCACTTCCTCTTCCCGGTCCCAATAATAATCCAGTCCGATCTCTCCGACCGCCACCACCTTGGGATCGTTCTTTGCTGTATCAAGAAGCCAATTCATTCTTTCTTCCGGGGCCGCCTCAAGGTCTTCGATATCCGATGGATGAACTCCCACGGCCGCATAAATAAAGTCATATTCATGCGCAAGCTTTACCGAATCTTCGCATCCTTTAAAGGACGCTCCGACGTTTATAAGCTTCTCTATTTTGCTTTCCCTTAGTGCCGAAAGAAGTCCGGCGCGGTCTGCGTCGAACTTCTCGTCATCATAATGGGCATGAGTTTCTATTATCATCCTGTCCTTCTCCGTACTGTCGTTTTACGGCTTTTTATTCGCCTTCCGGCGCAACCTTCGCCAATACTTCTTCCACATCAAGTCTTGCAAAAAGGATTTCCGGCTTCTGTGTGACATGCGTTCCGTTTTCGTAATGTCCGAAGGTGTTAAGTTCGTCATACGGGATCTCTTTTGCGTTAAGCTGCGCAAGGATCTTTTCCGTTGTCTCCGGAAGGAAGCCCTTAAGCAGCATTGTTCCTATGCTTATACCTTCCGTAAGGTTATAAAGCACCGTTGCAAGTCTGTCCTTCTTTGCCTCATCCTTTGCAAGAACCCAGGGTTCTGTCTCATCGATATATTTGTTAAGTCTTCTGAACACATCAAATACGGATGTGAGCGCGTCGGAAACATGATAGGTCTCCATGGACTTTTCAACCTTGTCCCGGGCAGCCGTAACCACTGCCTTAAGATCGTCGTCAACCGGCTCCGAAACGCCCTTATCGGTAACATCTCCGCCGAAATATTTGTT
>JAFOND010000187.1 GCA_017418645.1 Lachnospiraceae bacterium | reverse complement strand
CCCACTGCATGTTCATGGTCTTCAACCTTAACAAGGAGGCCTCTTTCTTCAAGATCTTTTACGATCTGTTTTCTTGCCTCATAGCGGTCCATACCAACATACTTTCCGCCGTTTTCGTTAATGGTTGCATCGTCGTTTAAGATGTTTATAACGGGAAGATCATGTCTCTTTCCCACCTCAAAGTCGTTGGGGTCGTGGGCCGGCGTGATCTTTACGACACCGGTACCGAATTCCATGTCAACATATTCATCCGCAACAACGGGAATCTCTTTTTCAACAAGCGGAAGAATAACATTCTTTCCCACAAGATCTTTATATCTTTCATCCTCAGGATTAACCGCGAGCGCAGTATCTCCCAGCATTGTCTCCGGACGAGTCGTTGCTATCTGTACGAACTTTCCTTCTTCCCCGGCGATGGGATAATTGATATGCCAGAAGTGTCCCTGCTGATCCTCGTGTTCAACTTCTGCATCGGATATGGATGTCTTACATACCGGGCACCAGTTTATTATTCTCTTGCCTTTATAAATAAGGCCCTTTTCGTAAAGATTTTTGAAGACGGTCTCAACTGCATCGTTGCAACCTTCGTCCATTGTAAAACGTTCTCTTTCCCAGTCTGCGGAGGAGCCCATCTTCCTGAGCTGTTTAACGATCCTTCCGCCGTATTCCTTTCTCCAGTCCCAGCACTTTTCAAGGAAACCTTCGCGTCCGAGATCCGCTTTTTCTATTCCCTGTTCCTTTAAGGATTCTATAACCTTAACTTCCGTCGCGATGGATGCATGATCCGTTCCCGGCTGCCAGAGAGCGTTGTAGCCCTGCATTCTCTTATATCTTACAAGGATGTCCTGCAATGTATTGTCCAGGGCATGTCCCATATGAAGCTGTCCCGTAATGTTTGGCGGAGGCATTACGATCGTAAAGGGTTTTTTGCTCTCGTCAACTTCCGCATGAAAGTATCCGCTCTCCTCCCATTTTTTGTAAAGCCTGTCTTCTATGTCTTTCGGGTTATACGTTTTTTCAAGTTCCTTAGCCATTTTTTCTTTTATCTCCTAATTTTTATTGTTGCCATATTACTTTCTCTATCGCCTGATGAAGCTTGTCTCTGGCAGGCGGTTTTAAAATGTATCCGTTGGGATTAAGCACCGCAACGGACGCTATCGCCTCCCGGTCGTTCACGCCCGTAAGAAAGATTACGGGGATGTCTTTATAATCTTCATCAGATCTTATCATTTCAAGCGCCTGCCTTCCGTCGACGACGGGCATCTCGTAATCGAGAAGGATAAGATCCGGCATATTCTTTTCGATCGCAACCATCATCTTTGCCGCGGATGTAACTATCGTGCAGTTATAATACTCATCCAGCATGGACTTTATGCTTCTTAAGGTTGCGGCGTTGTCGTCACATATAAGAATCTTTCGTCTTGAACCGGAAGTAAGCATTTTTTCGTCTCCGATGTCTGTCGGAACGGAGGTTATCTTAAAGCGCTTCTTAAGATCTTCCGTAATTGTTATCTCGTCGGTTGTATCCGGATAATTCTCGAACTGATCGAGGTTGTAATAGCGAAGGTATCTCTTTTTATGCTCTTCCGAAGCTATCGTAAAAATCGGAATATGGGAATACTTAAGGCTCAGCGTTGAAAACAATGAAGACTCGACAAGCGAATCCTTATTAATCTGTGCAATAATGATATTGGGTTTTACGATCTCCATTATCGGAAGAACTTCGGAAACATCGTCCGATGAAAACTGTACCGCAAAGCATTCCTCAAGGGCTTTTGCAAGCGGCACCGCAAGGTCTCTTGTTTTTGTGATGATGAGTACTCTTTTCATTTCTATGCTCCAATTAACGGTGTGTGTCTTTAACCGAAAAATTCTATCACGAAACAGGCTTATTTACAAGGAAAAAGTGTATCAGGGGGACGGTTTCCCGATAATCCTAATTATATCCTTTATTCTTTTATGGCGTTCCCCGCCAGTACCATCATTGCGACTCCCGTTATCGCCGCCAATGTCATCACTATAACCGATGCTGCAGCTCTGCCGATTATTTTCTTTGTCATATCATTT
>JAFOND010000186.1 GCA_017418645.1 Lachnospiraceae bacterium | reverse complement strand
GTTTACTCCGGCCACAACCTCTCCAAATACTATGCCCTTGTATTCAACTATTGTTTTACCTTCAATTGACGGTGTTGTTGTAGTAATCATTTTTCTTCCCTTCTTTGTTACACTCCGCTCCACTGCCATTCCTCGTAACCCTGCCTTCTCGCGGAGTCATAGATCGGGTGCATGTTCTTATCCAAAATATTCCGAAATTCTTCGTAATCATGTCCCGGCAAATATAATTCACGTTCCGCCCATATTGAATGCATATTGTTCTTGTAACATTTTTCAAACAGTTCATGCATCTTCGGTTTGGAATGAATCTGCCTGTACATCATATATTGATTTTTTGAGAACCCAACAAAGAACGGATTATACCACTATTATTTCATTCAGCCAACTTGCAGTCTTTCCGCGGCGCACATCTTCCGAGTGCCATTCTTCAAGGATCCTTGCGCCCTTTACCGAAGAAAGGATTTTTCTGAATCTTTCTTCATCAAGATCCGTAAAATGGCGGCCGTCACGCTCTCCCGAAAAATCTCCGTATTTAAAAGACATATATATCACGCCGCCCTTTTTAAGCGACTTCAACATTTTAGTGATCAGTTCGGGAAGCCTTTCCGGGGGAATATGCAAGAGCGATGCACAGGCAAATATTCCGTTATATTTATCGACCTCATCAAACGAAAAGAAGTCCATACATTTTACTTCCACTCCGGAATACTCCGATGCCATCCTGCAAAGTTCTTCCGAACCGTCTATTGCATGCACATCATATCCGGCATCCTTGAATGCTTTTGTATCGCGGCCCGAACCGCACCCGAAATCGAGAATCGTTCCGCCCTCCGGTATGTGTTTAAGGAAGCGTTCACGGACATCACCTATGTCCGCATCTACCGTTTCTTTTGCAAATTGTTCTGCGTTGTTCCTGTAATAATCTTTTGTAAGATCCATTTGTTTCTCCATCTTCTGTTTATGAATAATACTATTATAGGAGCATTATTATCCTCAAAAGTAAGCTCCGCCTGTCTACCAAGCGAAGCTTACATATTTTGCTGTTTTTCGTTATAAAGTGGTGCCTAACACCACCCAAACTCATCACAGAGGCTGTCGAATCTCTTCTGTTCCTTTTCCTTGATATCCTTTGACAAGTCATTAAAGCAGTGATGAATAACATTCGCATCCTTAAGAACTTCATCCATCGGGGCGTCTTCCACAAGCTTATCATCATGATGATATATTGCGGAGCAGATCATTTCCGTTTCCGCCTCATCCGTCAGCTTTAACTCTTCAAGGATCCCTCTTGCAAGATCCGCCCCCTTATGCGCATGATCATCATATGAACCTGTCTTATAAGCATGCAGGTCATGAAGCATTGCCGCCATTGATGCGATCTCCGGGTCAAGGCCGCGCTTCTTTGCTATCATCGTTGCCGCAAGCGATACACCATAAAGATGCGCGATCGCACCGGTACGCTTATCGGGATCCTCCATCTTATTTATCTCCGCATCCACATATTTCCGTAATTCTTTTAATCTGCTCATGATATCTCCTTTCCCGCGCCGATTTCGAAGTGGCATTTTACGATTCCAAGGTCAACCTGGCTGAACATGCCTCCCTTATCTATGAAGTCTACGGTTTCATCTTCATTCAGACGTATCATAAACTTCTGCTGGTTGATGGCCGTCGGAGCAAGGAGCGCCATTTCCACTCCCTTAACAAACCAGTCCGGCTTTTCGCCCTTTACTTCTGTCACCTGCTCCGGTGTTTTGGATTTACGCGGTTTGCCACTGTCTTTTCCGTAACCGATTGCGATAGAGATCACGAGTCTTTCACCGTCTTTTATTTCCGCATCGATATTATTCCTGTTAAAGATACCTGCCCAGCAGGTGTTTAATCCGATCTCCTGAGCAAAAAGGACGAGCTTCTCGCCATAATATCCGATACGCTGCTCCACCGTATCATCGTCCGGTCCCACGCACGCGATCACGCTCGGTGCCGAGCTTAATCCCATGGTTCTGTTCACCAGCTTATTGTATGTCTTTCCCACATCCTCAATAAGCTGGAAATGCAGATTTCCTTCCGCGTTCAGTTCTGCGATCTTTTCATTGATCTGCTGTACCTTATCCGGTACGATTTTATCCGGCTTATAATTCCTCACCGAATGACGGTTCTTGATTGTTTCAATCGAAAAACTCATAATGCCGCCCTCTCTTCTATCACCCGAACAACATCCATAAGTTCCTCTTCATCCGTTTGGGTGAACCGCGCCGGGATAGGGCTGTCGATGTCCAGAACCGCAACCACTTTCCCGTCAACATGGATCGGAATCACTATTTCGGATTCGGATGCGCTGTCGCATGCTATATGTCCCGGGAATTCATGCACATTATCCACACGGATCAATCGGTCCTGTTCCACGGCGGTCCCGCAAACGCCTTTTCCCACCGGAATCCGTATACATGCCACCTTTCCCTGAAACGGTCCGATCAGCAGTTCATTATCCTTCATAAGGTAAAACCCGACCCAGTTTACGTCCGGCAACGTTTCATACAAAAGTGCAGATGTATTGGCCATAACCGATACGAGCCAGGGCTCCGCCTCCGCAAATGCTTTTACTTGTTTTGATAGTTTCATAATATATTTATTCCTTTTCCCGTTCTTTTGTATAATACGCTTCAAGCTTTGGTCTTGCTGCTTCATAATACGGTTGCAGGGAGGGATCGAATTGTGTCCCCATCCCTTCAATGATGATCCGGTCGGCTTTCTCAAAGGAGTAGCTTTCTTTATAAACACGCTTACTTACCAGTGCATCATACACATCCGCAATGGCCATGATACGCGCCTCCAGAGGTATCTCATCTCCCTTTAACCCGTCCGGATAACCTGAACCGTCCACACGTTCATGATGATAATGAGCAACATTGACGGCAATCTTTCGAAACTCCTCGTCATCGGTATCCTTCAATATATCGCTTACAATACGTGCGCCTTCAGCCGAGTGAGTCTTCATTACTTCAAATTCTTCCGGCGTGAACCGTCCGGGTTTTCGGAGAATATTATCATCAATTGCTATCTTCCCAAGATCATGCATGGGCGCGGCTTTTATGATCTTTTCGCAGAATGAATCCGAAAGCTGGACGTCTTTTTGCATTTCTTCCACAAGCATTTTTACGCCCGTGCTGGTTCTTCGGATATGGCCTCCCGTCGAATTGTCACGGCCTTCTACCATAGTCGCCATGCCCATAACGAACTGGTCATGAAGGGTAACTATACGTTCTGTCTTTGCCGCAACCTCTTTTTGAAGCTCCTCATTGTATTTTGTTTGTATCTCCGCCAGCTTCTCTGCGGCGTCCAAATAGACATACCTTTCAAAACCGGATTTTGTCGTTAAATGCCCTATCAACAAGCTGACACTGAAAAAAATGATCAGGGTCGAAATCCCCCAGGAATAGACTTCCGGATCCAGGATATTCTTTCCCATTACCGCATAAAAAACAATAGCGGCCACCTCAATGGCAATCGTTATGATCGGGCTCTGTAAAAATAGATTCGGTACGATCATCGCCACACCGATCATTGTTGCAATTCGAAGATCCGGCTGAAGAAAAGCCAGAGCGAAGCTGGTTGCATAGAAAGATAACAGCAAACAACAGCTTAAAGGAAGAAGTGTCCGCGGAAATCGTTTCACAAGAAATATGCTGCACAGCAATATGATAAGACAGAGCAAAGCGGAGTGGATAAATACTATCCGGGAAAAGGCATATTCCGGTCCGCCGTAAAGAAACCGACTTGCAAGCCAGTACAATCCAACGATGATCGATACTGATCTTAATGTTTTCCGATTTTTCTCCGCAACCGGCTCCTTTACCCGCAGAAAATCTTCTTTGCTCAGTCCGGCATAAACCAATTCGTTGTATATACGATTAAAAAGATGCATAAGCCGCCTCCTCGCTCATATCGTATATACTACTCCATAAAGCAATGTTTTTCCACATTTTTGTCTTCTTTCATTGCCGCGCGGCCTGTTTCCCCATCTCTGTGCGCCACAAAAGCAATGTTTTTCACATTTTTTACCCTCTTTCATTGCTGCGCGGCTTGTTTTCTCATCTCCGTGCGTCCCAAAAGCAATGTTTTTCCCATTTTTTACCCTCTTTCATTGCCGCGCGGCCTGTTTCCCTCTATGCCCGCTTTGCGCCCCGGGTCTTAAAGTCCATCCTGATTTCCTTGTCCCAGTCGTCTTCGCTAAGGTTCCGGCTCATATCCGCTGCGCTTTCGGAAACCATCGCGCAGCACACTGCCTTTGAAACATTCCTATATACGGTTGCCGTGCCGACGGCATCATGAACATAGTTCACCGCCCGTTCTTTCCTTATTCCAAAGCGTTGCGCCTCCGCGCACGCATCGATGTTCGCTCCGATGAATATGAATTCCCATCCATGCTTCTTCTGCTGACGCTTTATCATCTTCTTAACCTTCTCGTATGAATAAATTCGGCTTGCGTTTTCCATTCCGTCCGTTGTTATCACAAAGATGGTCTTCTCCGGGCGATCTTCCTCCCTCGCATATTTATGTATGTTTCCGATGTGATGTATCGCACCGCCGACTGCATCGAGAAGCGCCGTGCATCCGCGAACATAGTACTGGCTGTCCGTCATCTTTTCTACCTTTTCGATGTCAATCCTGTCATGAAGAACTTCGCACACATCGTCAAACAGTACCGTGGAGACATATGCCTTTTCTCCCGTTTTCTTCTGCTTTTCCATCATGGAATTGAATCCTCCGATGGTGTCCGATTCCAGCCCGCTCATTGATCCGCTTCTGTCAAGAATATAAACTATCTCTGTTCCTTTTCCCATAATTCATTTCCTCCGTTTCTATATTGATTGGATTTCTTTGTTGTGGCCTTATAATACACGGTCGGAAATAAAAAAAGGTCAACCCGGAGGCGACCTTTATAATCTATGAATTTGACAGCGGATCCAGCCCGTAATCGAAGAGGACGATGTCTATCTTCATCACGCTGTAGTCCTTATGTTCTATGAAATATTCCACCACGGCATCCGTCTGCGATATGGGAGAAAAGGCATATCCCGCGATCCGAAGGAAGTCCGTTGTTTCGTCAAGATTTAGTCTCAGCCCGACAGCCAGCGCAAGCACCTTTTCCTTAGAAGGTTTGACCTGCCCCTTCAGAAGTTTTGAGAAGTATTGCTTTGAAATGTTCGCGGCTGCATACACTTCCGAATTCTTCAGGCCTTTTTTATTTATCAGCTGCTGAAGATGCTTTTCGAAGGAATCCGTATACATCCCTTTGAGGACATCCTCCAGGGAATCGGATTTCATCGGTGCTGCCGCAGCCATTGCACAGGGTTCCGCAGCGGCCATATTATATGAGGCCGTTTCCGGAACCGGTTCGTCTTTTCTGCCACGACGCTTTTCATCACGCCTCACGGGTGTGGAGCCGAATACACTGCCTGCAAACAGCGGTGCAGAGCGAAGACTCGTTACGGTATCTTCCG